>CAZBDC010000279.1:0-5752 GCA_964490575.1 uncultured Anaerolineaceae bacterium | reverse complement strand
CCATTTTCGAAGAACGCGAAAATGGAGGGAGATGCCTTGCGTGGCCGGGGGGGGTTCCGCGGACCAGGGCGCAGAACGACCCCCCTCTCGGTCTCCCCCCATTTTCGAAGAACGCGAAAATGGAGGGAGATGCCTTGCTTGGGTCAGGCGGTTCCGTGGACCTGTAGGGCGGGATTCTTTCCCGCCTCTTGCGCCCTGGCGGGGTGGGGCGGGTCTTTATTCGTTTATTCGTTTCTTTATTCGTGGATGGCCTTCTTTCCCCGCATTTCCTGTACAATATCTCTTAATCCGATGTTTTTGGTTTGCGTTATTTACCGCGCAAACCAAAACGCACGGTCGATGATCCTTCTGATGAATCAGAAAGGGGGCTCCCGATGGAGACAGTCCTTCCTTACCTCGTCTCGGGACTGGGCGCGGGGCTGGTGGCGGCAGCCGGCAAGCTGGCCGAGAAGGCCCTGGTCGACCCGGCGCTGGAAACCGGCCTGGCGCCTGTTTCGAAGTGGGTCACGCGCGGGTATGATGAAAAACAGGACGCCGAAGAGCTGCGCCAGGCCGTTTTGGGCGCGCTGGATGAACTCAACGCGCAGCGCCCGGAGGGAGACCCGGAGCGGCTGATCGCCACGCTGGGCCTGACCGGGCTGACCCGCGAGCAGCACGCCGCGCTGGCCGCCGCCGCGATCGAGATGGCCCATTTCGACCCGGCCATCATCCCGCCCGGGCTGCTCGCCAGCCTGGGGCTGGACGAAAGCCGGCGCGACCTGCTGGCGCGCTTTTTGTACCTGCTGCGCGAGCGTCTAGGCCGCAGCGAAAAATACCACCCGGTCATTTCTTATGCCAACGACCTCGACCGGCAGCACCAGCTGGCGGGATTAACGCAGACGGTGCTCGACCTGCAAAACCAGGCGGCCCGGCTGGTCACTTTGCTGGAGGCGCTGACCGCCGAGCGCCGCCTGGTGACTGACGACCCCCGGGCTTTCAAGGAATACCTGGAGTGGGCGCGGCAGAAATGGAGCAGCCTGATGCTGCCGCTCATCCGCGAGCGCGCGGGGGATATCCCGCCGGCCAGCCTCAAGCAAGTTTTTGTTCCGCTGCAGATGCGCGACGTGGCCGCCGAGCAAAAGGCGCGCAAGGAAGCCGGGCAGATGGGCCAGAAAAAGCGGCCAACCGAGGATCCTAAAGACCAGCCGCCGCCTATCAGCCTGGGCGAGCTGCTCAATCGCTACCCGCGCTTTTTGCTGAAAGGAAAGCCCGGCTGCGGCAAGACCACTCTGCTGCACCGCGCCGCGCTGGCCTTCGCGGAGGGGCGCGCCACCGGCGACCTGGGCTGGCAGGGCCAGCCGCTCTTGCCCATCTTTACCCGCCTGCGCAATTTTGGCGTTTTCCTGGCGCAGCACAAAGCGAAGTATCCAGGCCCATGCCCGGGGGCGCTGGTCGACTTCCTGGAAAGTCAATACCGCGATGGCGAGCGGGGCTTTCTCACTCCCGGCTTCTTCGACAACCGCCTGAAGGAGGGCGGCTGCCTGGTGCTGCTGGACGGGCTGGACGAAGTCTCGGACAACCGCGGCGATGTCGCCCAGCACATTTCTGAATTTATCCAGTGTTATGGCAAATATCCCGGCAACCGCTTTGGCCTCAGCTCGCGCCCGCGCGGGTACGAAATGGTTGAGCTTCAGCTGGCGGCTGCCCGGCTGTCGGTCGCTGAAGTGCTCCCGCTGGACGGCCCTGGTATTGCCGCGCTGGTCGAAAACCTGTTTACCCTGATCGAACCCGACTCGCTCCGGCGCGAAGATAACACGGCCGACCTGATAAAAAACCTGCTTGGTCGCCCGAACCTGACCGAGCTTGCCTCCACACCGTTATTCTGCTCTGCGCTGGTGCAGGTGTATAAGTACCACCGCGCGCACCTGCCCGAGCGGACCGTGGAAGTGCTGGATGAGATCGTGACCCTGCTGCTGGGGTTTTGGCGACTTCAGCAGTCTGCCCTGGTGGAGGCTGAGCGGCTGGCCAGCGAAGATGGCACCGGCAAACGCCGCCTGGTAGAAGATGCGGTCAAGGTCAAGCTCAAGCGCCTGAGCTACCTGGCCGCCCAGATGCAGGAGAAAACAATCACATCGATCAATAAAGATGAAGCGGTCGAGATCCTGGCGCATTACCTGAAAGAACGCGAGCGGGAGAAGGAGGACGAGGCCGCCCTGGAAAAGGCCGCGGGATTCCTGGCCAACGCTCACGAATTTAGCGGGCTGCTGGCCGAGCACGAGCCAGGCGAGTATTCATTTCTACACAAGACTTTCCTGGAATTCCTGGCAGCGACCTGGCTGGTCGACCACAGCCTGGTGGTTCCAACCGCCATGCAACACCTTAACGATGACTTGTGGGAGCCGGTGATTTTGATGGCCGGCGCGCACCCAAAGCTGCCGGAGAATTTTTGCAGCGCGCTGGTTCAACAGGTGCTGGAGCGGGCCGGCGACGCAGCGGACGGGGGCTACAAAGGCCGCTGCCTGGTCATGGCAGGGAAACTGGCGGCCGACATGGCCGTGAATCTGCCTGATCCAGACCGGGAAGAAGTCGAAAGCCGCCTGCTGGAGGGGATGAGCGGCCCGGGCCTGCCGGCGAAACTGCGCGCGCAGGTTGGCGCGGCGCTCTCCCGCCTGGGCGACCCCCGCGCGGAAGTGTTGACGCTGGAGGCCATGCCGTTCTGCTACGTGCCGGAAGGGCCGTTCCGGATGGGGGAGGGCAAAGCGGCTCACACCGTCGACCTGCCGGCCTTCTGGCTGGCGCAGTACCCGGTGACCAACGCGCAGTACGGGCTGTTTGTGCAGGCGAAGGGGTACCAGGAGAAGCACTACTGGGACGAAGCCATCCAGGCCGGCTATTGGAAGGATGGGCTGTTCGAGGGACGCTGGGATAATGAAGGCCGCTCCGGGCCGGTCGATTTTGGCGGTGCGTTTGGGCTGGACAACCACCCGGTGGTGGGGGTGAGCTGGTACGAGGCGCTGGCCTTCACGCGCTGGCTGGACGAGCTGGCGCACGCGAATGGCTGGTTGGGAAAGGAGTGGATGGTGAAGCTGCCCTCGGAGGCCGAGTGGGAGAAAGCCGCGCGGGGCGGGCTGCGGCTGCCGCCGAACGAAATCGTGCGCCCGCTGGCGCGGCTGGAGGGCGAGTTGGTCCAGGCAAGCGCGGACAATCCTGGCCAGGAGCGCGACTATCCCTGGAACGGCCCGTTTAAGGCGGAATGGGCTAACACGTCCGAAAGTGGAATTGGGGCGACCAGCGCGGTGGGCTGCTTCCCGGGCGGGGCCGGCCCGTACGGCTGCCAGGAGCTGAGCGGGAATGTGTGGGAGTGGCAGGAAAACTGGTATGATAAAGATGAAGATACGAAGGCCCTGCGGGGCGGCTCGTGGTACATCAATCAGGACGATGCCCGCTGCGCCGACCGGTACTGGTACTACCCGGTCTTCAGGGTCAACCTTGTCGGGTTTCGCTGCTCCCTCTCGCGCTGTTCCTGAGCTGCTGGGTTCTGAAATCCTGGGATTCTGAATCTCTGGGGGTCTGGGGGCGCAGCCCCCAGTGTTAAAATTTTGGATTTTTATTATGGCTCAACCTGTAGAACTTCTCTGGCCAAGGCTCACTTCGTTCACCAACCTGCTGCTGGCCTTTCGCAAAGCCTCGCGCGGCAAACGCGGCAAACCCGAGGTGGCCGAATTCGAATTCAACCTGGAGCCTAACCTGTTTCAACTGCAGGAGGAACTCAAGAAAGGAGAATACCAGCCGGGAAAATATCACAGTTTTTATATCCATGACCCCAAGAAACGGCTGATCTCGGCCGCGCCTTTTCGCGACCGGGTGGTTCATCACGCGTTGTGCAACCTGATCGAGCCACTCTTTGAGCGGAAATTCATCTTCGATACCTACGCCAACCGGCGGGGAAAAGGCACGCATAAAGCGCTAGACCGCTGCACCCATTACATGCGCCGCTTCGCTTACGTTTTGCCGCTGGATGTGCGCCAGTTCTTTCCATCGATTGACCACCAGCTGCTGTATGCTGCCCTCGCTCGCACCATCGCGGACGAACGCACCCTCGATCTGTGCGCCAGGATCCTGGCGGGCGGGCAGGGCGTGCTGGCAGGCGAGTATGATATGGTCTATTTCCCCGGTGACGATCTTTTCGCAGCCGCCCGCCCGCGCGGGCTTCCGATCGGCAACCTGACCAGCCAGTTCTGGGCGAATGTGTATCTCAACGAATTTGATCACTTTGTCAAGCGCGAGCTGAAATGCAAAGGCTACGTGCGGTACGTCGACGATATGCGCCTGTTCGCTGGCGATAAAGCCACCCTGCATGCCTGGCGAAATGAGGTGGTTGCATTTCTGGCTGAGCTGCGCCTGACGGTTCACGAAAACAGCGCCCAGCCCCGGCCGACTGCTTCCGGCGTACCTTTCCTGGGCTTTACCATTTTTCCGGACCACCGGCGTCTTAAACGGCGCAAGGTGGTGAATGCGCGCCGAAAATTGAGGGGTTTGCTGGTCAAGTACCACGCCGGGAGGATCGACCAGGCAAGAGTCACGGCCAGCATCAACGGCTGGATCAACCACACCCGTTTTGGGGATACCTGGGGATTGCGTCGGGCTGTTCTTGACGAGATTGTTTTATGATCGAGAGGAGGATAACCCTTGTCCGAGCGGCAGTCGCCCATCTTTTCCAAAACGTATGATTTTATCCTCTGGCTGCTGAACCACACCGAGCAGTTCCCAAAAAGCGAGCGCTTTCGCATGGCCAGGCGCCTGGAAGACAGCGCCTTCGCTTTTTACGAACGGTTGGTTGAGGCTGTTCGTTCGCCCAGGTCTCGCGCCGTTTTGCTGGACGCCGATCTCGAACTGGATAAGCTGCGCCTGTACCTGCGGTTAAGCCACGCGCGCAAGCTGACCCAACCTGACCAGTATCATTATGCTGCCGGGGTCCTGGTGGAAATCGGCAGGCTGCTCGGCGGCTGGCTGAAAACGGTTGAGCCCCGTTCATCTTGAAGGACTTCAGCGCGTCTTGATGCGCATTGGAGTTGGGGACCCCGGGAAACTGCGGGGCGGCTCGTGGAACAACAATCAGAACAATGCCCGCTGCGCCAACCGGAACAGGAACAACCCGAACAACAGGAACAACAATATCGGGTTTCGCTGCTCCCTATCGCTTTCCCTCTTTCCTGGGCCAGAATCTGGCAGGCGAACCTCCGGAGTGAACGATCAACCTGCCAGGAGCGCCCGGAAAGCGAGCGCCGGTGGTCCCCGCCTGGTACAACCCAGGCAAATATTCAAAAGCCCGGCTTCCTGTGAACACTTGAAGCCGGGCAAAACATGCTGCCGGCGGGTATGGAAACCCGATGGGGCTTTCACCCTCTCCATTTTCGCAAGAAAATGGAGAGGGCCGGGGTGAGGTTCTTTTCCGCCGCGGGCTTGCATGGACTGAGGCAGGATTTCAGCCCGCCGGACCCAGGCCGGGCGAAGAACGACCCCCCTCTCGGTCTCCCCCCATTTTCGAAGAACGCGAAAATGGAGGGAGATGCCTTGCGTGGCCGAGGGGGGTTCCGGGCCGCCGCCGGGATTGTGTAGGGGCGCAGCGGTGCGAACACGCGCCTGTGCCGGGAACCCTCGCGCTGCGCCCTGGTGGTCCGGGATCCTGCTGATCCAATCACATGCCCCATTGGATAAGGGGTTCCGCGGACCAGGGCGCAGAACGACCCCCCTCTCGGTCTCCCCCCATTTT
>CAZBDC010000278.1:0-5837 GCA_964490575.1 uncultured Anaerolineaceae bacterium | reverse complement strand
CCTTCAAATCGCAGACGAAGCAGGTCATCTCAATGCGCAGCTTGCGTTCAGCACTGGCGTAATCCTCACTGACTGCCTCGACCGGAGTAAGAAACGTCTCCCGGTCGTGCCCAAGCAGATCCGAATCGATCACGAAACCGGATGCGGAAACAGAAACCCCTATCCCGGCTGGAACAAGCACATCTACGTCGCCGACAAAACCAAAAATGCGAAAGCGCGTTTCACCCGTGGGAATCTCAGCGCGGGTGAGATCCAGGTCTGCGTCGGCGATGCCCAGCCAGATTTCTTCATCCCGAACCGCCCAGCTTCCGCTCCGGCGCAGTTCCCCAAGCAAAACAACTTCCGCGCCCGTTCCAACCAGGCGCGGGCGCAGGATCAGCCACACGCCAAGCGCAATCAACCCTGCCGGCCAGCAGATTGCCCACACGTTGATGTTAAATACGGTTCCCAGCAGGAAAATTACACCCAGCAAAACAAGCATAATCCCAATTGTAAGCTGTCCACGGTTTATCATCTTGCCTCCTGGTAGAGAGAAACAAAAACAACCTGAGCGCTGCTGCCAGGCTACAGCGGCTGATCCGTTGGGCAATTCTCCCCCAGCGGATCAGCCTGATTAGCAGTATAGCTGCGATCCTGCGCTTGCTACTCTTCGATCTTAAAACCGACCTTTACCGTGACCTGCCACTCACCTACCTTGCCACCGTCAATGGTCCCGCGCGTTTCGACAACCTCGAACCAGCGCAAGTGGCGTATGCTCTGTCCCGTGCGAGCCAGAGCATTTTGAACAGCTTCCTCAATACTGTTGGGGGAGGTACCGGTCATCTCGATCAATTTGTACACGCTTCCAGCCATCAGACACTCCTTATTAATTGGTTTCATTTATTCATCAGGGTTGCGATAACCCTGGCCAGACTCTCTATTCGAGGTCTTCGACGATATAATCCTCGAGGTTATCCATATCGACGTCTTTCTCTGCCTGCGTGCGGTAGCGGACGGAAATCCCGGCCTGGTGGACAGTATCCGGACTGCCTGACACCAGGGGATGCCACCACGCAAGATCTTTGCCTTCGGCAACCAGGCGGTACGCGCAAGTCTTCGGCATCCAGCGTAGCTGGCGGACCAGGGCAGGTGTCAGCACCAGGCAGGTGGGCATCAGGTTTACGCGCTCTGTATAAGCCGTGCACCGGCAGCGATGGGTATCCAGCAGCCGGCAGACGACATTGGTATAGTAGAACGTTCCCGTGTCTTCGTCCTCTAGTTTATAAAGACAGCAGCGCGCGCAGCCATCACACAGCGATTCCCATTCCTCGCGGGTCATCTCCTCCAGAGATTTTCGTTTCCAGAAGGGTAGCTCTTTTTCCGGCTTATCCACAGGCAAGTTCATTCTACCGCCAAAAACTGGTAATATACAGATCAAAAATTCGCACCCATTCCATAACGCTCATTCCTCGTCCTGGGTAGGCAAATAAGGCATTTTGGGGCCGTTTGTGCCCAACCGTTCGGCCAGGGCAGCCCGCATGGCTGTACGGTCGTCCCAGGGGTATTCTGTAACCCCAAAACACATGGACTGCTCGTGCCCCTTCCCGCAGGCGATGACCAGATCTTGCTCCCCAGCCATCTGCACGGCCTGCCGGATCGCCTCGCCCCGGTCAAAAACGCGCGCAAACGTCCGGCCTTCGATCCCACCCTTTGATCGCATTCCGCCTGCCATCTCCTCCAGGATCGTATCCAGCGATTCGGTGCGTGGGTCCTCAGCGGTCAGAACGGTAAAATCGGCCAGTTCAGCGGATACCTCCGCCATCATCCGGCGTTTCTCCCGATCGCGCAGCCCGGCCGAGCCGAACACAGCGATCACCCGTCCTTTGGCCATCTGGCGAACGGATAACAGGGCCTGGCGGAGCGCATTTGGGGTATGGGCAAAATCTACCACGGCAATAAATGGCTGGCCCAGGTCGATCTTTTCCATTCGCCCGGGCACTCCCGGAAGGCGCTGGATTCCCAGGCTGGCGGCGTGCGGGTCGACGCCCAGCCCAACTACCGCAGCCGCGATGGCTGCCAGGCAGTTGGATGCATTGAAGACTCCCATAATCGGGCAAACCACGGGGACCTCAAAACCCGGGCCATGGGCAATCAAATGCAGCCCATCGGCGGCATGATGGATCTCGGATCCCCACACCTCCGCCCGGGTTTGGATCGAATAAGCCACCTGGCGAACGGTCACCCGCTCGCGCAGGTATGCGTACGATTCATCGTCCTGGTTGAGCACAGCCAGGGGCTCAAGCCCGTGGGGTTTTGGCGGTCGCTGCGCCAACCCGGTAAACAACCTGGCTTTCGCTTCGCGATAGGCGTCGAGCGTGCCGTGAGCATCTAAATGCTCGTGGGTGATATTGGTCAGGATGCCAATATCAAACTCACAGCCGGTAACGCGGTGCTGATCCAACCCATGCGAGGTTGTCTCGATAACCGCGTGAGTCAGTCCGGCGTCTCTCATCCTGGCCAGATACCGCTGAACATCGGGCGACTCAGGTGTCGTCACGTGGAAGCCGGTGTCGATAACCTCGCCACCAATCATCGCATTGACGGTGGAAACGATCCCTGTCCGCAGTCCAGCGCTCATCAGGATCTGGTACACCAGGTTAGCGGTGGTCGTTTTCCCATCCGTGCCGGTCACTCCAACCATCGCGAGCGAATGGGCAGGGAATCCGTAAAAGGCAGCCGCGATATGCGCCAGGGCTTCGCGCGAATTTTCCACCTGGATATAGGGTACGGGCAGGTCTCCGGCTGGCTTGGATCCAACCACTGCCGCGGCACCTTGCGCGACTGCCTGCGGGATATACCGGTGGCCATCTGTCGTGATCCCCTCGATCGCGACGAAAATTGAGCCCGGCTGGACTGCGCGTGAGTCGAGAGTCACACCGGTAATCTGCACGCCGGTGGGAAGCTCACGGCAGGTCGTGATTTTAATAGGCAGCCCGGCGAATAATTCGGGCAGTGACTTACCTGCGAATCCGGTCAAAACCAGATTTCCTCCTGGAGAAACCGAAAAGGGTTTTAATGGACCCCCATTAAAACCCTTTTCGATAAAACATTCAATTAGCGCAGGTTCTGGTGCAAATCTGCCAGCCGGCCGGAAACCGAGCCATCCACCACCCGGTCGCCAACCCGCACAACCAGCCCACCCAGGATCGATGGATCAACGCGGAAGCTGACTGTGGCTGCCCCACCGAGTTTTTGGAGGATGTCGCGGCGGACCTGATCCTGCTCTGCTTCAGTCAGCGGCAGCGCGCTGGTAACTTCAGCCGACTGCCCGCCGCTGAGCGAGGTGTCTTCCAAAACAACGACGGAACCGTTGCGTACACCAGAGAAAAACTCGTCAACCAGGGCATGCTGGCGGCGCTCATCCAGGTTCGCTGAAAGCAGCTTTTGAGCCGCTGCAATCGCCAGCGAAACGATTTGCTCGCGCACTTCGCTGAGCATCCGGTTGCGCTCGCCTTCTATTTCGGCTACCACCGATTCGCGCGTCTTGACAATCTCCGCTTCAGCCTGAGTGCGGATCTCCTGCTCCACTTTTGAAGCCCGCTCAGTCGCTTCACGGATAATTTCAGCCGAACGGGCCTGAGCTTCCGCGATAATATGATTGGCTTCCTTCTCAGCGTTAGCACGCGCGTCAGCCGCCACCCGGGCATCTTCTAAACCCCGGGCAATGGCCAGGCGGCGTTTTTCCAGTTGAGCCATAAGCGGCTTGTACACCCAGGCACGCAGAACGACAAACAAGATGCCAAAACTGAGCGCAAAGGCGATGAGATAACCAAGATTAATACCGAGTGCTTCCAAGGTGCCTCCCTTCCTGTCCGAAAATTGCGATTAATTCTACAGAACGAACAGCATGAGGAATGCAATCACCAGACAGTAAATTGCGATCGCCTCAGAGAAAGCAATACCCAGGATCATGTTCGTCAGCAAGGTGCCGTAAGTATCAGGGTTTCGAGCCATGCCTTCCAGCGCACCCTGGACGCTCAAGCCAATTCCGACGCCCGCGCCTAACGCGCCGATCATCGACAGGCCGGCCCCAATAAATTTCGCAGCTTCAATAATATCCCCAGACATTGGTTATCATCCTCCACATTGAATATATTTTTGCAGATCAGTTCCGTTTGCTTGCTTTACTCGTGATGACCTTCATCGCCATGTCCCTGGGTTGCCTGCGACATGAATACCAGGGTCAACATGCCAAAAACAAAAGCCTGGATCAAGCCGATAAAGAACTCAAACGTCATAATTAACGATGGCGCAAAGACAGGCGCCATGGAAGAGATCAGGAACAGCAAAACCATCCCGGCGAACATGTTACCGAACAACCGGAAGGCAAACGATAGAATTTTTGAGAACTCAGAAATCAGCTCAAGCAGGCTAACGATGAAATCCATCGCGCCAAAGAAAGGTTTTTTGAATAGCGTCAGCACATTGAAAAAGCGGAAGATATAGCGAATGCCCTGGGTTTGAAAGCCAACCACCTGCGTGGCGATCACCGCGATCAACGCCAGGGCCAAAGTAAAGTTCAAATCGGTGGACATACCCCGGAACCAGGGAACCACCGCATACTCACCCTTGTCAGCCGTCACCGCCTCGACGCCCGGCAGAAGCTCAATCACGGCGTGCCCATCTTTCTCAACGTGATGGATCGAGCCAATTGCCTCCATGCCCGGGATGAGCCCCATCCAGTTGGAGATCAGAACAATAATGATGATCGATGCGAACCAGGGGAAAATCAGCTTGGCATAGCGGCCAGCAGTCGATTCGGTCAGGTTGTACAACACCTCGACCAGGGCTTCCATCGCGCCGCTGATTCCGCTCGGCACCAGCCCACCTTTGCGTAACGAATTGCGCACAGCCAGGGCCAATAAGATGATAATAACATCCGCCAGGAGCAGGGTCGTCATCGTGTTCGTTGGATAAAATGGACCGATGACCGGCAGGGTAAAGAGCGGGGTCTCTGAGATATGCTCTGGCGCCACCAGGATATGGGGCTGAACCGGCGGGAAAAAGGTTGAGCCAATAATCGCCAGAACCACCAGACCGAGAATGATCCAACGATTTACGCCAAAACGCCGCTTATGGGTGTTTTCCAATGCCAACCTCCTCTAAGGGGCCAGCCCTATTCCCAATTGTCCTTACCCGGGATAGGTTTCTCCACCGGGGAATCGCTTGTCTTGGGACGGCCAGCTTTAATTTTCGATGTAAACAGGCGAACGATGTATAGCATTGCAAACAAAGATACCGGAATACTGGCAAGCAGCAGGACGATGGTGAACGTGGGCCGAGTCTGCAAGCGAGCGTCAAGCCACAACCCGCCAAAAACCGCCGCAAGAGCTATGAGTAAGGTTACACAGCCCACCTGCCCCGCAACGCCAGCCAGAGTCAGGTTGAGCCAATACTGTTTTCGATTGCGTTGAGGATCGGATGACTGGCTCATTGAAAGGGATTATATCATATCTGGATTTAATGCGTCAACAAACGTAATTTAGCTTATACACTCCGAAGAATTACTACTGGTAAGGGGCTGCCCAAACATTCTTTTGGACAGCCCCTCTTTCAACCTTCTCCCAGGGGAACAGAGAAGATCGGGGTCAGCGAATAAAGAGACCGGCGGAACCGAGCGATGAAAGCGTGTACCAGGGTCCAAAGACCGTGCCAAGGAAGAAAATCCCCACCATGCAGATAACCAGGGCAACGCGCCATGGCATCGTGATGGGCAAAGGCTTGCTGTCAGCAGCCGGCTGCCCAACATAGAGATCGGAAGAGCACACGTCTGAACTCCAGTCACGAGATTCCATCGC
>CAZBDC010000277.1:0-5840 GCA_964490575.1 uncultured Anaerolineaceae bacterium | reverse complement strand
TGCGTCGAGGCGCACTTCCATGCTGGCGGCATCGCGTTTGTCGTCCCGCACATTCTCGTAAACATGAACCGAAGCTTTGTGGGGCAGGAGGCTTCCACGAACAGTGCCGTTTTCACGGGTGTGAACCAGGCAGTTCTCCCCCTCAATACTTCCCCAGGCGAATCCGCCCACATTGGTCAGCTCCAGCCTGCCGCTGGCTTTGATCTCGCGCACCATCCCACCCAACGTATCCACGTGGGCTGTTAGCCCGCGCGTGGTTGGGGAATTATCATCACCTTGTCCGGGGATGAAAGCGAGCAGTGAACCTTTGCGTGTCCTTTCGCTGCGGACTTCCGGGAAGGCGGCGAGCTCTTCTTCCAACAACGCGATCGCCTGGCTCGAAAAGCCGGTTGGGCTGGGGGTGTTGAGCAGTGTGGTCAGAAAATCGATCATGTAGGGCGTGTCGATGGCGGGCAAAGAGGGTTGTTCGTGGCTCATATTTCTCTCTCCTGGTTGTTCTGAAAAAAATTATCTTTTCTAATATTAAAGAAGGCCTGACTTTACGCCAGGAACTCCTCGTTGTGTTCAAAAGCGGCTAACTTTTCGCGCCAGTCCTGTGGCACTCGGCGAGATTTGTTCTCGGCGTGATTATAGGCAACCATCACCACTTCCCCTCGGGCGAAAGCAGTCTCACCATCGGCGCTTTCCACCTGGAATTGAAAACGCAAACTCTTACCGCCAATGTGGGCAGTGCGGATGCCTACCCGAACCTGGTCATCAAACTGGATCGAAACCAGGTAGTCGATGTGAATCGAAGCAACCACCATGCCAAATCCGCCGGACATCGTGCCGTCCCAGATGCCGGTTTCGCGATAGTAGCCTGTGCGGGCCGTTTCGACATATTGCATGATGGCGACGTTGTTAACGTGCAGCAGCGTGTCCAGGTCGGCATAGCGCACGTGGATCGGATGGTAATAGCTGAAGTTTTTGGGGTAAGCAGACGTTAGGGATGTCATGTTGTGTTCTCCTGACGAGGGATTATAGTCAAAACCAGCCGGAAAGGCGAAAAAAATCCTTATTCAAATTTCCGGGAACAAGAATTTTCGTTAACAGACTCCCTTGCGAGTACAATAGAGACACCATGTCCGAAAATCCATTATCACCCTGGATCGACACCATCATCGAAGGCAACTGCATCGAGGTGCTGCCATCCCTGCCGGCTGACTCGGTGGACCTGATCTTTGCTGACCCGCCCTATAACCTGCAATTGCAGGGCGACCTCTGGCGGCCGAACGTCAGCAAGGTGGATGGCGTCACCGAGGAATGGGATAAATTCGAAAGCCTTGCAGCCTACGATGACTTCACGCGCAAATGGCTCAGCGAGTGCCGGCGCGTGCTCAAACCTACCGGAACGCTGTGGGTGATCGGTTCGTATCACAACATCTACCGAGTTGGCAGCATCCTGCAGGACCTCGGTTACTGGATCCTGAACGATGTTGTCTGGGTCAAGAGCAACCCCATGCCGAATTTCCGCGGAGTGCGCTTTACCAACGCCCACGAGACGCTCCTCTGGTCCCAAAAAGAACCCGGCGCGAAATACACCTTCAATTACCGAGCCATGAAGGCATTAAATGATGACCTGCAGATGCGTTCGGATTGGTTCCTGCCGATTTGCACCGGCAAAGAACGCCTGAAAGAAGACGGCAAAAAAGCCCACCCCACTCAGAAGCCTGAGGCGCTGCTTTATCGCGTGCTGCTTGCCACTACCGAACCCGGGGATGTTGTGTTGGACCCCTTCTTCGGCACGGGAACCACCGGCGCGATGGCCAAGAAGCTGCAAAGGCACTTCATCGGCATCGAATTGGAGCCAAACTACATCCGCGTGGCCCGCAAGCGGCTCGAAGCAGCCATGCAGCTTGAGTTTAACGCCCCGGTTTTCTTCACGCCCGACCCGCGCAAGCGCCAGCGCGTACCTTTTGGCAGGTTGGTCGAACAAGGCTTCATCAATCCGGGCGACGCGTTGTTTTTTGGCGCCAAGGGGGAGCAGAAAGGCACCGTCCAGGCGGATGGGTCAGTGGTGCTCAATGGGCACCGCGGCTCGATCCATGCCGTGGCGCGCGCCCTGCGTAACGGACCGGCCAACGGCTGGAGAATCTGGCATTTTTGGGACCCCGAAACCAACTCCCGCCAGCCGATCGACCTGCTGCGGGAACGTTATCTTGATCAGATCGTGGACCTGTAACCATAACCTTCTCAACCCCCAAGTTTTCCCGCGGCATATCCGGGATATACCATAAATAAACCTCATTCCTGCTCCACCGACCTAAAATGTGGTCAAACATAAGGAGCAATCATGAAAACAATTAAAACAAAGATACTTTCTCTGGCACTGATCGCGCTGCTGGCGCTTGTTGCTTGTTCATCCAAACCGACTACCATTTCCGAGGTGAACCTCCCAGCCGCAACCGCGGAAACCGATTTGGGCAGTTCAGACGCCAGCTCTTCTGCTACCCAAACCAGCCACACTTCCACTGGCACTTCACCAACCGGGGAGTCAGTTTCATTCGATATTGACCTGCTTGAGACGCATGAAGAAGAGGACGACTATACCTGGGATGAGTCAAATGTGGTAGAGATAGCCCTGGCTGATGACGCCAGTTCTGCTGGTAGCCAGGCAGTGAAGATCTCGGGCAATCAGGTTACCATCATGGCCAGCGGAACCTACCGCCTGACAGGCAAGCTCAGCGATGGGCAGGTTCTGGTGGAATCAACCGACGATGCCGTAGTGCGGTTGATCCTCAATGGGGTGGATATCAACAATAACAGCAGTGCTCCAATTTATCTAGTGAGTGCTGAGAAAACAGTCATCGTATTGGCTGACGGCACCCAAAATATACTGACAGATACTGCGAACTATATTTTTGCCAGTGAAGATGAAGATGAGCCCAAGGCGACCTTGTTCAGTAATGACGATCTGACAATCACGGGCAATGGGTCGCTGACTGTGATTGGGCAGTACAGCGATGCAGTCAGCACAGATGACGGACTACTGATCAAGGCAACAAATCTCAACATTCAGGCGGTGGATGATGGCATCCGCGGTAAGGATTACCTGGTTATAGACAACGCGATTCTTGCGATAGCCGCTGGTGGAGACGGACTGAAATCAGATAGTGATGATGCCGAGAAGCCCGGGCAGATCCAGATTTCCGATAGCACGCTGACCATAAACTCGGTTGGAGATGCCGCCAGCGCTGAAGGAACGGTGACAATTCTTTCAGGAGAGATCAATATCCATTCGGGAGATTTCTCTTTCAACCCAGAGGGCGACTCGGCTAAGGGAATCAAAGGATTGATTTCAATTGTCATCGAAGGCGGCACCTTCCTAATTGATGCCGTGGATGACGGGCTTCATTCCAATGGCGATATCACAATCAACGGCGGCGCATTCACGATCGCCAGCGGCGACGACGGCATACATTCAGATCTCTCACTGACGATCAACGGGGGCGTGATTGATATTACAGAATCCTACGAAGGTTTGGAATCCCAGGTGGTTACGATCAATGGGGGAGAAATAACCCTGCTCGCCTCCGATGATGGTATCAACGCAGCAGGTGGAGCGGATGGCTCGGGTATGAATGGTGGCTGGGGGTTGCCCGGCGGGCAGGCACCCTGGGATCAGGGCGGCGTGGCAAGTGATTATTGGGTGTATTTGAACGGTGGCAAGGTCTATGTGAATGCTGGTGGGGACGGGATTGATTCCAATGGCTCCATCGAAATGACTGGTGGCGTGCTTCTTATAGACGGACCAATTACGGATCGGGATGGACCCGTTGACTACATGGGCACTTTCAATATTACCGGAGGGGCACTCGTGGCGGTTGGAAGCCTTGGTATGGCGCAAGCCCCAAGCCCTTCCTCAACACAAGCATCGATCTTTGTTGGGCTCAACCAAACTATGCCAGCTTCCACTTTGATCCACCTGCAAACCAGTTCCGGGCAAAGCTTGTTGACCTATGCGCCATCCAAACAGTACCAAAGCCTGTTGATCTCTTGCCCGGAGCTTGAACTGGGAGAAAACTACTCCTTGTTTGCAGGCGGTTCATCCAGCGGTGAGATTGATAACAATCTCTACCTGAATGGAGAGTATCAGCCAGGAACTGAACTTGCCCAGTTGACGCTTACGTCATCAGTTACCACCTATGGGACTAACGCCGGTTTTGGAGGTCCTGGCTTCCCGGGTGGTGGCGGTGGACGCCGACCATAACTTTTCTTTCTGTCACTCCTCTCTTGCCGACGCTCACGCAACTTGCGTGAGCGTCCGGTTTAATAATTTTTTTATACAAGAAATAAACCGGAAGACCTAGGGTCTTTGCTAACATTGTAGGCATAATTAAGGAGAACATCATGGCACTCACAATGCATAAACCTGTCAGAACCTTACAGCCAAGTTCGCCTGACAGGGATCAAATAAGCGTAAAACCCCTGCTGCAAAGGCTCGAAAACCTGGCACATTTATACCAACCCTGCTGTCTTGAAAACCTCGGAGAAACCGCGCTGATGGATCGCACGGATACCAAGTTTGTTCTGCTGCTACCGTTGGCGCTGCAGATCCTGGCAGAGATGCGATTTCGTTACCAGGTGCTTGAGATTGGGGGGCAGCGTCTGCAGCCGTATGGCACACTCTACTTTGATACCCCTGACTTCTTCTTCTATCGGGAACATCTTCGCAGCAATGCAAATCGCTTCAAGCTGCGCCTACGCACCTACCTGGTTAATGACATTACCTTTCTTGAGGTAAAACAGCACACCAACAAGGGGCGAACGGTAAAAGAGCGGATTCAACTTGATAACTTATGGCCTGTATTGGACATGGACGCGCTTGGGTGGGCTGTGGAGCGTCTGCCGGAGGCTGCCTGGCCTTTGGAGCCGGTGCTCAACAGCCGCTTTTACCGTATGCTCCTGATCAACCCAGATCAGGCGGAAAGAATTACGCTTGACTTTGACCTGCAATTCAACGATTACCATCACAAGTTGGATGCGGGTCCCTTAGTGATCGTGGAGGTCAAACGCAAATCCTGCCACGATGAGTCAGTATTCATCAACTGGCTGCACTCCGCCCATCAGCGTCCATCCAGTTTTAGCAAATACTGCCTGGGTTTGGCTATGCTCAACCCGGGTCTAAAAAACAATCGAATTAAACCCAATCTATTACAACTGCAGAAAATGCAGCAAGTGAGGTATGCATGATATTTTTGACTGATTTTTTGCTTGGCTTTTTACTGAACCTGTTTGTCGCAATCATTGTGGTACGTTTTATTTACTACCCCCAGACTCGTGACAAACACTATGTTTTTACTTTCCTGGCGTTCAATACCATCATCTATTTTGTCTTGAGTTTAATGGTAAACACTGAACTGGGTGTGGGTGTCGGTTTTGGATTGTTTGCAATCTTTTCTGTTCTTCGCTACCGCACCGATCCAGTTCCTATCCGCGAAATGACCTATCTCTTCATCATCCTGGCCTTGCCGGTGATGAACTCCTCGGGCATGCTTCAAACCAATTGGTCGCTCCTGGTTCTGGCAGACAGCCTGATTTTACTCATCCTATGGCTCTTGGAAAAAGGTTGGGGTTTTCACTATCAAACGTCACAGAAGATCACTTACGAAAACATAGAGCTGATTGTACCCTCACGTCGGGCAGAAATGATTGCAGATCTGGAAAAGCGCACAGGTCAGAAAATCAGTTCAGTCACTGTAGGCAACATCGATTTTCTGCACGATACTGCCACCTTACAATTGTTCTATCCCGAGAAAACATCACAAAATTGGGCAAAGTCGATACCTGACCCAGTTAGA
>CAZBDC010000276.1:0-5854 GCA_964490575.1 uncultured Anaerolineaceae bacterium | reverse complement strand
CAGACGTGTGCTCTTCCGATCTCCCTGTGGCTGAGCAGTCACACCGGTTCAATTATAGTAGAGAAAAAACAGAAAACATACTTGCTAATCTGAAGTCCGAGCAAAGATGCGCTGCCGGGTAGCGCTTGGCGGTACTTCAAGTGTCTTTTTATTTGCGGATGGGTAAGGCAGCCGCCCACACCCTGGCCAGTTCTCTTTCCATTCCCTGAAGGAGCGCTTCTGGCACAGGCAGCGATGCCTTCAGCACGGCTGCAAGACGCAAATCATCCAGATTACGGAGCAACTCGGGCGCCTCGACCCGAACGCCGGACGCTGCCTGTTCCAGCAACGTAGATGGCGCCGGCAGTGCCTGGCGGGCTTCTCGCGCCGCCGCCGTATCCCTGTCGTCTCCGGTTGCGGAGGCCAGTTCCTCCAGCGCCAGGGCGCGGGCGAAACTGGCAAACCCATGCCCCACTTGGGCAGAAAGCCAACCGGCCGCCCGCCGCAGCGCCTGGCGAAAAGCCCCCACGCGAGTGGTATGGCCATTCCGTACGAAGGCCAGCAGCGCCGCCGCAGTCCACTCCACACTGCTTTCCCAGGAACCATCCAGCTTCTGAACCCGCGCCAGCCAGCGCAGAGTCGCCTCCGGTTCCAACAGGGTTGGCTCCGGCACGCGAGACTCCGCGATCCTGCGCTTGAGATCAGCCTCAGGCGAATTCATCGTAAAGCTGGCTGCCATCGCCTGCGGCGCGTGGGATAAAGCTTTCGAAGCCATCCTGGGGGCAGGCCCGCCAGCAATCGCAGCCAGCTGGTTTACCCCCCCTACCCTGGTGGGGCCAAAAGCACCTGGCTGCAGGCTTTGCGGCAACGGTTGAGCCACATGAATGACGCGCGGCTGACCCTCGCCCCGGGCTGTTTCACGATCGATAGCAATGAAGGATGTGTAAGGCGTGACCAGGTTGGTATCCAGGGCCAGGCGGATAATCTCATTGCGGAGCTGGTCAGCCCTGCCCGGATCCAGCGCCTGCTGCTCGAGCAGGTGATCCACTCGCGCCTTCGCCCAAACTCTGCCAATGACATCATCGCGCCCGGCTGCAACGGGAACTTCCAGGGTCAGTTGGACCGCCTCCGTACCTCGCTGTCCGCGCACCGTCAGGCGTAGCGCCGAATGACCGCGGAGCGCCACCCGACCACATAGTTCTACGGGTTGGCCGTCATACAGATCAGGTATCCGCTCAGGGTAGATATCCCAGGCTTTCCCATTGTGCCACTCTAGCGCCAGGTTGGTCAAAACCGGGAGCGAGACGCTGTCCTGGAAACGAATGATCGCCCCTTCGATATCTTCATCCAGTTGCAGGAAGGTGGATCGACCGCGGCCCAGGTTAGCCATGCGGCCGAGCAGGGCGCGATTGACGGAAGGCCCTACACCAAAGGTAAACAGGCGAGCAGACCCGATTCGGCCGCGGATATGTTCCAGCGCGCGCGCCTCGGCTGAAACGGCCCCATCGGTCAAGAAGACCACATAGCGAGTCCGCTGGGGATCGGCGGGCAGGGCCAGCACTGCCTCCAGGGCCTGCATGATTTCAGTGCCTCCCCGGCCTTCAACCTGGCCCAGATAGGTATCGGCGCGGTCCACCTGTTCCTGGGTCAATAGAACCGGCTCGGGCTGGTACCATTCCAACTCATGGTCGAACAGCAGGATGCGGAATGTGTCTCCGGGGTTGAGCACGCGCAGGCATGCGCGCAGTGCATTGCGTGCCTGCGCGATGGGCTCACCGCGCATCGAGCCGGAGCGGTCGAGGACAAAAATGAACTCACGCGATTGGACCGGCAGTTCGCCCTCAAAGCGCGGTGGAACCAGGGTCACAAGGAAGACGTGCTCTTTCCCCTCGCGGCTGGACCAGCCGGTCGCCCGGACCTGATCACCGGCTACCGGGTAGCGCAAGACAAAATCCCGGTCTGGGATCTGCTCGCCGGCCGTCCGCACCTGAAAACGGCGCGCATCGATCCGCACAGTTTCGATCGGGTGCGAAGGGCTGGCAGGCTCGCCGGCCGGCAGCCCTGCGTCGATCGCCACGCTGATCTCAACCGGGCCGATCGGTTCGCCGTCCCGCGCGATTGGCGCATGGACCCCCTGGCCCTCTTCTGGGTGCTGCGGGCTGTCATATTTTGGCGTCAGGCCCATCGGAAAAACAAACTCATAAGCGTCATCTTCGTATTTGAGCCGCTGCTGGTAGCGCACGGTCGCGTAGATCGTTTCACCCGGCTGCACATTGGCCAGGCGGACCGCAAAGAGGTTGGGCCGGCGCTGCTCGAACAACCCGGTCCGTTTACCCTGCTGGCGCGCATCTTCATAGGCTGCCTGCGCCGCCGCCCGTTCCTGCACCTCACCGGCGATCTGGCGCCTACCAACGCGCAGGTCGAACCCGGTTACCGCCGCGTTTTCGGGCAGCGGGAACAGGTAATCCAGCTCCGTTGGTTCAGCGAGCGGGTTGCCAAACCGCTGAGCCACCACCACGCCGGCGACTGGCCCGGCAACCTGGGCAGTAACTTCAGTGTGCTCAAGCGGTAGCGTGCTCTCGATTTCATCGGCCAGGATAACCCGGGGAAGCCTAAGCATCGGAAAAGAAGAAAGTTCTGGCATTGCTGGTCTCTCCTATGCAGAATGGGAATCCTCTTCTTCCGGTTTCACCGGGGTCTGGCCAGGTTGTCCGGAATCGAGATGAATAATTTTTGCCCTGGGCGCATTAAATATTCGCCCGGCAGCCTGCAAGAGCAGGTGGATCCGCTGGCGTTCTCCGGAGAGGATGTTATCAGGTACAGTGAGCGTAATTCCGTGTGGCAAGGAGAAGTGAGTATAGCGCTGTTCGCCCCAACCAGGGAAAGGTCCCGGCAGATCGGGCGCCTCGGGCCGGATTGGCCCCTGGCCAAGCTGCCCAGCAGATCCGGCGACCTGGCGCATTTCATCGATGCTCATGCCCTGGAACTTCTCACGGATCTCATCCAACCGCAGCCCCTGCTGGCGCAGAACGGGAATCAGCTTCAACCTCAGCAGGTGATCTTCCGTGTAATGAGCCGCCAGCCCGGCGCCCTGGGGCGGCGGCAGCACTCCTTGCTGGACATAAAAGTAGATTGTGCGGCGGGGAACACCGGTTTCACCGGATAATTCTTGAATGTCGTAAGTATTCTTGGCCATCTGCACCTCTTTACACTGTTATTATAACAGTTAATTTATCACTGTCAAGTATGGGATAAAAAAATATACAGGTGGCGCAGCGATATCAGCCGGCTCCGGGAAAATCTATCAGTCGACGATTTTGTTATTCAAAGCCAGGGCCACTGCCTCGGTCCGGCTGGAGACGCCCAGTTTCGAAAGAATGCTGGAAACGTGGAATTTCACCGTCGAACGGCTTACGACCAGGCGGTCGGCGATTTCGTTATTGCTAAGCCCTTTTACCAGGAGCGAAAGGACCTCGCGCTCGCGTTCGGTCAGATCGTAGCGCGGCTGATCGACCTTGCGGCTGGCCTGGATCAAAACCTGGGCAGCCTCAGGAGACAGGGTGGGCCGCCCGGCGTGAGCTGATCGGATCGCATCGGCCAGTTCGTCTGCGCCAACATTTTTCAACAGGTACCCGATTGCGCCGGCCTGCAGCGCGCTCTTGACCAGATCATCTTCGCGAAAGCTGGTCAAGGCCAGCACCTGGATATCACTCCAGCGGCTGCGAACGGCCCTGGTAGTTGCCGCGCCATCCATATCAGGCATAATCAGGTCCATTAAGATCACATCCGGCCGGGTCCGTTCGGCCAGTTGAATCGCCTCACTGCCGCTGCTGGCCTCGCCGACCAATTCCAAATCATCAAAGACCATCAAAAAAGCTTTTAAACCACTGCGCACAACCGCGTGATCGTCTACCACCATGACTCGAATGGGCTGCCCCTCCGACATTTTTGCTCCCTTTATGATTTCCCGGCAGATTGATCTTCAGATTCAGTTCGAGAAGCAAGCTTATTATAAATCCTACTGTCACATTCTTCGGAAAAAGATCATAGGTTCTTTAGAAATTGCTGCCCTGAGAGATGGTCCAGGAGCACTGCCATAATCATCGCATTCCAGAAAAAGAAGCTGCCGACTCGCTGAAAAGACCTCAGGAATTGCTAGTATAATCAAGATTCGCTGGCTTCAAGGGGACAACAGCCAGCCAGACTAATCATCGAAAACAAAGAAAGCGAGGCTTTCCTCTTGACTGCTGCATCGACTGAATTGAATTTCGATCTTAAAAATGCTGTCACCGAGAACCGGCTGGCCGGGCTCTGGCGGATGATGTCCGGCTTCCGGTTAAAGTACTTCGGCGCCACACTGAGCCTGGGTTTTGCAGCGCTGGCGAAAATGAGCACCTACATGCTGCTGCGCTACTTTGTCGACAGTTACTTTGGCGAAACGACCCCGGCCGTTGGCCTGCCATTGATTGCAGGTGGTTTCATCCTGCTCGCGCTCGTCGAAGGCGGTTTCACCTTTAACAGCGGGCGGCTGGCTGCCCAGACCGCCGAAGGCATCACGCGCCGGAACCGCAACTACCTGTTCGACCATCTCCAGCACCTGCCGTTCCATTACCACAGCCAGACGGCTACCGGGGAGATGATCCAGCGCTCCACCTCAGATGTGGATGCCGTCCGCCGCTTTTTTGCCGATCAGGCGATCGGCTTTGGACGGGTGATCCTGCTGTTCATCATTAATTTTGGCGCGCTGCTCCGCCTGAACGTCCAGCTGGCCCTGGTTTCGATCGTGGCTATCCCCTTTGTGGTAATCGCTTCGTACTTTTTCTTTAAACGGATCTCCAAGGCTTACGAAGCCTACCAGGAACAGGATGCCATCCTCTCGACCACCCTGCAGGAAAACCTGAGCGGGGTGCGGGTAGTGAAGGCATTTGCCCGCCAGCGCTATGAAATTGCAAAGTTTGAGAAAGACAACCAGGAAAAGTTCAAGCGGGGTAAGCACCTGCTGACCATGCATTCGCTTTTCTGGCCCGTGACGGACGTGATTTGCGGCCTGCAGATGGTGGTGGGATATTACGTTGCCGCGACAATGGCAATCAATGGCACAATCACAGTCGGCACCGTGCTGGCCTACATGGGCCTGATCGTCTGGATCATTTTCCCGATGCGCAACCTGGGCCGCCTGATCGTGCAGATCTCAACCGGGATGGTCTCATACAACCGCATTGTCGAGATTGTGCGCGAACAGCGAGAAGACCTCGAAAGCGGTGACTATCAGCCAGCCTCCGCCCCCACCGGTGCGATCACTTTTTCCAATACGGGCTTCGAATATGAAGCTGGCAAACCTATCCTGGAAGGCATCAGTTTTGAGTGCAAACCCGGGCAGGTGATCGCCCTGTTGGGATCAACCGGCTCTGGCAAAACCAGCCTGGTCAACCTGCTGCCGCGCTTCTACGATTACACCAGCGGCCGTATCCTGCTGGATGGGGTCGAGCTCAACCGCTATCCGCGCCGCTACCTGCGCCAGCATATCGGCATTGTGGAACAGGAACCCTTCCTGTTCTCCCGCTCCATCCGTGAGAATATCTCCTACGGAGTCGGGCGCGAGGTCACCGATGAGGAAATCGAGAAGGCTACCCGGGCCGCCGCCATTCATGATGTGATTCAATCCTTCCCGCACGGCTACGCCACGATGGTAGGTGAACGCGGCGTGACTCTCTCGGGCGGTCAAAAGCAGCGCGTGGCCATCGCGCGCACACTGCTGAAAAACCCGCGCATCCTGATCCTGGATGACTCGACCAGCTCGGTCGATACCGAAACGGAGGCCGAAATCCGAGATCGGAAGAGCGTCGTGTAGGGAAAGAGTGTAGGATAGGGTGGT
>CAZBDC010000275.1:0-5863 GCA_964490575.1 uncultured Anaerolineaceae bacterium | reverse complement strand
TGAAGCCAAACGGTCTAGCCTGGTAAAGCCCACGCTCAACACTCCCTTCCAGATAGATTTTGACTGGTGGAAAGAACACGATAACAACTGGCGTGTGTTCCTGCAAAGCTATCTTTGTCCCGAACACCAGGCTACCTTTGCGGCTGCGGACGCGCAGACTACCATCGACTGGGTAGATCCAGAAACGGCAGAGATTCGAATCGTAGACGGTTTGCAGCATACCCTGATGTCACATTGTGCAAAACAGGAAGATTTCGTAACTTCTTACACAACCATGGTTGATGCCGTCTTTCGCGTTCTTCTTGCACATGGAAATGAACCCATGACGCCTGTTCAACTGGGTGAGATTATCCAACGTCCGCCCGATACGATATTGCGTTTATTTTCTGGCTTGCAGGTATATAAAGGCATTCGTCCCCGCCATCACTAACATGCCCTTCCCAGATCGGTTCCGAGGCTGGCCAATCATTATCTGCCAGTCTCGAGTCTTTTTAATCCATATTTCTTACTTCAGGGACTCGGACTGCCACATAGAGGCCATAACCCAGCGAAATAACCGCCCCCAACGCCACCGAAAATGGTGCGCTGACCCAATCAGCAATCAGGCCCGCCTGCAAACCGCCCAACCGCATGCTCGATTGAAAAACCATCGTATAAACGCTCATAATCCGCCCTCGTAAGCCGTCAGGCGATGCAAACTGAAGCAGCGTATTTGCTAATGCATTTTGCCAGACAAAGCTGATTCCAATCAGCAATAACGTCCCTAATGATAATAAGAAAGACTGTGACAGGCTGAAAAGCAACAGCAGCAGAGGGAAAGCCAGGTTGCCAATCGTTAGCATTCGCCCCCGGTGCGCGCGGGCTGGCAGTGATGCGACCACCAGCGCACCAATTAACGAACCCACTCCAATCGTGGTGAGCAATGCCCCTAAGGGAAGCGCTTCGGGAGACTGGCAATCGATCGCCATCGGCCCATCCCGGCAGACATAATCGACCACCGGGTCTGCGCTTTGTGCCAGCACCTCACCGGCAAAAACCGGCATCAATGTACTATACGGCATCGATAAGAAAGCACTGACTGCGATTAAGCTGATCAGGAAAAAGATCCCTCGCCGCTGCCGGATAAAATGAAACCCCTCGAAGAGGTGCCGTCCAAGTCCACCCTGCCCTGGAACAACATGTGAGGCAGGCGGTAGTTTCCGCATGATAGCCAGGCTAAAAATTACTGACAGGAAAGTAAGGCCATTAATAAAAAACGCCATCGCCTCTCCCGTGGCTGCTACTAACAAACCAGCCATGGCAGGACCTGCCGCGCGTGCCATGTTGAACATAGCCGAGTTAAGCCCTATCGCGTTGGTTAGATCTTCTTTCCCCTCAACCAAATCAACTGTGAAAGCCTGCCGGGCAGGCATGTCAATTGCGTTCACCATTCCCAGTCCCAGCGAAAGCAAATAAACATGCCAGATCTCCACTTTGCCAGTCCAAACCAGTCCAGCCATCAACAAGGCCTGCAGCATCATCAGGATTTGGGTCAGGATAATGATATTACGGCGTGGGAATCGGTCAGTAATGGATCCCCCTAAGATCGACAGCGGGATCAGTGGGATCAAGGCGATAAAATTCACCATACCAAGCGCTGCAGCCGAGCCAGTTAACCGGTAAACCAGTACCTGCTGTGCCATGTTCTGCATCCAGACCCCAATAAGTGAAATTGTCTGGCCAGCGAACCACACGCGGTAGTTGTAATGTCGAAGTGCACGAAAGGTTGATGGAAGCGTCATGAACAAGTGAAAACAATTATTAATGCCGTGAACTGTCGGGTGGGATTTTCAAAGTGATCATCATAGAATAATGCAAAGCCTGGATTCTTTTGGTTATTTATACTCGTAAAGGCTCTATTTCAGGTTCAAGAAAACCTTAATATTTCCAATATTCATCTTTCATTCCTGTAGGGGATTCCCTACCGCACGGCCGGGGGAAAGCATCCATTTTTTCAATCGCTGATAAAGCTACAATCAAGACTGTGAACGACCAGGGATAAGTCCGTAAAGTTTACTACGTGATCTTCGTTATGCCAGACCACGAATTTTTCAGAACCAACAGGTGGAAAAAATGAATCTTTCCGATGCGGTCAGGCAGTTCATCGTTTACTTAAAGGCTCATCACCTTCCCCAGGAATGTATGGATATGCATTTGCGCGTCCTTCATCACATCCTGTGGTTTTACGGAAAGAATAAAAAACTGGCTTCTTTTGATGAATCAACGGTGCTTCAGTATGTGAAATTATTTGATCCATTTGACTGCGCCCAGCCAAATCAGGAACGCGGCGAAGTATTTTGCTCTTTCACGCATTGGATGATGATCAATCAACTCATTCCGGCCTGGGCAGAACAAAAAGATGATTGGGGTGAGTGGCAAGATGTCACTGAACACAAAATCCCTGGGGATTGCGCAGGCTAAAACCACATTCAATAACATCTGAATTTTTGTTATAATCGGAATGGGCTGACCCGTTTTCGCTCACCTGCACGGGTAAAAGACGCAAGACCGTGAGCCAGATCCGGGTAAAGCTTTGCATTTCCTGCCCCTGTAGCACAATGGACAGTGCGCCGGACTTCTAATCCGTCGGTTGTGAGTTCGAGTCTCACCAGGGGCGCTACGCTTCCGCGCCAGGCAGCAGTGCTGCGGGATCAAGCGTACACACGATCATTTACCGGAAACTACATCACTGGCAAAAAGCACATCCGGGGCAACATCAGTTACTGCTTTAAGCAGGGGAATTCCCATGATACATGTTGAATTTAATCCTGGTCAGCGCCGAAATTCTCAACTTCCTGAGAAAGGTGATTATATTTTGGTAAACTGGCGCATCCCCCCTCACTCGCACGCCTGGCGCCCACCGACAGATGTTTATGAACGTGAGGATGAAATTATTGTCCGGGTAGAGATTGCCGGGATGGCAGAAGACGGCTTTAACATCAGCCTTGATCAGAACGTTCTGGTGATTCGCGGAGTCCGGCCAGACCTCAATGAACGACGAGCCTATCATCAGATGGAAATTAATTTCGGTGAGTTCATCACCGCCATCGACCTGCCCTTCCCAATCGATGCTGAAAGCGTTCGCGCCGAGTACCAGAACGGCTTTCTATGGGTCATTCTGCCCAAATCTCACCCCAAGGTAATTAAGATCAAGGATAATGAGTGAGCATTGTAATGATTCCTCCCCGCTTCAACGCTGCTTCCGAACAGGTCCCCGTCCATCCTCAGAAAGATAATGACTTTATCGAGTATTACATATCTTACCTGATCGAACGATTCGAAAAAGAGGTTGAAGCTGAAACCGAAACTGCAGAAGATGATATGAGCGATCTGCTGGATGACAGCATCGGTGAAATTGAACCAGGAAATATTCCCGAAGAGTTGCCAATCTTACCGCTGCGCGGCCTGGTCGTCTATCCTCAGACGGCAGTCCCGCTGACGATTGGCCAGCCACGCTCAATCCGGCTGGTCGATGATGCAATGGCAAGCAACAAAATCATTGGGCTCATCACCTCGCGCAATCCCGAGCTAGAAAATCCTGGACCTGAAGATTTATACAGCACTGGGACTGTTGCGGTAATCCATCGTATGTTCCGCGCACCAGATGGCACAATTCGCCTGTTAGTTCAGGGGCTCAATCGCTTCCGGCTGAAAGAATTCACCACCCTCGAGCCTTACCTGCGGGCGACAATTGACGTGGCGCCTGAGAACGTCGAACAGGGCCTTGAAATCGAGGCATTGGCTCGCAATGCCCGGGATCAATTTACGCACATCGCTGAGATGATCCCATCTTTCCCACGTGAGCTGGTCACCTCGATTTCCGCCATCGAAGACCCGCTACAGATTATTTATACGATTGCCAATTTCCAGCGGATGGAACTGGCCGAGGCGCAAACACTACTTGAAACCGACTCTGTGACCGAGAAACTGCGCCGGCTGGTTGGCATACTGGCGCGCGAATCGGAAGTCCTCGAACTTGGGCAAAAGATTCAGAACGAAGCCCGGTCCGAGATCGAAAAAATGCAGCACGAGTACTTCCTGCGGGAGCAGCTTAAGGCCATCCAGCGAGAGTTGGGCGAGGGCGATGAACAGGCTGCAGACATCGAAGAGTTCCGCAAGCGAATCGACGAAGCCCGTCCACCCGAAGAAGCTGAAAAACAGGCCCGCCGCGAGCTCGACCGCCTTTCTCGCCTGCCAACTGCCGCCGCAGAGTACGGTGTCATTCGTACCTATCTCGATTGGCTCGTGTCAGTGCCGTGGTCTACCCAGACCCAGGATAATCTTGACATCGCGAATGCCCGCAGCGTGCTAGACCAGGATCATTATGGTCTCGAAGATGTCAAGGAAAGAATTCTCGAATACCTGGCAGTTCGAAAGCTGCGCCTGGAGCGAAAGGAAGAACTCCACGCAGAGATTTCTCACGACTATATCCGCCGTGAACGTGAAGGCGTGATCTTATGCTTCATCGGCCCCCCTGGGGTAGGAAAAACTTCGCTCGGGCAGTCAATTGCCCGGTCATTGGGGCGCAAGTTTGTGCGGATGTCGTTGGGCGGTATACACGACGAAGCCGAAATCCGTGGTCACCGGCGGACATACATAGGAGCCATGCCCGGGAGGATATTGCAGGCTCTCAGGCGTGTTGGCACGATGAATCCCGTGTTCATGTTAGACGAAATCGATAAGCTCAGCTCCGATTTCCGCGGCGACCCGGCCTCAGCCCTGCTGGAAGTGCTGGACCCTGAACAAAATGCCGAATTTCGCGATAATTACCTGGAAGTACCAGTCAATCTTTCGCAGGTAATGTTTATCACCACGGCCAATCAGCTCGAAACAATCCCCGTGCCACTGCTCGACCGGATGGAGATCATTCGCATTTCGGGTTATACCGAAAATGAGAAGGTTCAGATCGCCTTAAGCTATCTCATTCCACGCCAGCTCAAAGAAAATGGGCTGCTACCTGGAGAAATAGCCATTACAGAAGATGCGATCCGCACGATCATTCGAAATTACACACGCGAAGCAGGCGTGCGCAACCTGGAGCGCGAGATCGGATCTGTCTGCCGAAAAATTGCCACCCGAATCACAGAAAACGGCCAAATCGACCATGATATTGACACGAGCGACGTTCGACAGCTTCTCGGAAGGATGCGCTATCAGGGCAACGAAGAAGTAGCGCTGCGCACCTCGCTCCCTGGCGTAGCAACCGGCCTGGCCTGGACTCCTGTCGGTGGAGATGTGCTATTCATCGAAGCCACGCGTATGCCCGGCTCAAAAGGATTCCTGATCACCGGTTCGCTGGGCAATGTCATGCAAGAGTCAGCGCGTGCAGCCCTGTCCTACACGCGGTCTAGAGCCGCCCAACTCGGGATAGATCCGGACTTCTTCGAAAAGTATGACCTTCATCTGCATATCCCGGCTGGCGCCCAACCGAAAGATGGACCATCCGCGGGCGTGACAATGACAGTTGCTCTTGTGTCGCTGCTGACCAGTCGACCGGTTCGCTCCGATGTTGGCATGACCGGCGAAATCACCCTGCGCGGCCAGGTGCTGCCAATCGGTGGGGTAAAAGAAAAGGTGCTTGCAGCTCATCGGGCCGGATTGAAAGTCGTGATTTTGCCCAGGCTAAACGAGCCAGATTTAGAGGACATTCCCGAAGAGGTCCGGCGCTCGATGGAATTCGTTCCGGTAGAAAAAATTGACGAGGTCCTCGAACATGCCTTAGAGCCTCTTCCGGCCAATGAAGAAACACAGCCAGAGGGGATGGGGAAACATGTCAAAGATCGGAAGAGCACACGTCTGAACTCCAGTCACCGCTCATTATCGC
>CAZBDC010000274.1:2308-5933 GCA_964490575.1 uncultured Anaerolineaceae bacterium | reverse complement strand
TGCTGGCGCCTCTGGCCACGCTCGGCTGCTCCGGCCCGTAGTCCTGCTCGGCGATCGCCAGCGCCCGCGCGTGCCGCGCCCGCGCCCCTTCCAGGTCGCCCAGGGCCTGCAGCACCAGCCCCAGGTTGCTGGCGAACGAGGCCACCTCGGGGTGCTCCGGCCCGTAGACCTGCTCGTCGATCGCCAGCGCCCGCTCGTAAAGCGCCCGCGCCCCTTCCAGGTCGCCCTGGGCCTGCAACACCAGCCCCAGGTTGCTGGAACTGATGGCCACCCTGGGATGCTCCGGCCCGTAGACCTGCTCGTCGATCGCCAGCGCCCGCGCGATGTGCTCCTTCGCTCCGGCCAGGTCGCCCAGGTCCTGCAGCACCGTCCCCAGGTTGCTGGAACTGATGGCCACCCTGGGATGCTCCGGCCCGTAGACCTTTTCGGCGATCGCCAGCGCCCGCTCGTACAGTGCCTTTGCCCGCGCGTACTCGGCCACCTGCTTCAGGTGCAGCGCCAGCTCGTTCATCAGCATGCTGGCCCGCCCTTCGTCTTCGGCCTCGCCCCAGGCCGCGGCCGCCTCCAGGTGCGGGCGCAGCGGCAGGTAGGGCCCCGGCAGCCCGCTTTCGAAGGCTTTATCTGCTCCAGCCTTCAGCCCGTCCGCCAGCCGCGCGAACGCGCCCGCCTCCCCCACCAGGCGGGCGAACTCGGCCAGCAGCGGGTGGATCGACGGCCCGTCCGCGCCCGGCGCGAGCAGCCCCAGCTCGACCAGCCGGCGTAAGCCCCGGTCGAACAGGGCGGGGTCCTCGCCCTCATCCAGCCCCGCCTTCCGCAGCACCGCGAGCGGGATGGGCCGGTTGGGCGCGCAGTAGCCGGCCGCCCAGAAGATCCGCCGCGCGAACTGGTTGCCGGGTTCGTCACCGCCCAGCCGGTCATACGACAGCTCGAACGTCTTCGCCAGGCTGGCGGCGTGGGCGGTCGGGCTGTGCCTGGTCCAGTCCAGCAGCGCGGGGTGCAACAGCCCCTCCGCCGCGAGCGCGGCGAGGAATTCGCCCGCCGCCAGGCTCGAACACTCCTCCAGGTAGCGCCCGGCCAGGTCGAGCGCCAGCGGCAGGTCGCCCAGGCGTTCCGCCAGCCGGCCCAGGTCCGCGTCTGGTTCTTTCACCAGGCGCGGGGCCAGGCGGCGCAGCAGCTGCAGGCTCTCCGCCCGCGCCAGCACGTCCAGCGGATGCAGCTTCAGCCCCAGGTCGGGCGGCCAGGCCGGGCGGCGGGTGGTCACCAGCACGGGCAGCCCGTCCAGCCGGGGCAGCCATTCGCGCAGCGCGGCCTCGTCCTCCAGGTTGTCCAGCACCACCAGCCGGCGCGGGTCCGAACGCCAGGCCCGCAGCGTCACGGCGGCCTGCTCAGCCGTCGTATCCGGCCAGGGCTGCGCGCCCAGGTCCAGCCCGCAGGCGGCCACCTCGGCGGCGATCCCGCCCGGCTCGGCGCACGAGACCCAGTGCACGCCGGCCAGGTAGGCACCGTAGCGGTAGCACAATTCCACCGCCAGCTGGCTCTTGCCGATCCCGCCCGCGCCGCTCACCGCCGTCACCGCCAGCGGGCCGCGCGGGTGGTAAAACAGCCCCTCCGCCAGCGCCAGCAGGTCAGCTTCGCGCCCGGTGAACACGGCGTTGCGCGGGTGCAGCGGTCGCGAGCCGGGGGGGAGAGAACCGGGGGCGGGGAGGGTGTGGGGTGGAGGGAGCGGGGGAAGGGAGACGGGAGACGCGGGGAGGTTGACGATCCCGCCCGCTTCGACGTGGAGCTCATATTTGTCGCGCCCGACGAAGTCGCCGCCGGCGGTGTTAACGTCGCCTGCGGTGTACGCGCCGCCGCCGGTGTCGATCTCACGCTGGTTGGGGGTCTCGCCGGTCTCGGTCATCCTGCGCCCGCCTGGAGAGAGAAGATATGATGATTATACATCAGGATTGGGTGGACGGTAACCGGCTTACTGTTTACAGTTCACCATCCCCTGCTGCGAGCCATCCACGAATAAGAACCGCCCGCAACCGCGCCGGTCTGCCAACATTCGCTTATTCGTTGTTCTTATTCGTGGACGGTCTTTTCGCCCTGGCCCCGTTCGGGTTAAGCGCCGGGTCCCAGGGGAGGCGTCCGCGCCGGTGGACCCTCCACAGTTCACTGTTTACCGTTCACGGTTCACTGATTCCCACCCCAACCCCGATCATCCAAATCCGTGGAATCCGTGGTCAAAATCCGTTGTCAGCTTCCCACCGTTCACTGTCTACCGTTCACCGTTCACCGAATCCCCTCCGGCCGGATAGGAATGTTGTGAATCGGATGATCGAACGGTTCGCCGAAATCGGCCAGGATCTTTTTCTCCCCCCCTACTTCCTGGGCGGGCGCCAGAAGCGCGGCGTGGTCGACCGGTCGCGCCAATCCGGGCTGTAGTAACCCATCTCCCGCAGGTACACCTCCGGGTGCGCCTCCACGTACTTCTTCGCCCCCACCAGCGCGCGCCCCACGTAAATCAGCATCAGGTACAGCACCGCGTAAGGCCAGCGGCCCCACAGCACCAGGAACAGCACCGGCGCGCCGATTTCCAGCCCCAGCAGCGCCCAATAAGCAGCCCGTTTCATCTCGCCTGTTTTCATACGCTAAGTATACCCCAGGACCGGCGTATAATTGAGGCATGCGCGCCCCTTTGAACCCGTTGACAGCCACCCCATGACCCTTCGCCGCACGCTTGCCGTCCTCCTTTTCCTCACCCTGGCCGGGCTGGCCTTCAGCCTGTGGGCCTACCCCCGCCTGCCCGCCCTGGTCCCATCCCACTGGAACGCGGCCGGCGAGATCGACGGCTACATGCCGCGCGCCGCCGCCGCCGTCCTGCTGCCGGCGATGGCCCTGGGCCTCGGGCTGCTGCTGCTCTTCCTGCCCAACATCGACCCGCTGCGCGCCAACGTCGAGCGCTTCCGCCGCCCCTACCACTGGTTCGTCGCCGGGCTGGCCCTCTTCCTGCTCCTCCTCCACGTTCTGACCCTCCTGGCCGGGCTGGGCGCGCGCTTCAACATGACCACGCTGGTGATCCCCATCCTGGGCCTGTCGCTCATCGGCCTCGGCTTCCTGATCGAGCGCACCCGCCCCAACTGGTTCATCGGCATCCGCACCCCCTGGACGCTGACCAGCCCAACCGTCTGGGCGCGGACGCATCGCCTGGGCGCCCGGCTGTTCAAGCTCGGCGGCGCGGCGGCCCTGCTCGGGCTGCTCCTGCCCCCCGAGGCGGCCTTCCTGCTGCTGATGGCCCTCGTCCTGCTCGTGACCCTGGCGACCGTCATCTATTCCTACGTCGCCTACCGGGACGAGCGCGAGCAGGAGAACCGCTGAGACCGGGCCCTCTCCCCCCAGACGCGGAGCGTGAAAAAGAGGTTGCGACGCGGAGCATCGCAACCAGGAGAGCTGCCCCCAGGGATGGCAGGTAAGAAACCTGCCCTACCGCCCCACATGCCCGCGGAAGAGCACGGATTCGTAATCCGTTAAATCCGCTCCCAAAATCCGTTGACAGCCCGCCCCTACAGCAGTTCCGCCAGCCCGCCCAGCCCCGCCTGGCCCAGGATGGCCCGCGCCCGGCGCAGCGCCCGCTGTTCGATTT
>CAZBDC010000274.1:0-2208 GCA_964490575.1 uncultured Anaerolineaceae bacterium | reverse complement strand
CTTCCAGCGCCCGCTGCTCTTCCAGCGCCCGCTGCTCTTCCAGCGCCCGCTGCTCTTCCAGCGCCCGCTGCTCCGGCAGCGCCCGCTGCTCCGGCAGCGCCCGCTGCTCCGGCAGCGCCCGCTGCTCTTCCAGCAACCCCGCCCCGCCGCGCACGGCGGCGCCGGTCTCCACCTTCAGCAGCTCCACCGCCTCCTGCCAGACGTCCTCGCGCCACTCGGTGATCAGGCGGGCCGTGGCCCACTCGTCCAGCCGGCCCATCAGCCGGTCAACCAGCTCCAGCCCGGGATCCTCGCGCTCCACCACCTGGTCCTGCACCGCGTCGATCGTCTCGGCGATGATCGCGTTCACCCGGCAGTGGTCGCGGTAGCGCATCTCGCGCCGGTCGCGGTTCAGCCCGGCCCACTCCGGCGCCAGCAGGTCGCGCAGCGCCAGCACCAGGTCGTAGTTGATGTGCGCGTTGACCCCCAGGAGCAGGTTCTGCAACACGTGGGTCTCCGGGCTGCGGCAGGCCGCGAAGGTCACCTGCCAGACCGGCGGGGCCGAGTCGGGCGCGCGCTCGTGGGCCGCCAGCGCCTCGAAATAGTACTCGGCGAAGCGGTGCAGCAGCCCCGAAACCCAGGCGTTGTCCTCGAACTCGCCCGATTGCACCGCCGCCAGCATGTTGGCCGTCATCATGGAATAACAGCTCAAGAAAATCTCGCGCCGGTCGCCGCTGCGCCGCCAATCGTCGATCAATGCCTGCATCTGGCCGGTGATGGTATTCGGTTCGGTCATGCGTTTGCCCCTGGTGTGAAGGAAGTTGTTGGATACCTCCTTTATACCTTAAAACCGCCCGGAAAGAAATACTAAGCGCCGGCCAGAAGAACGATTATAATTCGATCATGCTCACCGAACAGGCCCTCCCCACCCTGGCCCAGGAAGAGCGCGACCAGCGCCGCGGGCTGCTGATCGTGCGCGTGCTGTACTTCCTCTACTTCGGCGGCGTCGGCGCGTATTGGTCCTTCATTAATGTCTACTACCGCAGCCTCGGTCTGAGCGGGACGCAGATCGGGCTGGTCAACACCGCCGCCCCGCTGGTCGCCATCGGCGCCGCCACCCTGTGGGGGGTGCTCTCCGACCGGCTGGGGCAGCCGCGCAAGGTGCTGGCCATCGCCCTGCCCGGGGTGATCGCCTCGACCCTCCTGCTCTCCACCGCCCGGCCGTTCGGGCTGATCGTCCTGTTCGCCTGCCTGCTGGCGCTGTTCAACTCGGCCACCATCCCCCTGCTGGATAACACCACCCTGCGGCTGCTGGGCGAGCGGCGCGGGCAGTACGGGCGCTACCGCGTGCTGGGCTCGTTCGGCTTCATCCTCACCTCGCTGACTGCCGGATATCTATACGAAGTCACCGGCCTGACCTGGATCTTCTACATCTACGCCGCCATCCTGGCCCTCATGCTGCTGATCGCCTTCGGGCTGCCCGGCCAGCCGGTGCGCCTGGCGGGCGGCTCGGTCTGGCGCGGGCTGGGCCAGATGATCCGCCAGCGGGCCTGGGTCCTCTTCGCCGTCGCTTCCACCCTGCTGTGGATGGCCAACGTCGGCACGATGAACTTCCTCGGCATCACCATCGAAGACCTGGGCGGGGCCAAGCGCCTGATCGGGCTGGCCTCGATGATGGCCGCCGTCACCGAGATCCCCATCCTGTTCACCAGCGAGCGCCTGCTGGCCCGCTTCGGCCCGGTGCGCCTGCAGGTGGCCGCCTTCGCCGCCTTCATCCTGCGCGGCGCCCTGCTGGCCCTCATGCCCGCCCCCGGCTGGGCCGTGCCCATCAGCGCGCTGGGCGGGGTGGCCTTCTCGCTCTACTGGATCAGCGCGGTCGCCTATGCCAACGACTCGGCCCCCGACCACCTCAAATCCACCGCCCAGGCCCTGCTCTTCTCGCTGCTCAACCTGGCCGGCATGGCCGGCTCGCTCGTCACCGGCTGGCTGTACGACGTGACCGGCTACAGCGGCCTGTTCTGGGCCACCGCCGGCTTCGCCGCCCTCGGCCTGGGCGTGCTGGTCAGCGGGCAATTGAAAACGCGCCGGTAGCCCCAAAGCGGTAGAAGGCACCCCAACCTGTAGAACGCCGGCGTGGTTGGTGTAGGGGCGCAGCGACCCGGACACGAGCCTATGCCGGGAACCCCCGCGCTGCGCCCGGCCGGCCCGGAAACCCACCATTCCAATCGC
>CAZBDC010000273.1:0-6133 GCA_964490575.1 uncultured Anaerolineaceae bacterium | reverse complement strand
CGCCGTCTCTGCGCGGGTCGGCCGCCAGGTATTTCTTATCCACCAGGCCGCGCCAGCCCTGCTCGAAAAGCTGCTGCAGGTCGCCGGGGAGCGTGCCTTCCGGCAGCGCCAGGCCCGGCCACTGGGGGATTTGCAGCAGGCTGGCCAGCGCCAGCGCTTCAGGGTAATCCAGGACGACCGACCAGGTATCCGAAGTTTGCACGGCGGCCTCCTGTTACAGGTTGACCTGGCCCTGGCCGGGCAGGTAGACGAAGAACTCGATTTGCTTGCCGGTGCCGAAGCCATCGGTCAGCGAACCATCCGCGAAGCGGCTCGAACCGGCCTGGGCGATGCGGATATTGTCGGCGGTCGAATCGGGGCGCACCACGGCCATGTGGCCGATGCCGCCCTGGTTTTCCCACCCGGCGATCACCACGTAGCCCTTCGAGGCCATCTCGGCCGCCTGCCCGCTGTCCATGCTCTGCCAGCCCTGGGCCGGGCCCTGCACGACCGCCCCGCCGCCCTCGTTGAACGTCCCGCGCAGCCAGGCGGTCATCTTGTTGGCGTCCAGGTAGCGGTCAATGGTGCCGTCGCTGTTCCAGTCCAGGTATTCGGGCAGCGGCGCGCCCATCTTCTTGGCGTAGTCCATGGCGAAGATGTTGCAGTACGTCTCGCCCTTGCCCTGCCGGTTTGGCTGGTAGCGGTAGTTCCCGGCCGGGTCCAGCGCGTCGATCGACTGGTAGGACTGGTCGGCGCCGCCCGGGTTGCCGGGATAGGGGTCCTGGCTGACCGGCTGGTCCGCGCCGCCGCCACCCCCGGCTGTTCCACCGCCGCCGCCGGTGGGCTGGTCGGGGAGCGAGTCGGGCAGCGGCTCGTAATCCGGCTTGCCGAACCAATCCGGCAGGTCCGGGAGCAGGTCAGGAATCAGGTCTTTCAGATTGGGCAGTTTGAACTGCGGAAGGCGGGGCAGGCTCGGCATCCCGGGCAACCGGTAGAAGATTTCCTCGATTCGCTCCCACAGGCGGGTCCAGAAATTCCCACCGTTGTTCGCCAGCATCCGGTCGGCCTTTTCGAATTTGCCGGCGGCCGTCTCCAGCATCTGGGCGTAGCGCAGGATATACTTGTGCGTTTCCAGCAGCCGGTCGCGCTGGCGCTGGTACCTGCCGCGGATCTCCGCCGCGCGGCGCCCCTCAAACCTGGCCGGGCCGAGCGCCCGCATGTGATGGTCGACCGCCTCAACAGCGGCGCGGATCCGCCCGGCATGTTGGCGCAGGCTGTGGGCCGAAGCGCGCAGCTGGGGTGGTTTTACCAGGATGTCACTCATATCAGTGTCTCCCCTGTCATAGTTCCGTCTATTGTGTTGGCTGGGGTAAGATCTTCATCTGAAGAAACTTGCCCTGGCGGGCTGATTTGGATTTGCATGGATCGCCAATCCTTTCACGATTGCCGCAGGCCGGGCAGGGGAAAAAGGCCCTGCCCGTTTTACCCGCGTCTAGGCGCCCTGCCGGTCGGCTTTTTCAAGGTTGTTGGCTGCCAGGCGCAGCAGGTCGGCGAACTGCTTGACGAGATCGTCCCACTGCTCCATGTCAGAGCGGGCGCCGTCGAACTCGGACAGGAACTTGGTGGCGGTCGCGCCGATGAAGGTCGGGCGCAGCGCCTGGACTTCGTTCACGATCGTTTCCACTTCTTTGCGGACCACGTTGGCGTTGTGTTCGATTTCGTCGGCGCGCGAGCGCAGTTCCGGCGGGGTCAGTCGAATGGTATAGTCGCTCATGTTAATCTCCCTGTGATGAATGTTTAAAACTGGATTTAACCTTCCAGGCTGCGGTCGGCCTGTTCGAAGCGGGTCGCGGCGGCCTCGAGCTCTTTGGCGTACGAGTCAACCAGCGGTTTGAAGCTGTAGACCTTTTCGCGCAGGCGGTAATAGCGCTGGCGAATCTCGTCTGCCGAGACGCCGGAAAAGCGCGCCGGGCCTAAGGCCTGGATCTGCTGATCGATCGAGTCGACGCAGGCCTGGATGGTCTTGGCGCTCTGGAACAGTTGGGCAGCCGTCTTGCGCAGCTGCGGCGGTTTGATCAAAATCCCTTGATCGCTCATCTTTGGTCCTTTCCTTGCGTGAAGAATATGGTTATGGATTCGGCCACGGCAGCTCGAGCACGGGATCGTCCTCATTCTCCCCGGTCCTGAGCAGCAACGCGATAGGAACCGACCGGTCTGGCACTTCGAACACCAGCCAGCCGTACACCTCTTGATCCTGGGCCACCCGCCGGGCGGCAGGCTCCCCTGCCAGCACCGGGTGGTCGAGGCTGCGGTAGCGGATTTCCTGCCCATCCGCCAGGCGCAGCGAAACTTCAGCCTCCGGGGGCGCTTCGCACAGCGCCTGGCGGCAGATGAACTTGTATTGGACGGCGAGGAACTTGGCGCCCACCGCGGGGGTGGCGAGCGCCTGGTCATACCCGCCCATGCTGACCGGGCGGCCGGTCGGCAGTTCCCAGCGCACGAACCACAGCTGCCCGGCCGGGTAGCTCACCTGCGGGCGCAGCGCTTCGGGCAGGGCGGTCACCGTGGGGGTGAACACCGGGGTGATCTGGGGCGAAGGCTGGAGGGCTGCCGCCTGGGCGGCCTGGGTCAGCGACAGGGCCGCCGCCTGCGCTTCCTGGCGATCCCGCTCCGCCATGGAGGCAAAGAGCGCGGCGGTCATCAGCAGCGACAGGACGATGCCGATGATCCACATGCGCTGCTGCCTGAGGCGGGCCAACCGCTCGCGCCAGGTGGGCTGCTTCCAGAACTGGTAATCGGGCGGCTGTTGAAGTTCGGCTTCAAACTGGCGCTCCCGCTCGAGGATCGCCTGCGCCAGGGGGGCATAGGCCGGGTGGCCGGTTAACACAACCTGCTCCAGCAGCGCGATGCGCTCCTGGTCCGTTTCCACGGCGTGGGCGCGCAGCCACATCACTTCCGGGGAATTGGAAGTTTCCCGCAGGCAGCGCAGCACCTTCTCGCGGTCGCCTTCAAGCAGCGCCTGGTTGGCCTCTAAGACCGGGTCATGGCTTAAATGAAACAATAATGAATGTCCCCCTCAACAAAGTCCGCCGCATAGCTGTCATAGAAAACGTACTGAACAACCCGATTATTACAGAAAAAAATACGATTCGCAATAAGAAATCTGTAAAGAAATGGGCTCTTGACAGTTTCGTTATTTTCGATCCACACGTGCTATTTTTGCCGCATTGGATGTCAATCTTGTGCTGATATCCTGTAGTCTTTTCGTAAAAAATACTTGTAAATCATGGACGAAATGACTTATAATAGTTGTTGGATTTATTAATATTCTTCTTGATTCATCGTTATTGGGGGAGCAAGTTCGTCCGGCGCTATTTTATTGATTGAAAAGTTTCCAGCGGCGTTTGTTTATCCGTGCGCTTGACTGTGCCTGCTTTTTTTGGTTTCCCAGGCAGGTTCGCACCATGTTTGTCGTTGGATGGAAGAGGCAAAATGAAACGCACAGGCCCGTCCTTTGTCTGGCTCGTGTCTGTCTTGCTGTTCAGCTTACTGCTAAATAGCTGTGGCAATGAGGCCGGTCTCCCGGCTCCGCCAACCGCCTTACCCGCCGCGCCAACCAGCACCCCTGCTCCGCCGTCCACTTCCACGCCGCAGCCGACCAGCACCCCGACCAGCTCACCGACCAGCCCGCCCACAGCAACTGTCACCCTACCCCCAACCGAAACGCCCGACCGGGCGGCGACGAATGCTGCGCGCCAGATGGCGACGTCGGAGGCGCTGGTGTACCCCCGGCTCGAAAAGTATGGCATTTCTCCTGCCGAGGGCCACATCGCCTGGGTGGGCCGGCAGCCCATCCGCCTGGAACTGACCAGCTACATGGAAAACGGCGACCACGTCCTGGAAGATATTGGCAGCGTGTCCGATTTTGTGATCGAGAGCAAGGTTACCTGGGATACCTCCGGGGCGCTGTCGCTGTGCGGGATCACCTTCCACGCCGAAGAGGACCTGGCTCAGGGGGCGCAGAACCGGTTCTTTATTATGCGTCTTCAATACAGCCCGGGGTGGACGATCTGGCATTGGAACTACGGCCAATTTCAGCATTTTGTTTCGGACAGGTGGCAGATCAGCCCGGATATCCACGACGATAACCACAGTTACAACCGCCTGGCCCTGGTTGTGCGCGGCAAGGACATCGACATTTTTATCAACGGTGACAAACAGCGCCAGGTGGAAGACACAAAGCTGGAAGAAGGCCTGCTGGCTTTATCGGCGAACCAGGAATCGGGCCGGACGGTGTGTACGTTCGAGGATACCTGGGTGTGGGTCTTCGACCCATAAATCGGACATGATTCAGGAGGGTAACAGAATGGACAGAAGCAAGCGTTCTGGCCTGTTTCGGGCGCTGTCACTCGTTGTGGCATTCAGCCTGGTTCTCACCGGTTGTGGAGGCTCGCTGGCTGCGCAGGCGCCAACCGAACCGCCGCCTTCCCCGGTTCCGTCGGATACCCCCGCGCCGACCAGCACGAGCACATCCACGCCCACCCCGACGGAGACACCACTCCCAACCGCAACTGCCACCCGCACCCCGACCGCGACGCCCAACCGCATTGCCACCCGGGATGCCAGGGAAACCGCCACCCAGGCGGCCATTGACGCGATGGTCAACGCCGAACTGGAGAAACTCGGCATCGATCCCAGCCTGGGGCATGTGGCCTGGGTGATGGAGGAGCCTTACGAGCTGGATGGCGGCGGGTATGCCATGGGGTGGTTTCAGCCAATCGAAGAACTGGGTGTTCTGAAAGATTTTGTTTTCCAGAGCACAGTTACCTGGAATACCAGCGGCGGTCTGGCAGGCTGCGCCTATATCTTCCGCGCGCCTGAGGATTGGGATCTGAAGGTCAGCAATTTTTATGAACTCCTCCTCGTCCGTTTGAAGTATGCGCCGGTCTGGCTGTTCGAATATTACGAAAATGGCCGGTATAAATACGGTTTTCCGACTGGAAAGGGGGTAGTTTCGGATAATATCGACGATGAAAACTGGAGCAAGAATGTTGTCACGCTGGAAGTGCGCGGCAATTCTTTCACTCCGTATATTAACGGTGTCAAGGAGCGCACGGTTACGAACGAGAAGGTCAGCGAGGGCCGGCTGGCCTTCGAGGTGGTGCAGAATTCTGGCACCAGCTACTGCCTGTTCGAGAAGGGCTGGGTCTGGGTTTACGACGAGGCCCCACCCGAGTAAACCCGACGGAATCGGATCGGGGCGCCGGGTCAGGATCTTTGCCGCCTGCCTGGCTGTCGACGACTGTTCGATGCAGAACAGGCTGCGCCAGGTGGGCTTGGCTAAAGCGCCCCTTCCTTCTTCCCCCCAAACAGGCGGGCCGCCAGGAGCCCGGCCGGCGCGGAGAGAATCAACGCCAGGATCAGCGCCAGAAGCACGCCGGCCGCGCCCCCCAGGCCGGAATAAATGAACGCGTAGGTCGGGCCCTGGTTGACCAGGGTTTTCCCGCTCGCGTCGACGCAGATCAACTCGTAGGCCGTGGCCGGCATCTCTACCTGCCGCTCGTCCAGGATCGTGGTGGCGTAGCTGGTCAGGTCCGGGGTGGTCCCGGCCGGGCACAGGTAGCCGCCAATGGTTTTCACGGCGAAATCGCTTTGCGAGGTAAACCCGGCCGCCATGAGCCCGGCCGGTAACAGGCAGGCGCTCAGCAAGACGAACAGAATCACCCCCACAATGCAGCCGGCTGCCGTTCCTTTTTTCATCTTGGCTCCTTTTTTGGACTGGCTACCCGAGCGAGCTTTGCGAGAGGTCATTCAGCGCCGCGAACTGCCTGGCCATCTCCTCGCGCTCAAAGGTCAGCGAGAGCGTTTTCTTGTCCCTGGTCAGCAGGGCGCGGAAGCCCAGCACGTCGTGCAGGTCACGCGTCAATGCCAGGACGGTGGGCGGGCGGCTGAGGATCAGCTTCCCAAAAACGGGGGCCGCCAGGAGTTTCAAGACCATCTCAACCAGGGTTCCGCCCCCCACCCCCGCCAGAAGGCTGGCTGTGGCGGCCAGCACGAAGCGGATCGACATCATCCGCTGGTTGTCGAACACCCCCAGAAAATCAAACATCGGCTGCATGGGCAGGAAGAAAAATACCCCGATAAAAGCCAGCCC
>CAZBDC010000272.1:0-6240 GCA_964490575.1 uncultured Anaerolineaceae bacterium | reverse complement strand
CTTTACTCGCGCCTGGCTGTGGCCGTCTCAGTCAATACGGCTGACCAGGAGGCTGAGGAGCGGTATAAATTATTTTTTGACGAGCTTTATCCCAGGCTGATGGAAGCCGAGCAGAATCTCAAACAAAAACTGCTCGAGAGCGGGCTGGAGCCGGAAGGATACGCAATCCCGCTGCGCAATTTGCGCGCCGAGGTGGATCTGTTCCGCGTGGAGAACCTGCCGGTTCTGGCGGAGGAGAACAAGCTGGGTACGGAGTATGATAAGATCCTCAGCGCGCAGACCGTGATGTGGGAAGGTGAGGAACGCACGGTTGAGCAGATGCGGCCGGTTTACCAGGAACCGGATCGAGTACGCCGCGAGCAAGCCTGGCGGCTGGTGGCCGAGCGCCAACTGGCGGACCGCGACGCGATCAACCAGGTGTGGCAGAAACTGCTCGGACTGCGCCTTCGGGTGGCAGAACAGGCCGGCCGGCCGGATTACCGGGCCTATCGCTGGCAGGAACTGCTGCGCTTCGATTACACCCCGGCGGATGCACGCAGTTTTCAGAATGCAATTGAAGAAGTGGTGGTTCCGGCGGCACTGCGGATCTATGAGCGCAGGCGCCAACGCCTGGGATTGGATCGCCTGCGGCCCTGGGACCTGGATGTCGATCTTTTTGGCCTTCCGCCCCTGCGCCCATTTTTAGACGTGGAATTGCTCAAAGCAGGCATGTCGCGGATCTTCCAACGGGTTGACCCGGCCCTGGCCGGCTACTTTAACACGATGGTCGCTGAGGATCTGCTCGACCTGGCTAACCGCAAGAACAAAGCCCCGGGCGCTTACTGCACGGATTTCCCTGTAATTGGCCGCCCGTTTATTTTCGCCAATGCGGTGGGGCTGCATGATGATGTGCAGACTGTGCTTCACGAGAGCGGGCATGCTTTCCACGTGTTTGAATCAGCGCCACTTTCCAGTCACTTCCGCAATGTCCCGATGGAGTTTGCCGAAGTTGCCTCGATGGGGATGGAACTGCTGGCTGCCCCGTACCTGACCCGAGACGAGGGAGGCTTTTACTCGGCGGCTGAGGCGGCTCGGGCCCGGATCGAGCATCTGGAAGGCAGCATCCTTTTCTGGCCCTATATGGCGGTGGTAGATGCTTTCCAGCACTGGGTATATGAGAATCCCGCCGCGGCCGGCGACCCGGATAGCTGCGATGCAGCCTGGGCCGGTCTCTGGCGGCGGTTCATGGTTGGCGTAGACTGGAGCGGCCTGGAGGATGTCATGGCGACCGGCTGGCACCGCAAGTTGCATATCCATACGGCTCCTTTTTATTACATTGAGTATGGGCTGGCGCAGTTAGGCGCCGTGCAGGTGTGGGCGAATGCGCTGAAAGACCAGTCCACCGCAGTCAGCCAGTATCGCCAGGCGCTGGCCCTGGGTGGTAAGGTGACTCTGCCAGAGTTGTTCGCCACCGCCGGCGCGCACTTCGCTTTTGACGCGGGCGTCCTGCGCCAGGCGATTGAATTAATGGAATCAACAATCCGGGCGCTGGAGGCTGCCCTGGTGATAAAATAGTCTCAAATTCAGGGAGGATATCGAAAATGACTGTAAAGACTTTGAAAATCGCGGTGCCAATGGCCGGGCTGGGGACACGCATGCGGCCTCATACCTGGAGCAAGCCGAAACCGCTGGTATCGATTGCCGGGAAGACGGTCCTGGACCACGTGCTGGAGCAGTTTAACTCGGTGCCGAAGTCGATGGAGGTGGAGTACATTTTCATCATCGGCCCCCAGGGTAGCCAGGTAAGGGAATATATGGAAGAGCGCCACCCGGACAAAAAGGTGCATTATGTTTTGCAGGCCGAAATGCGCGGACAGTCGGATGCGCTTTACCAGGCGCGCCAGCACCTGACCGGTCCGATGGTGATGGCATTTTCCGATACGCTGGTCAAAACCGACTTCTCGTTTCTGGAAGATGAAACTGCCGACGCGGTGGCATGGGTGAAACCGGTTGAGGACCCGCGCCGGTTTGGGGTGGCCGAAGTCAATGAGAGCGGCTGGGTGAAGCGCCTGATCGAAAAGCCGCAGGATATGGACAACAACCTGGTTGTGGTTGGGTTTTATTACTTCCACAGCGGCGAAGCGTTAATCAGCGCCATTGAAGAGCAGATGCGCCGCCAGATCACCCTGAAGAACGAATTCTTCCTGGCAGACGCGGTTAATATTCTGTTGGAACAGGGGATGACTATGCGGACCAAACAGGTGGACATCTGGTTGGACGCAGGCACCCCCGATTCGGTCCTGGAGACCAACCGCTATCTCCTGGAGAATGGCAGCGACAACACCGATGCGCTCAACCCATGCGCCGGTGTGACCATTATCCCCCCCGTTTTCATCCATCAAGCGGCGCGGGTCGAGTCTTCGGTGGTCGGGCCCTATGTGTCGATTGGCCCAGACTGCGAGATCAAGCGAGCCATCGTTTCGAATTCCATCATCGAAGAGGGGACGCACGTGGAGGAAATGATCCTGGAAGATTCCCTCATTGGACGCCACGTTCATCTGCGTGGGCAGCCGGTGCGCTTAAATTTGGGTGATGAATCGTGGGCGATGAGCTAGTCGAGTGTCATTCGGGGTTTGCATACGCCGAGCGCCCGGTGGCCCTGCGCTGGCAGGATGAGCGCCTGGAAATTGACCTGATTGAAGCCCAGTGGCGAACCCCGCAGGGCAAATATTTCCGGGTCCGCACGCAAGATGGGCAGATTTTTGTGTTATGTTATGCAGAACAATCTGATGAGTGGTGGATCCAGCCCGCCGAAAAGGAGTCATGATGCGCGATACCTACCTTTCCAGCCGCGTTGCCGTTCTCAAGCCGTCCGGTATACGCAAATTCTTTGACATTGTCGCGACGATGAAAGACGTAATCTCATTGGGAATTGGTGAACCGGATTTCACCACCCCCGCGCCGATCCTGCAGGCTGGGATCCGTTCTTTGCAGAATGGAGAGACGCACTACACTTCGAACGCCGGGATCCTCGAGCTTCGCAAGGCGCTGTCAGCGCACTTGCAAAGCCTGTACGGGGCTGCTTATGATCCGGAGCATGAAATAATCATCACCGTGGGTGGTTCCGAAGCACTCTACCTGGCTGCAACTGCGCTCCTTGACCCGGGCGATGAGGTGATCGTTGTGACGCCCTGTTTTGTCTCTTACCAGGCCGAGGTTTTCCTGGCGGGCGGCGTGCCGGTTGAAGTCCCCTGCCGGATGGAGAACAACTTCGATATCGATCCGGCCGACATCCTGGCGGCGATTACCCCGCGCACTAAGGCGATCTTGATTGGTTTCCCCAACAACCCGACCGGAGCGGTTGCCTCGCGCGAGCGCCTGCTCGAGATCGCCGCGATCGCCGCAGAGCATGACCTGATCGTCATGTCAGATGAGATCTATGACCAACTGGTCTACGGCGTCGAACATGTCTGCTTCCCGACCCTGCCCGGGATGCGGGAGCGCACCATCTTGCTGGGCGGTTTCTCGAAGGACTATGCCATGACCGGGTGGCGGATCGGTTTTGCCGCCGCGCCGGAGCACATCATGCGCGGGATGCTGCGCGTCCACCAGTATTCGGTCATGTGCTCGTCGACAACCGCGCAAAGGGCGGCGCACGAGGCCCTGCTGAGCGGCGCGCCGTATGTCCAGCAGATGGTGGCCGAGTATGATCGCCGCCGCCGCCTGATCGTGGATGGGCTCAATGCGATTGGCCTGCCTACATTTGAACCACGCGGCGCTTTTTATGCCTTTCCCTATGTCGCGGGGACCGGTATGGATGATGAAACCTTTGCCGACCGGTTGCTCCACCAGGAACGGGTCGCTGTGGTGCCTGGGAGGGCGTTTGGCAAGGGCGGCGAGGGCTTCGTGCGCTGTTCCTATGCCACTTCCTACGATCTACTGGAAGACGCGCTCGACCGCATCGACCGCTTTGTGAAAAAGCTTTAGCTGCCGGGGAAAGAGCAGGCCTGCTCTTTAAACCGTGGATCGCAGCGATTTTTCCAGTTCTGGCAAATTCACCCGCGAGGTGAAATCCAGGCTGAGCGGGGTAACTGCCACCACCTGATCGAACAGGACCGCGTGGATGTCTGTGTCTGGTTCAACCTCGCCCGGATGGACCTGTGGCCGGCCCTCGATGACATACGGTTCGTCCCATTTCCCCTGGCGCTCGGCGACAGGCAGGTAGTAGCGGTGGCGCGCCAGGCGGGTCATCCGCCAGGGTGTTTCGGGCGTAGCTGCTGCCGGCACTTCGACTTTGAGCAGGTCTACATCGGGCGGGAAAGGCCTTTCCAGCAGCATTTTCGCAAATAGATAGGTGAAGTGCCCGGCTGTAGAGAAATCCAGGTCGTGGTATTTCAGGTAATCGTTGCTGAAGATCTGCAGCGAGACTGCCATGGATGGAACCCCCATGGCGGCTGCCTCCATGGCGGCGCCCACCGTCCCTGAGATGGTGATACTGGTGCCCAGGTTCTCCCCGTAGTTAATTCCCGAGACGACCAGGCTGGGCGGGTCCGGCAAGATCTCCAGCATGGCGTGCAGCACGGACTGGGCCGGTGACCCGCCTACGGCAAAGACCGGCCATTCCTGGTCATTGATTTTGATCGACAAACGCTCGATCCGGCCGTCCGAAGTATGCGGCAGGCTGCGCCCCGTGCTTGAGACCTGCTCGCGGGGGGCGGCAACGGTCACATATCCGAGCTTTGACAGCGCCGCCGCTGCTGCCCACAGGCCCGGCGACAGGATCCCATCATCGTTGGTCAATAAGATTTGGATTCGTTCGGTCATTTTCATCACCTCTAAGGAAGGGTTTCGCAGGCGACCCCGTCGCGGTCCAGATCGAGCTTTGAGTCGTAGTCGTTGCAGGCATTGTAGCAGGTTTGGGCTTCAGCCTGGGTGGCAAAATCGCTGCAGGTGTAATCCTTTGAGCAATCACAGGCGGCCTGGATGGCAGGGTCGAGGGTCACGAAGGGTATAAAGGTGCTGGTCGGGACGGGGGCGGGCTGCCAGAGCCCTGACCGCCCGGTGCGGGCCTGCGCTTCGGCCTGCTGCAGGAGCGCGGCGCAGGCCTTGTCAGGCGCATCTCGGGCGGCCAGCGCCAGGCCCTGGCGGACGACGAGCTCGTTGAGGAACTGTTCGCCTACAAACACGTAGCGCACCAGCCGCCCGGCAGGATCCTGGTCCGAAACGTCCTGCACCAGCAGGACCGGCTGCCCCTCGGCCACCGCGCGCATCACCTGGCCGAGCTGTTCGCGCGGGCCGCCGGCAGGCGGCAGCTCAACCCCGGCCAGGCTGACCTGGAACGCCTGCCCGTCTACTGTCACAGCCAATACGCCCGGTTCGATGATCCCCGTCGCCAGGCCTGCCTGGATATTCTGTGATATCTGCGCGCAGCCGGCCGGCGGGGTGGGCAGGGATGCCTGCACATCTTCGGGGGCCGGTGTGGCGGTCCAGGTCGGCGCGCCGGGCTGCTCCTCTGCCGGTTGGATTGGTGGGCGCGAAGAAAAAATGAATATAGCCCCAACCACGATCCAGGCCAGGACGAGTAAACCGGCCAGGATCAGGATAATACGCTGTTGGACGGTCAGGCTGCTGCGGCGCCCCGGGGGGGATGCGGGTTTGTGTTTCATGCGCCCCCATTATAATTTCTTTCTGGCGGAAGCGAGTTGTTCGGCCCGGTTTCAACAAAGATGTAACCATTCGGTAGATCCCAACCAACCGCAGCCGTGCCCCGCAGGATAGCGTCATGAACATCCCCGGTCTGGAAAAGAACTCCCATGTGGACTGGCAGCCGCCGCCTTGTCGTCGGGTCAATAGCCTGGATGGCAACGTGGTGCTTGAGGGGATAAATGTTCGCATTGTCATCGCGGATGCTGCCCTCAGGTCCTCCCATTAGAATCCGCCCGGTGGAAGCCGGTTTTGCCACCGTGCCAGATGCGTAACTATAGGAATAGCCTTTCCAAAAGCCATACTCTGGCGCGACCATGTCGGTCTGGCGCAGATCGATGCCGCGCCCGGCAATGCGGTGGTCCTGTGTGATGTGGCAGTCGGTGCAGGCAAGGTCAGCGCCTCCGGCGGCTTCAGACGCCATATGGACATCGAATGACGCAAACAAAAAAAGGCGGTAGAGATCCTCTACCGCCTTTTTTTGGCGCCCCCGCGGCGACTCGAACGCCGAACCTTTTGCTCCGCAAGCAGACGCTCTATCCATTGAGCTACGAGGGC
>CAZBDC010000271.1:0-6264 GCA_964490575.1 uncultured Anaerolineaceae bacterium | reverse complement strand
CGCGATGGAATCTCGTGACTGGAGTTCAGACGTGTGCTCTTCCGATCTAAAGCACCACGGTCGATATTCGCCCATCGCTAATCTCGACGACGGTCGGCTCCCATTCCAATTGCAGGTTAAACGAGCCGTCTTCTTGCCACTTGGGGTAGTACACGCCATTCACCTCGCGCGTCTGGGCGCTTTCCAGGTAATCACTATCCGCCAGGAAGATGGAATTGGCGCCCTGATCGTAAAGCCCGACCAGCAGATAAATATAGCCGATGTTTTGGCCATCCACCTGGGCAGTCAGCGTCACGGGCTGGCCAGGCGCAGCCGACTGGCTCGAAGCCGTGATCGCCGAGATGCTGATCTGTCCCTGACCGGGCGACCGGGAGGGCGCCGATGCCAGCGGGATCGCCTCGGTGCGCGTGTCGAGGTTGAAAGACACGTCATTGTAATGGAATGCCAGGAAATCATCCCACAGCGAGTTTTTCGCGAAGTGGTTGGCCACCGCCGTGTAAGACTGCGGGCCAGATATCGGCGAACGGTAGAGCGTGGAGTTGGGGAAGTAGATGGCGATTCCGGTGGCGCCGCGCTTGTTCGGGCCGTGTTTTTCGGCAATCACGGCATTCTGGATCGCCGCCATGACCCGGTCGGCGGCCTGGTTCATCGTCCGATCGCTGTTTTCGCGTTTCAACACCTGGATGAAACTGCCCAGGTCAATATACGGCGACTGGCCCTGTTTCGAGAAGATGTTGGTAAAAGACAGCGCGAAATTACGCGCCGAGGCCACGCTCCTCTGGTCCACGTTCTGCAGGGCGTAGGCCAGTGCGTTCACGCTGTCATTCAATTCAGCCATCGAGTCGAGATTCAGGGCGGTGAGGGTGATATCGCGGGCCAGTTGATCAGCCAGGACGGCGGGCGAGACATCCGAGGCAGGCCCAAAAAGCCCTCCCATCGGCGATCCCTGGCGCAGGAATTCAGCCCGGGCCCGGTCATCCAAAATGCGCTGGTCGTCCTGGATATAACTCTCCACCACGGTGCGGCCCAAATCACCGCCATCCATGGCAGGGTTTTGGTTCAGTTCGCGCAAGAAACTGGCATAAGCCCAGCCAAGCGCCGGTTCGGTCTCTTCCGAGGCGATGGCAAAACGCGCGTGCTTCTGGAGCATGGTGAAGACTTCCAGGCTGCCCATCAGGCAGGCATCCATCCCAACCACCTCGAACCGGTCGATCCCGGCTGCCTGGCGCGCCTCGGTAAGCGCCTGGTCCATTTCCATCAGGTAAATATTGTCGCCATTGATCTGGCTGACGATTGGCGCGCGGCTGGAATCACGCGAGCGAGAAGTGGGGTCACTCCACCCGCCCGGCCAGCCCATGCCGTGATCCGAAAGGATCAGGATGTACTTATCCGCCGGGTAGTTCGTGGCGGCCCAGGTGACGAAATCGGCCAGGGTTCCGCCGCTGGCCATGTTCGCCTCGCCGAGGTCCTCCAGCAGGTCAGAGCTCAGGCGAGACAGGTCATCATCCTGGCGCACAAAGTAGCGGCGCGTAGAGGTCCAGTTTCCGTCGCCGCTGAATCCGCCCTGGTAGCGGTCGATCTGGGCCACAATCTGCACCTGGTCCGTCGAGCCAACCTTTTCCACCTCATTCAGATCGGTGTAGATATCCTGTTCGAGGATCTGGTCGTCGGCGTCAGCATAGAGCATCACCGTCCACTTTTGCCCAGAAACGCCTGCCGAAGACGGCGCGCGGGTCCGGGTAGGCTGCGGGCGGATGGTGGCGGTTGGCTCAAAAACCATCTCCTCTTCTTCGAAGGGCTGCTGGACTGCCGGCATTTCGTCCGCCGGCGGCGGTTCGATGCTCGTGAGATCGCCCAACGAGTCTCCCCCACCCAACAGGCTGAAGATCCCAAACCCGATCACCAGCAAGATAATCAGCCACAGCGGCATCTGGCCGCAGCCGGGCATTCGTCTAACGGTTCCCCCTGGGGAACCGCCGGTAAAACCCCCGCCGCCGGTCGAACCCCCGCCCCCAGAAGATCCACCACCGTCGGTCCTGCGCCGGGCAGGCGCCTCGGCGCGCTCCCCGCTGGTCGGGCCCTGCCCACCGGCGCCCTGCCGGCGCCGTTTGACAGTGACTGTATTCTTATCGCTCGAATTCATCCTTCCTCCGGCCCCCATTGATATCATTTCCTGATTTTTCCTCAACGCATTTGACGCTCGAGGAATGCGCAATGCATCCAATATTATTAGTGTACATCTCTTTTCATTAAGATCGTAATTAATTTTTCCGGCCTTTTCAGAACCCACAAAAATATATTGCGGATCTATCCTTTGATTATATAATCTGGAATACCGGCACACTGAAACGAATTTAATAAATCCGGAGAAATCGTCCGCTCATCATAGCAATCGTCCTCAAGGTAAATTCGCTCAAGAAACTGCAAGCAGAAACTCGCCCACATTTACCAGGGTAAAAAGGGATATTCAATGGCTCATGATCAAGTACCGGAAGAGAGTCCGTCGCACAAATCCTGGAATTAATGATCCGGCAGCGCGATAAGTTATTTTCGGATCTGTCAGGGATCACGGACACGCTGTTATGGAATAATTCGCCGGAATCGAATTGACCTGCCAGGGCATTCGAAGTATAGTGAAAGAGGAAAGGTCTCAACTGGAAATCCCAAAACACTCCTTGGGATGGAGAGTAACCATGAACACCCAAACTTCAAGGTTCAACCAGATTCTGCTGATCGCGATGATCGTCTTTTACGTCATCTCAATCGGCGCGTTTACCTATGCCAACTGGATAGTCGAACCGGAGCACGTGAATTGGATGATCCTGGTGAACACGCTCATTCTTTCACTTCCATTGGTGTTGTTGTACGGGGCCATCTATGTATTGGTCAGCGCCTGGCGAGAGCGGAAGCAAACAGGCCAGATAAGCGCTCGCCAGTCCAAAATTATCTATTGGGCGCCGCGCATCGCCGCTATCGTGATCATCTTCTTTATCAGCCTGTTCTCGCTGGACGTCTTTGAGATGGGAGGAACGTTCCTGGAACAACTGGGCGGGTTCCTCATCCACAGCCTGCCATCAATCTTTATGATTGTCTTCCTGGTGTTCGCCTGGCGCCGACCGGTGATTGGGTTTGTTGGCTTTCTGCTGGCCGGGATTGTTTTCTTACGCTTTGTCATTCCCAACGCCAACCTGGGCAACTTTGTGCTCTTCTCGGGCCCCTTGCTGCTGGTAGCCGCCCTGTTCTACGCCGACTGGCGCTGGCGAACCCACCCATCTCCGGCTTAGCTTATTCGCACAGGGGTTTTGTTTTGGTAAACGTCACCCTGAAGGCCTGACTCCCGACCACACCCTCGAGGTCGATTTGCTGGTCGGTTTCCGGTTGGTATTGCGAAAAATTGCTGCTGATCTGAATGACTTCCGGCCGGCCGCTGCTCTCGATCAGATCCAGAATCGCATAACCCGCGGGCGGGATCTCGGCGCTGCCGAGCCGGACCGTCTCAACGCAGTTATTGCGCACGTCCAGCACCCCGCCATTGCAGTTGTTGGCTTCGACCACGACGCAGCCCGGGGCTGACTCCACCTGCAGATCGATAATGGCGGTCTTTCCGAAACATCCCCCCATAGCCGGAAAGCCGATCGTCTCCCGGCAGCCGGGCGCCGGGCTATCTTTGACGACGCAGCCGGACAGGGCTACCAGCAGGCATAGGGCAACAGTGAGGATCTTCATTGCGAAGCCATCCTGCGGCCCTGGAAGCCGTGAAGCGTTCGCTCAGCCATCCGGATCAGCGGTGCCATCCCCGGGATAGAAGCCATCGCGACGGCCAGCTGGTAAACCGCGCCGGGCACTACAAACAGGCGGTCTTCTTCCAGCCCGCGCAGCGATTCGGCCACCACTTTTTCGGCCGGCAGCCACATAAAAGCGGGCGTCCGCGGCCGGCCGGTGCCGAGAACGTCATGGAACTCACTGTACGTGTAGCCGGGACACAGCGCCTGAACGCGCACCCCGGTCCCTTCCAGCTCATCCCGCAGCGACCGGGTAAAGAAGTTCAGGTAGCCTTTAGTCGCGCCATAGGTATGGTTGCCCGCTGAAGGGAGAAAGGCAGCCACGGAAGAAACGTTGATGATGCCGCCTTTCCCACGCCGCACCATACCGGGCAGCGCCGCCCGCGCCAGCCTAATGGCAGCCACCACGTTCACCTGGACCATCTCCATATTACGGCGCGTATCGACCTCGACGAACCGGCCTGGAACCCCAAACCCGGCATTATTGACCAGCAGGTCCAGGTCTTCCACCTGGGCGATCCAGCCAGCCACCCGCTCCAGATCCTGCGGGCTGGAAAGATCCGCCGCCAGCACCTCGGTCTGGACCCCATATTTGCGCCCCAATTCTTTGGCCAGTTCCCGCAGGCGGTCCTCGCGGCGCGCCAGCAGGATCAAATCATACCCCTGCCGGGCCAGGGCGCGGGCGAAGACAGCGCCAATCCCGCTGGATGCCCCGGTCACCAGCGCCCTGCGCGGGTGAGTGCGCACCCACTGGCGCGCGCGAACTTCACGCTGCTGATGGTGAAACAGGCGAACAATGGCATAACCTACGCCAGCCGTCATCAAGAAGGGAAATAATTTGCGCATTTATCGCTTACCCCTGCCCGGCATGGGATACTTCCACCAGATCGTACACATCCGTCCGGCGGTGCTGGAGAAACGGCAGTTCTCTGCGTACCCGCTCAACCTCATCCAGATCGAACTCCGCCAGGAGGCGCCCCTCCTCAGCCCCCAGCCGGGCCAGCACATGCCCCCAGGGCGAGACCACCAGCGAGTTGCCATAGGAAACATACCCGGCCGTCTCATCGCGGGCCGGGGCGCAGCCCAATATGTAAACCTGGTTATCCAGCGCGCGGGTGCGGAAGAGGATCTCCCAATGGGCCGGGCCGGTGGTCATATTGAAAGCACCCGGGTAGGCCAGGATTTTCGCACCTTGAAGCACCATCAGGCGGGCCAACTCGGGGAAGCGCAGGTCGTAGCAGATGGCCACCCCCACCCGGCCAAACGCCGTCTCGACCACCGTCACCTGGCTGCCCGGCGAGAGGGTATCGCTCTCGCAGAAGCGCTGCCCCCCACTGACATCGATATCGAACAGGTGCATCTTGCGGTGCCTGCCAATCTGCCGGCCGTGCGGATCGAAGATATAGCAGGTGTTGTAGATTCGTCCGGACGAGTCGACCTCAGGCATCGAGCCACCCACCAGGTAGACCTGCGCCTGCCGTGCAGCGTCAGCCAGCGCCTGCCAGGCTGGCCCCCCCTCCGGTTCGGCGTATTTCGGGAAGGCAGCCGTGTCATACGGGCAGCAGAACATCTCGGGCAGCACCACCAGTGCAGCCCCTTCGCTGGCACAGCGCCCGATCCAATCCCCGGCGACCTGTAGATTCTCGGCCTTATCAGCCGTCACACGCATTTGAATGAGAGCGGTCAGTAGTTTTGTCATCGGGTTAAAAGTGGTTCAATTTATTATTCAGCTGCACAATTTCAATTTTTGCGGTGCGCAGGAATTCCAGTGCATTCTCATCGATGCGGTACGCGACATGATAAACCAGCCGGGTGATGCCAGCGTTGATCAGCGCTTTAGCACAGTTAATGCAGGGGAAATGCGTCACGTAGCAGGTGCAGCCGCGCGTGGATACGCCATGCAGGGCCGCCTGGATGATGGCGTTGGTTTCAGCGTGAATGGTGCGCACGCAGTGCCCGTCCACCAGCAGGTGGCCTTTTTCATCGCAGTGCGGCTGTCCAGAGGGCGAGCCGTTGAACCCTGTAGTCAGGATGCGTTTATCCAGCACCAGCACGCAGCCAACAAACGCGCGGTCGCAGGTGCTGCGTTCTGAGACCGCGTAGGCGATTTTCATGAAGTAAGAGTCCCAATCTGGCCGCATTTCGAATCCTCCTTCAGAAAATAATAACACAGCATTCCCGGCATGAAGCGCATAAGTACATCGGAAACTAAGTCTCCTTGAATTTCTTGTTGTCCTCGTGGACGGCAGTATAGTGGGAATTCAGCTTTGAGCGAGCGGACTGAATAGAAAACTGCCACTGGATCTTGATCTTCTTGGCGTCACGTTCGGTTACCAAAGCCAAAACTTCCTTTTCAAGCTGCTCCAGCGTTGGAATACGGCGATCCAAGCACTCCCTGGATAAAGCTGAGAACTCTATTTCAATCATGTTCAACCAACTGGCAGATTTCGGTGTGAAATAGAATTCAAAGCGCTCAGCCAAT
>CAZBDC010000270.1:0-6309 GCA_964490575.1 uncultured Anaerolineaceae bacterium | reverse complement strand
TCCAGCTTTTCATGCTTTCCAGCATACTTTCTCATTTCAATTTGGCTGTTATGTAAATCAGCCAGGGCATCCGAGTCGTAACCCCGGTACTCCAGCCGTCTGAGCCCATTAAGAATGATCGGGGTTGCATTTTTTTCGCCGATATAGCCAACAATTCCACACATGGTAGTTTCTCCACAAGACAACGACGGATATCAAACGTCCAGAATAGCCCACCTCCATATAACAATCGGAAGTGTCCCGCCTTTTCCGATACAAAGGCAACTGGCGATTTACAGCCAACCATCCGGAAGCGGTTAAATTACCTGGATAAAATAGTCATAACGCTTGGGAAAGTGACAGGTCTCAGACCGGACGAGATTGAGACGAATATTGCTAAAACCTGGAGGGCTTCCGCTGATCTTTCGATTTTCCCGGGCGCCAGACGACCAGCCTGGCGTTGATCCGGTTAACCCTGCCCCGCGGCAGGGAACCCTCATCCTCGTCACCTCGCAATATTCCCCCTGGATGCAAGGCCATGCGCTTTACTTTCCTGTATTCTTAGATATCGATCCCCCACCTCCTGGTTGTAATATCGGCTAGCGAAGAGATTGCAGAAAAGCGTCCTGTCCAACCGGTCCGCAAGACCCAGATTGAGCGAACGACTTATACGCCGATTGATCTCATTATACCGTAAGTGTCAAGAGTCGATGTGATGGTAAAATTGTCTCGATATGTTCCGAAGAGACAATTCACGAACGGTTTATTCAACTCAATCAGGCCGCATCTGCCCGGATTGCGGTCGTCCGCTGGATCGCTTTACCTGCAAGAAGGGCTCTACCCGACCACCTGGCGATGGCGTGGTTCGCGTGGGGCTTGAAAAGAAGGGCCGTGGAGGAAAGACCGTCTCAATCATCAGTGGTTTATCCGGGTCTGAGAATGCGTTGCGCGAATTGACCAGTGAGTTAAAACGACGCTGTGGCAGCGGCGGGACGCTCAAGGACGGGGTCATCGAGATCCAGGGCGATCACCGTGACACATTGGTAGAAGCCCTGAAAGCCAGAGGCCTGACAGTGAAGCGCGTTGGAGGATAAGAAAGCTTATGAGTGATCAACAGGTAATTTTCTCGATGGTCCGCGTATCGCGCACCGTTCCACCCAGCAACCGTCAGATCATCCGCGATATCTCGCTCGGCTTTTTCTACGGCGCCAAAATTGGCGTCCTGGGATTGAACGGCGCCGGCAAGTCAACCCTCTTGCGGATCATTGCCGGGAAGGACGAAGGCTACATCGGTGAGGTCATTTTTTCGCCGGGATATTCGGTCGGGTTGTTAGAACAAGAGCCACACCTCGACGACACAAAAACAGTCCGGCAAGTAGTAGAAGAAGCCGTCCAACCCATCGTTGACATGTTAGCCCAATTTGACGAGATCAACAATCGCTTCGCTGAGCCAGACGCCGATTTTGATACCTTGATCGCCGAGCAGAGTCGCTTGCAGGAAGAACTGGACAAGGTCGATGCCTGGTCCCTAGATAATCGCCTGGAAGTGGCAATGGACGCTCTACGCTGCCCGCCTGGCGACACCCCCATTTCAGTGTTGTCTGGTGGAGAGCGCCGCCGCGTGGCGCTCACCCGCCTGCTGCTAACCGAACCTGATATTTTGCTGCTCGATGAACCCACAAATCATCTCGATGCCGAATCGGTTGCCTGGCTGGAACGCCACCTGCGCGATTACCGCGGCACCGTGATCGCCGTCACGCACGATCGTTACTTCCTCGACAACGTCGCGGGGTGGATCCTTGAGCTTGACCGGGGCTATGGCATCCCCTGGCGCGGGAATTACTCCTCCTGGCTCGAACAAAAACAGGAGCGCCTGCGTCGCGAAGAGAAATCCGAAGCCCGACGCCTGCAAACCCTCCAGCGTGAACTGGAATGGATTCATATGTCGCCTAAAGCTCGCCAGGCAAAAGGCAAAGCACGCGTCACTGCATATGAAAACTTGCTTTCCCAAGAAACCGAAAAACGGCGCGAAGATCTGGAAATTTACGTTCCCCCAGGTCCCCGGCTTGGAGATGTGGTCATCGAGCTGGATGGCATCAGTAAGGCTTACGGGGACCGCCTGTTGATAGATAACCTGAGTTTAAAGATACCACCCGGCAGCATTACGGGTGTGGTCGGCCCCAATGGCGCCGGAAAAACAACCCTCTTGCGAATGATCACCGGGCAGGAGAAACCTGATAAAGGCAGCCTCCGCATCGGTAAAACCGTCCAGCTGGCATACGTTGACCAGAGCCGGGCATCATTAAACGATGAAAATTCGGTCTGGCAAGAGATTACGGGGGGCGAGGAACAGATCGACCTGGGCGGCCGAAAGCGCAACTCTCGCGCGTTTGTTTCGAGCTTTAACTTCCTGGGTTCCGACCAGCAGAAGAAGGTTGGCACCCTGTCGGGCGGCGAGCGCAATCGCGTCCATCTGGCCAAAATTCTCAAGAGTGGAGCCAATGTCATCCTGCTGGATGAACCCACCAACGACCTGGACGTGAATACACTGCGTGCTTTGGAAGAGGCTCTGGATAACTTTGCAGGGTCAGCGATCGTTGTTTCGCATGACCGCTGGTTTCTCGACCGGGTCTGCACCCATATCCTGGCTTTCGAAGGAAACTCCCAGGTGCGCTTCTTTGACGGCAACTGGAGTGACTACGAGGCAGATTTAAAGCGCCGGTTGGGAAAAGATGCCGATCAACCTCACCGGATTAAGTACCGCAGCCTGACACGCTGATCTCGCACCTGACCAACCCGGCTGCGAGCAACAATGCCCCAAGGCCGGCGCCATCAAAGAGGATGAAGCGGGTTACCGAACTTGCCAACATGACATGCCCATCAGGGAAAGTTGCCAGCAGGATCGTTTCGCCAACCAACCCGATCGATTGCATGGCAACCGCTTCGAAAAGCGACACCCTGCGCCGGATAGGATCTGTCAAAGCCATGGCGTACGGTACGCCCCACATCAGGAACAGGATCCCCATCCCCCGGATTGCCGCATCACCTGGCGCGCCAAATAATTCAAACCCAGGCGCGTAACGCTCAGGGAAGGCGAGAAACGCCGCTGAGCACTGCAGGTTTACGAACAATACCATGCCTATCAGCACGCGTGATGCGACCACCCGTGGGTTCCATCTCCTCATGATTCCCGACCCTCCAGAATTGCCACCAGCGCATGCAAGCCCAACGCGTACGAGCGCCAGCCAAAACCGGCGATGCTTCCCACACACACAGGCGCGATCAACGAGATATGCCGGAACGCATCCCGGGCCTGAGTATTGGAAAGATGAACCTCAATCACCGGAATATGGATGGCGGCCACAGCATCGCGCAAGGCGACGGAGGTGTGCGTGTACCCGGCCGGGTTAAACACGACTCCCTGGGCCCAGGCTTGTGCTTCATGCAAATGATCAATCAGCACACCTTCATGATTGCTCTGGAAAGTATGTACATCCAGGCCTATTCTTTTCCCTGCGTCAATCACGCGCCGGTCGATTTCTGCCAGGTCCAACCGGCCATATACATCTGGCTCACGCTGTCCAAGCAAATTTAAATTTGGTCCGTGCAGCACCAGGACAGGGATCATCGTGCACCTCCAGCAAGAATAGTCTCCTCCCACCCATCGACAATTACGCCAGTGCGCACTTCGCCAATCCCAACAGGCAGTGCAAACCGGACCTTTCCGCCCGAGCGCTTTTTATCCATCAGCATCGCCTCGACCACCCGATTAAGATTCAATCCGGCCGGTATTTGAGTAGGCAGCCCCAACCGTGTCAACACGCCGGCAATCTTTCTTTCCAAACCCGGCTCAGCCATGTTCGCGCCTTCAGCCAGGCGCGCTTCCGCGATCATTCCAATTGCGACTGCTTCGCCGTGGGTGAGAAGAAAATTCGACGCCATTTCGAGGCCATGTCCAATCGTGTGACCCAAATTTAGAGCCTGGCGCAAGCCCTTTTCGTATGGGTCAACCTCAATTACTTTCAGCTTTACCGCCATCGCCTGCCGTACAATCCAGTCCAGACTGCCGGAAACCGTATCCCAACCTTCCCCGCACCGGTCAAATAGATCTGGGTTGGCGATGATGCCATGCTTGATCACTTCGGCCAAACCATTGCGCAGTTCACGTTTGGGAAGGGTTTCCAGAACACACGGATCAGTAAACACCAGGCAAGGAGGGTAAAAGGCACCAACCAGGTTCTTGGCTTGAGGAAGATCGATCCCAGTCTTTCCGCCCAGGCTGGAATCAACCATTGCCAGGAGTGTAGTAGGAACATTAACCCAGGCAATCCCGCGAAGGAAAGTCGCAGCAGCAAAACCGGTCAAGTCTCCAACCACGCCGCCTCCCAAAGCGATCACCGTGCTTCCACGTTCAACCCCAACCCGGGCAAGAAAATCCCATATCGCCAGGACGGTTTCGATCGTCTTGTGCTCCTCCCCGGGCGCGATTGAGAAAGAAGAAGCCTGGTATCCGGCATCCCGGAGAGAATCCAGCACAGGTTTCAAGTAATGCCCGGAAACGTTTCGGTCAGTAACCACCGCAATTGGGCCTTTCAAACCACGAGCCTGAAAATACTCGCCCAGGTGGCTGAGCCCATCGTGCTTGACCCGCACGTCATAGGACGGGCCCATTCCACTCACCCGGTAAGCCCCAAGCTGCTGTTGGGCCTGCCACGTCAATGCGGACATCTCCTTTCCATCCACGTTCATTCGCAGCGAAAAAGAACGGTAATGCTCGCCACGCTCATCCATTAAACGAGCCAGCCGTTCGCGCGTGTCACCTGCCAGCAAAGGCCGATCGGTGGAACCCGATTCCAGACGTTCAAGCAGGCTCTCCAATTCGGCCTCCAGGCAAAGAACCAGCCCGCTCTGTTCTGCGATCTGCCGCGCGTGCGGGTCAAGCAGCGCGCCACCACCCAGGCTGATGACCTGCTCCGCCTCATTGGCTGCTGCTTCCAACGCATTAAGCTCCCGCCGGCGAAATCCAGTCTCGCCCTCCCGTTCAAAGATCGCCGGAATGCTCATCCCTGCCTCGCCGGCAATTTTCTCATCCAGATCCAGGAAAGGCAGGTGCAACGCACCAGCCAGTGCGCGACCCAGGCTGCTTTTTCCACTTCCTGGCGGACCGTACAAGTAGAAATTTGCCGTCATCGAAGCTGCCCGCCTTCCTCTGGCCAGAACATGTGCTTTCCACCCGCCAGATTAAGATCCTCAAGCCGCGCCTGCCGAAGGCTTACAAAACGTGGGTAAATCTCAGTTATTGAATCTCCGCCCAGCTTTTCCAACAATGCACTCGCCAGTTCAATGGCAACCACCGCCTCCAGTATGGGAACAGCCCGGGGAACCGGGCAGAAATCTGATCGCTCATATTCCGTTTCTGCCTCTTTTCCGCTGGCAAGGTCAACGGTTTGTTGAGGAGTAAGTGTCGTGGCGATAGGCTTCATTGCGGCGCGGATGACCAGCGGCTGCCCGGTGCTGATCCCCCCCTCAATTCCACCGGCCCGGTTGGTCGGGCGAACTACCCGGCTTCCGTCCAGGCGCAGCGCGTCATGGACCTGCGTACCCACTTGCCTCGCGTTGGCAAAAGCCGGGCCAAATTCCACCCCTTTAATTGCCTGGACACTCAGGACAGCTGCCCCCAGGCGGGCTTCGAGCCGGCGATCCCAATGCACGTGCGACCCCAGTCCAGGCGGCAGCCCTGAGACGACAATTTCGATCACGCCACCCAGAGTATCTCGTTCCAGCATCACAGCACGAATCCGGTCTCGCATTCGTTCGGCAGCCCGAGGATCCGGACAGCGCACGTCCGACGTTTCTGCAGAAGCTATCCGTTCCTCGAGCGATAAATTATCGAACGAACCTTCAACTTCACCGATTGAAACCACGTATCCCCCGAGACGGACACCAAAGACTGCCAGAAATTGGCGACAAACCGCGCCCACCGCCACCCGGGCGGCTGTTTCCCGCGCCGAAGAGCGTTCTAACCCGGGCCGCAGATCATCATAGCCATACTTGACTGCCGCAGCCAGGTCAACATGCCCAGGTCGCGGAGTAGTGTAAGCTTCTACCGCTTTCCCTTTCCACCTGGCGTGATCCTGATTTTCAATCAGCAAAGCCAGCGGCGCCCCGGTCGTTTGCCCCGCCATTACGCCGCTCAAGATCTGTACATGGTCACGCTCCAGTTTCATGCGCGGACCTGCCCCATAACCCATTTGCCGGCGCATGAGCTCCTCATCGATCATATTTTCATTAAGTTCCAGTCCTGCCGGAACGCCTTCCAGGATGGCGACC
>CAZBDC010000269.1:0-6340 GCA_964490575.1 uncultured Anaerolineaceae bacterium | reverse complement strand
GATGGAATCTCGTGACTGGAGTTCAGACGTGTGCTCTTCCGATCTGGCGGCGATGTAGTAATCGATGCCGCGGGTGGCTTCCATCACCCAGCGGGTCTGGTTGGTGCCCAGCTCGACCCGCCCGACGCCGGGGTTGTTCCACAGGAAGCCGTAGCCCAGGCTGGAGACGTAGAAGGGGATGCACACCTCGGTGTTGCGCTGCTCGAGGTCGATCACCGCGCCCTTGTTATCCAGCAGGCCGTGCTGGTGCTGGCCCAGGCCGTAGATGCGCTCGCCCGGCGCGGCGCGGAAGGCGACCTCCAGGCGGGAGAGGTCGCTGCCCTGCTGCGGGCGGTACCAGCGGGCGGGCGGCTTGTTGAAGATCGGCTCGGGCTCTTCCAGCAGGAGGGCGCCGGTGCGGCTGTTGAAGAAGTGCAGCGTGCCGTCCGGCCACAACTCGGCGCGCAGCAGGCCGTTGGCCAGCACGCCTTTGCCGTCCGCCAGGGATGCGCGCGCATCGGGGGCAGGGAAGGCCTCGGCCAGCGCGCCGGGGATGGGGGGGAAATCGCGCAAATTGGTGGCGCGCACGCGCGCGCCATCCGGGCCCCACGGCTCGAGCTTGAGGATCTCGCCGTTCAGGCGCCAGGTGAGGGTGTTGCCTTCAAGAGCAGTGCGCAGGTTCATGGGGTGGAGCCTTTCGATAGGTCAGGGTGGTAGTGGTTGTAGGTTGATACCCGGGGGGCAGCAGATTGCTTCGCTCCGGGGCGAATGATCGTTGTGCCAGCGGCTGTTGACAAAGCCTGTAAAATTTGCAATAATGTTGGTAACGTTCCCGATATCGTTTCCAATAACGATACCGTTTCAGTCTATTATACGCCCCACTCTTTATTTCTCACAAGAAAACGGCCAGTAAGAAACCTGCCCTATTTTCTACTTTCTCCATTCGTTGGTGGCTGAAGGTACACCTGCTAAAAAAGCTTTGTTCTTTTAAACGTATGCTATACTCTTTTTAACACCCTGTTTTGACGCTTGAATTGATTTTATCGGTGAAGCCGTCGCCGAAAAACCTGGGTTCTTCTAAAAAATAGGAGATGGAAATATGCCAGCTGAGTCAGCAGCCGTTCCACAACCCACTCCAGGCAAGAAGAAAAGATGGGGGCGCGACAAGATCTACACCAACCTGTCTTATCTCACGATGGTTCTGCCGGGCACGATCTGGTTATTGTTGTTTGCTTACCTGCCGATGCCCGGGATTATCCTGGCCTTCAAAACCTACCGCCTGCAAAGACCCCCCGCCGATTTCATCATCCAAAACAAGTTCGTCTACAGCCTGATCACCAGCCCCTGGGTTGGGCTGAAGAACTTTGAGTACCTGACCCTGCCCACCAACGTCACCTCCACGCTGATCTACATTCGCAACACGGTATTGTACAACCTGCTCTTTATGGTGGTCGGCCTGGTGCTGTCGGTGGCCCTGGCGATCATCATTTACGAGCTGACCAACCAGTTTTGGGCCAAGCTCTATCACTCGGTCCTGTTCCTGCCGTACTTCATCTCCTGGATCGTGGTCGCTTACGTGGTGTATGCCCTGGGCAGCTCCAACGGCATCATCAACAGCATGTTGACTTCGCAGGGTTTGGGCTCGCTCGAGATTTATAAAGTAAAGGGGGCCTGGCCGGTCATCTTCCTGGCGGCGAATATCTGGAAATATACCGGCAACGGCTCGATCATTTACCTGGCCACCATCACCGGCATCGACCGCGAGCTGTACGAAGCCGCGGCGATCGACGGCGCCACCAAGTGGAAACAGTTCCTCCATATTACCCTCCCGCACCTGACCCCCGTGATCGTGATGCTGCAGATCCTGGCGGTTGGGCGCATCTTTGGCTCCGATTTCGACATGTTCTACACCCTGCCGAACGGCGCCGCGCTGGTGAAGGATGTGACCTACACCCTGGACGTGTTCGTGTATAACATGCTGCGCAGCGGCTCGCCGATCGGCTACCCGGCCGCCGCCGCGTTCTTGCAGTCGGTGGTTGGCTTCATCCTCATCCTGGTGACGAACTATATCGTGCGCAAAACCAGGCCAGAATTTTCGTTGTTCTAAGTCTCTCGGGGATAGATGATGGCACAAAAAATCGAAGTTGACTATCAGCCGGTGCGCAAAACAGGACTGCGCGATTTCTGGCGCGCCAGCCGGAAACCCAAGGATATGCTGGCCCTCTCGCCGCTGACCAACGCGTTCCTCAATGTGCTCATGATCGTGGTCTGCCTGGCGGCGCTGATCCCCGTCTACGTGGTAGTCATCTCGTCGGTCACCTCCGAGGCCGCGCTGACCGCCAATGGATACCGGCTGTGGCCGGCCGAGTTCTCGACCAAGGCGTACGGCTTCCTGTTTGCCCAGGGGTCCATCGTCGTCACGGCTTACATCAACACGATCATTTCGACCGTCGCGGGCACCATCCTGGCGGTCATCATGGTGGGGTTATACGCCTACGCCATTTCGCGGGATAATTTCCGGTTCAAAACCTTCTTCACCTTCTTTGCTTTCTTCACCATGCTGTTCAGCGGCGGGCTGGTGGCTTATTACATGGTGACCCGGCAGGTGCTGCAGATCCAGAACACGTTGTGGGCGCTGTTCCTGCCCTCCGCTTTCAGCCCCTTCTGGGTGATCGTCATGCGCACCTTTTACAAGGCGAATGTGCCCAATGAGATCATCGAATCCGCCCGGATCGACGGCGCCAGCGAATGGAAGACCCTGCTCCAGATCGTCATGCCGCTGGCGGTGCCCGGGCTGGCCACGGTGGCCCTGTTCAGCGCGATTGGCATCTGGAACAACTTTTTCAACTGCCTGCTGCTGGTGGACGAGGCTAAATATTACAGTTTGCAGTACACCATTTACACCACCCTCAACAACATCCGCTTTTTATTGGAAAACGCCGATAAAATGGCCGGCCTGGTCAACGTATCCACGCTCCCCTCGCAGACCTTTCGCATGGCGATGGCGGTCGTGACGGTGGGGCCGATTATCTTCGCGTATCCCTTCTTCCAGAGATACTTTATCCGTGGTTTAACGTTAGGCGCCGTGAAAGGATAATGGTAGGTCGCGCTTACTGATATGCTCCTGTTTACTCGACGTGGATGGGTTACCAACAAACTTGATCAAGAGTAAGGAGAGAAAAGTGGCTAAGAAGGTTTTTGGGTTACTTACCATTGTTTTCCTGCTTGCATCGGCGTTTGGCTGCACGCCAGCTCAGCAGACGGCTGCGCCGGCTGCGGAAGCGGGCCAGGCCGAAGCCCCGGCAGGGGAAGCCAAGCCGGTTGAGATCGTTACGCTTGACTATTACATCGTCGGTTCCGGAGATACGGACCAGCGCCCGCTGGTCGAGGAAGCTATCGCCGAGTACCTCGCGCCAATGGGCATCCGGGTCTCGTTCCACATCATCCCGTGGGCCGACTGGGCGTCCAAGGCGATTACCGGCATCGAAGCCGGCGAGAAGATGGATATCTTTTTCACCGCGGACTGGTACTTCTACTCCAAGCTGGTCGGCGAGGGCCTGCTGCGCCCGTTGAACGACGACGAGGGAGAGTACGGCAACCTGCTCGAGCAATACGGGCAGGGCATCCTCTCGAGCCTGAACCCGGCTTTCATCACCGGCGCGCAGATCGACGGCGTGAACTATGCCGTCCCCACCAACAAAGAGCTGTCGGTGCCGTGGGGCTTTGTCTATAACGCGGCCATCGCGGACGAAATCGGTTTCACCGACGCGGACGCCGCCAAAGTGCAGAGCTTCGCGGATCTCGAGCCGTGGGTGGCCAAGGCCAAGGAAGCCCACCCGGACATGTATCCTTACCTGACGGACGGCGGCAGCGTTGGCTTTATGCAGTGGGTGCACGGCTTCGCGACGACCGTCGACGATTACCTGGTCAACATGTCGGACCGCCCGGACGCCAACGGCAACTGGGATGAGACCATCCTGGTCCCGCTGGAAACGCAGTTCATGAAAGATTACCTGGCGACGATGTACGACTGGAACCAGAAGGGCTACATTAACCCGGATTCGGGCCTGAGCACCTTCGACACCAGCCAGTTCCTGAACGCGGGCAATTTCTTCATCGAGCCGATGCCGCTGAAGGGCAGCAACATCAAGGCCCAGGAGCTGGTCATCGCCTCCGGCAACCCCGACCTGAGGCTGAAAGAGATCTACGGCGAGCCGAAGACCGTTCAGACCAACGACACCGGCGGCTCGATGCTGGCCATCCCGATGTCGTCAGACCACCCGGTTGAAGCGATGAAGCTGATCAACCTGATGCACGTGGACGAAAAGCTGATCAACATGATGCTGTACGGCGTGGAAGGCACCCACTGGGAGCTGGAGCCGGACGGCCGCGTGAACATCCTCAACAGCGGCTGGCTGGGCGCGCATCCTGGCGCCTGGGTGTGGGGCGATGTGACGATTCAGAAAGTCACCAACAAGGAAGACCCCAACAAGAACCAGATGCTGATCGACTACTCGAAGGACGCGATCCCGCACGTCTCGCTGGGCTTCCGCTTCCAACCGGAGCCGGTGACAGCTGAGATCACCGCCATCCAGGCGGTGGTGGACGGCATGAAGCGGGCCTTGATGACCGGTAATGTGGATCCAGAGGTTGAATATCCCAAGTTCATGCAGGCCCTGAAGGACGCCGGGCTCGAGAAAGTCAGGGCCGAGGTCGAGCGGCAGTACAAAGAGTGGAAGGCAAAAGCCGGCAAATAGCGGTCCTTCCCAAACGATAACACCCCCATCCACGGTGTAAACGCGGGGGCTGTCCAAACAAAACGTTTGGGCAGCCCCATTTTTGACCCGCCGGGGCGGCAATTGACTTTTCCGCCCTCCCGGGTTATAATCTAGACAGTCTAGATAGAAGGAGGCCGGCATGGCAGGCACCGTCTGGCAGTTACAGGAAGCAAAAAACCGTTTCAGTGAAGTGGTCAACCGCGCGCTCAGCGAAGGGCCGCAGACGGTCACCCGCCACGGAGAGGAGGTGGTGGTTGTCCTTTCCAAGGAGGAATATAACCGCTTGAAAAAGGCCAGAACCAGCCTGGTTGAATTCTTCCGCCAGTCGCCGCTGGTGGGGGTCGAGCTGGAGCTTGAACGCGACCCAAGCCTGCCGAGAGCGGTTGACCTGTGAAAACCATCTTCGACACCAACGTCATCTCAGAGCTGGTTGCAGCCCAACCAGACCCGAAGGTGATCCAGTGGATCGAGGCAGTGGATCCGGAGGCCATCTTTTTGAGCGTCATCACGATTGGCGAGCTGCAAAAGGGGATTGAAAAGCTGCCAGAATCCAAAAGGAAAGAACTGCTGAACGCCTGGCTGCATGAGGACCTCTTGACCCGTTTCCAGGATCATATTCTCTCCATCCATCCGGAGACGATGCTGCTGTGGGGAACGCTGAACGCCCAATTGGAAGCGGCCGGGCGGCCCATCCCGGCGATGGATGCGCTCCTGGCGGCAAGCGCGAAACAGCATCACTGCACGCTGGTGACGCGTAACACCGCCCATTTTGAGAATGCGGGAATTCCGGTGAAGAATCCCTGGGTGGAATGATCCTTCGCTGGCGAACCCGACGGCCGCGGCGGGCCGTCCAAACGGTGAAGGGGTATAGTCGCAGATCGGGCCGCCGGCAGGCCATCCACGAATAAAACGAACGAATAAGCGAATGCCCTGGTTGCGGGGCGCGCAGCCTGCGGGTCGACCTTTCGGCGCTCTACCGGCCGTTCCGAACCGGCGGTTTGATCAACGGGCTGAGTTTCTGCACGACCTCAGCTACCTTCACTGCCAACCGCGGAACCCGGATTGATTTCAGGGTGGATATTCTTTTTGCTGACCCCGGCCAGCAATTCATCCAGCGTCCAGGTGGGCGCTTCAACCGGCCGGATGATCATTTGACCTTCGCCGAGGCTGATTTCGACGACCGATTCATTTTCCAGCCGGGCATCCTGAGCAAAGGCCTTTGGAATGCGCACCGCCAGGCTGTTGCCCCATTTTTGCACTTTGGCGAGCATGAGAACAACTCCTTTCTGTATACAAAAAAAGATATAAAAGTTCGCTGGATTCGTCAAGGGGTGGGACCTGTCAATTTGTCCGTGGTTCGCAGCGCAAAACCTGCTCCGCTGCCCGTGTGTCCAGTTTTTAGTGTCGTTCTCATATTTGAACAGTTTCTACGCGCTTTAGATGCCCAATCTCTATCTAGTATATAACAAATAGAACTGACAATTAACTCACCAACAACCAGATTCCTAAAGCAATCAGGAGTAACTAATGATTATGCAACACCTTTTCTGTAAATTGGAGCCAGAAATATCCATCGTTCTTTA
>CAZBDC010000268.1:0-6351 GCA_964490575.1 uncultured Anaerolineaceae bacterium | reverse complement strand
TGGTCTATGCCCACGATGCCTCAGCGGGCAGCAAACAGGCCATCGCCCGGGAGCTGGTCGAGCGCCTGTGGGCCGCCGGCACGGGCTGCCTGAGCGTCCAGGTCCTGCAAGAATTTTATGTCACCCTCACCCGCAAAGTGCCGAGACCGATGCCGGCGGAAGATGCCGCCGAAATCCTGCGCGACCTCAGCTACTGGCGGGTTCACGCGCCTGCAGCCGGGGATGTGCTGAGCGCGGTCGACCTGCAGCGCCGCTCCCAGGTCTCGTTTTGGGACGCCATGATCCTCCATAGCACCATCAGCCTGGGATGCCGGATGCTGTGGTCCGAGGATTTCAGCGCCGGGCAGGTCTACGACAGCGTGGAGATCCGCAACCCGTTTCTCGGCGAAGAAAGCCCTGCGGCCTAACCGCCCGTCAGCCGCACCAGGTCCTCGGTCCGCGCCACGGCCAGGTCGATCTCGCCCCGCAGCGTGGTGGTAAAGACCACGTAGCCGTCCTCGCCCACGAAGCGCGGGTGCGGGTCAATGTGGTAGTTCCGTCCCGCGTAGGTGTCCATCCCGGGGTTATCGACCAGCTTAACGAACTTTCCGGTCTGCCGGTTAAGGAAGCCGACGCTGGACGGGCAGCCGCGGAAGAACTTCTCGTTCGAGTCGGCCACGATGTACTCGCTCGCCCGGCTGTTATGAGCGTGCCAGCAGTGGCTGGGCCAGTCGATCACCTCCACCTCGGCCGTGTGGATATCCACCCGCCAGGCGGCATGTCCCCACACACACCAGGCGTGCTGCCCGTCTGCGTCCCACCACTCGTGGGTCACCCGGGTCGGCTGGGGCATGACCGGGCGCGGATCCTCTCCCCGGCGGATCAGCCACATCCGGTTGACGATTGGAAAGCTCAGCCCGGTCAGCGGGTCGGGGTGGTTTTCCTCGGCGAACAGGACCAGGTCGGGGTCGCGCGGGTTGAACTGGGCGTGGTTGAAGTTGCGGTCGAAGCGGTGCCAGAACTGGAAGTCGCTCCCATCGACCGGCAGCGTACCGAACACATACTGCAAGCCCACCGCCGCGTCGACGAAGAAGTACTTCCCGTCACTCGAGCGGCTGAGGTGGGTGGCCAGCCGGCCCACTGGACGATGGCCAATCAGTTCGAGGGGCAGGCTGTTGACCAGCGTCACCTCGTCGCCCGGCAGCGGCCCGCGCCGCCAGATCGAAGGCCCGCCGCACCAGTAGATCGCGCCTGTCTCCGGTTCGACGTAGGGGGAGGCGCTGGTGAACTGGGTTTCCGGGTAATGGTGGATTTCCTGCCGTTTGAAGTCGACCACCCCCAGCGTGCGCCCCTGGCTCTGCGTGCCGGAAGGCGGAAAAGCGCAATAGAACCACAAAAAGCGCCCATCCGCGCTCAGACTGTTATTGACAAAGTAGAAGGCCTCCTGCACCGGTGCGACCTTGCGGGTCAGCAGGTAGAGCGTCGCCCCGGTTTCAGGGTTGGTCCAGCGGGTAAATAAGGGGGAATGAGTCAGGTCCATGAGAATCTCCGGGTGACAGGTGCAGCGAAACCCGGCGGATTTTTTCCGCCAGGAGGGTTGCCGTGGTCGATTTTCCCGAACCAGGCGGGCCCTCAACAAGGATGAGTTTCGCTGGGATCATCTTTTAATTATATCATCCTGGAAGCTCAACCGATAAAGTTGTATAATTCACCCCGCTGTGTGAAAACGTTATCAGGAGGCCTTTTTGTCATCATCAAGCCAGGCACTGCCCACCCAACCGGCTGCTCCGCCCGCTGAGCGGGCCGGCGGGCGCTTTCAGACACTCGGCGTGGTCTCGCTCTCCGCCGCCCACTTCATCCATGACACCTACTCGGCCTTCTTCGCCGTATTGTTGCCGCTGCTGATCGAGAACCTGGCCATCACCAAAGCCGCGGCAGCGCTCCTGTCGGTCTTTTACAACCTGCCCTCCCTGTTTCAGCCGGTCATCGGCCACCTGGGAGACCGGTTCAACCTGCGCCTGCTGGTCGTCCTGACGCCGGCCCTCACCGCTGCCATGATGACGCTGTTGGGCATTGCCCCCACTTATGCCACCGCGGCGCTGCTGCTGGTGGTGGCCGGGGCCAGCTCGGCCGGGCTGCATGCGGTCGGGCCGGTGATTGCCGGGCTGCTTTCAGGCCATAAGCTGGGGCGCGGGATGAGCTTCTGGATGGTCGGCGGCGAGCTGGGCCGCACATTGGGGCCGGTGATCCTGGTCGGGGCCATCGCCCTGCTGACCCCGCGCGGGCTGCCCTGGCTGATGCTGGGCGGGCTGGCCGCATCGCTGGTGCTGTACCTGCGCCTGCGCGGCGTGAACGAGTTCCATCCCAATGGCGGCAACGGCCAGGGCCTTGGCGCAGCGCTGCGCCTGTTGCGTCCACTGCTGCTGCCACTGAGCGGGGTGGTCGCCACCCGCGCGCTGCTCTTTTCCTCCATCAGCACTTTTCTGCCCACCTTCATGACCGAAGAAGGCGCTGAGCTGTGGCTGGCAGGAGCCGCGCTTTCGGTCATGCAGGCCGCCGGGGTGGCCGGCGCGCTGGCCGGCGGGGTGGTCAGCGACCGGCTTGGACGGCGGCGTGTCCTGCTGCTGATGACCCTGGTTGCGCCGCTGGTGGTGCTGCTGTTCCTCAACGTACGCGGCTGGCTGCAGTTCCCCGTCCTGCTGCTGGTCGGGCTGTCCCTGATCTCAACCGGCCCGGTCATCATGGCGCTGGTACAGGAGCAGGCCCCCGGCTCGCGCGCCCTGGCAAACGGGATCTATATGGCGCTCAACTTTATTATCACCTCCCTGGCGGTAGTGATCGTCGGCGCACTGGGCGACCGCTTCGGCCTGCGCGTGGCGCTCTACACCAGCATTGTGGTGATGCTGGCCGGGCTGCCGTTCGTCTTCTTTCTTCCAAAGGACCGCCAGCCAGCATGATCGGATTCCTCACAGACCCAACGACCATCCGTATCTGCGGCATTGCCGGCAGCCTGGTCGCCCTGCTGGGCGCGCTGGCCGCCGGGCTGGCCTACCGCGGGCGCAGCGGCGAGCGCTACTCGCTGCTCAACCACTTCATCTCCGAGTTGGGCGAAATTGGCGTCTCGCGACTGGCCTGGGTGTTCAACCTCGGGCTGATCGCAGCCGGGCTGCTGATCCTTCCATTCTGCCTCGGGCTGGGGTTGCGCATCGGCGGGACGTGGGCCTGGCTCGGCCTGGTCACCGGCATCGCTGCGGCGCTCTCCCTGGCGGGGGTCGGTATTTACCCGATGAGCAACCTGGCCCCGCATATCCGCGCCGCGCAGAGCTTCTTCCGCCTCGGGCTGGTGATGATCCTGTTCTTTTCGCTGGCCATCCTGTTCCAGCCCGCCGGGGGCGCCCGGGTACCGGTCCGCACGGCCTGGGCTGGCCTGCCGGCCGTCCTGGCTTACGCCAACTTCCTGCTCTATTCCGGGTTGGCCTTCCGCTCCACGGGCGAATCGATCTCAACCAAACTGGAGACCCGTCCGCGCGTCTGGCTGCTGGCAATCTTCGAATGGCTCATCTTCCTCACCACCATTCCCTGGTTCCTGGCAATATCACTGGGCTTATGAGGAAAGTGCCTGGCGTGGTCGGATCACGTATCATGAGGTATCAAAAGGAACTGCCGTGAATTTTGTAACGAAAGTAAAACAATACCCCAGGCTTGGCCTCATCCTGCTCGCATTTATCGCCTTTGTCGCCCTCGGGCTGCCCGATGGCCTGCTCGGCGTCGGCTGGCCCTCCATCCGGGGCGGCTTTTCCATCCCACTCGATGCGATCGGGCTACTGCTTACCGCTTCGATCACCGGCTACACGACCTCGAGCTTCCTGAGTGGTTTCCTGCTCTCGCGCATGGGCGTGGGCCGCATGTTGGCTGCCAGCTGCTTCCTCACCGGGTTGGCGTTGATCGGCTATACCCTCGTCCCGCAGTGGTGGATGATGGTCCTCCTGGGCATCTTTGCCGGGTTAGGCGCCGGCGCGATTGACGCCGGTCTCAACACCTACGTGGCGGCCCACTTCGGTGAAGGACTGATGCAGTGGCTGCATGCCAGTTGGGGGGTCGGCATCACCTCCGGCCCGATCATCATGACCCTTGGGCTGACTGTCTGGAACCAGTGGCAGTTCGGCTACCGGGTGGTGGGCATCTTCCAGATCGCCCTGGCGATTGGCTTCATGCTGACCCTGGCCATGTGGAGCAAAAACAGCGCGCCGGGCAGCGCAGAAGCCGGGGAAGAAAAGAAACTGACCGATTACAAGACGCCCATGGGCGAGACGTTGCGCCAGCCGATGGTGTGGCTGAGCGTCCTGCTCTTTTTTTTATACGTCGGCGCCGAAACCGCCCTCGGCACCTGGACCTATACCCTGCTCACCGAGTCACGAGGGGTCGCTCACGCGCTGGCCGGCTTCTTCGCCGGCAGTTATTGGTTCACCTTCACCATTGGCCGCATCGCGGCGGGAGTCGTCGCCCGGCAGGTGGGAGTCAACCGGCTGGTGCTGGGCGGTCTGGTGGGAGCGCTGCTCGGCTCAATCTTACTGATCTGGAACCCTTCCCAGTTCGCCAATGTGGTGGCAGTGGCCATCATCGGCCTGGCGATTGCGCCTATCTTCCCGGCCATGATGTCGGGCACCCGCACTCGGGTCGGTGACAATTTTGCAGCCAACACGATCGGAATGCAGATGGCCGCTACCGGCCTGGGGATCGCAGTCATCCCCAGTTTGATGGGCGTACTGGCCCGCCAGATCTCGCTGGAAATCATTCCAGTCTGCCTGCTGGCCGTGTATGCCGGGCTGCTGGGAGCTTATTTACTGGCGTCGCGGTCCCAGAAGATGCCGGCTGCGACTGTGACGGTCACCGCCGAGTAAGCCACCCAACCAGGCGAGGGCCCGGTCTTCCAAACCTGATCGTTTTTCAAATCGAGGAGCTAACCTGTGTCACACCCCCTTTCTTATCCCCCCACCCGGCGCGAAGACCGGGTCGAGATGCTGCATGGCATCCCGGTCGCCGACCCCTACCGATGGATGGAAGACGACCACGGCCCTGAGACGGCCGCCTGGGTCGCAGCCCAGAACACGCTGACCGAGTCCTACCTGGCCGCAGTCCCGGCCCGCGCTGGCTTCAAGCAGCGCCTGACCGGGCTGTGGGACTACGAGAAATTTGGCGTGCCTTTCCAAAAAGGCGGCCGGATCTTCTTCACCCGCAACGATGGTCTGCAGAACCAGAGTGTCCTGTACTGGCTGGAAACGCCAGACGGGGAGCCGCGCCTGCTGCTCGACCCAAACACGCTTTCGGCTGACGGCACGGTTGCCCTGACCGGTATGTCAGTCAGCGAGGATGGCCAGTACCTCGCCTACAGCCTGTCGGGGGCCGGCTCAGACTGGCAGGAATGGCGCGTGCGGCGGGTAGCCAGCGGTGATGACCTGGCCGACCGCGTTTTATGGTCGAAGTTCAGCGGCGCAGCCTGGACCAAAGATGGCCTGGGCTTCTTCTACAGCCGCTATGACGAACCGGATTCTGACGAAGCTTACAAGAGCGCCAACTACTACCAGAAGCTGTACTATCACCACCTTGGGACGCCGCAGGCCGAGGACCGCCTGATCTACCAGCGCCCGGACCAGAAAGAGTGGGGCTTTGGTGGGCAGGTCAGCGACGACGGGCGCTACCTGGTCATCGAGGTCTGGCACGGCACGCATCCCGAAAACGCCATCTTTTACCTCGACCTGGCCGATCCCGGCGCGGAAGTAGTCGAGTTGCTGCCCAATTTTGACGCCACCTATACCTTCATCGGCAGCGACGGCCCGCGCCTCTTCTTCCACACCAACCTGGATGCGCCGCGCAGCCGGGTGGTGGCAATTAACCTCTCCCGCCCGACCCGTGAAGAATGGATCGAGCTGGTTCCAGAAAGCGCTGATACGCTCGAATATGCCCACCTGGCCGGTGAGCGGATATTTGCCATCTACCTGCATCACGCCAGCCACCAGGTGCAGGTCTTCGACCTGGCAGGCCGCCCGCACGGAGCGGTGAAGCTGCCCGGGATGGGCACGGTGATGGGCTTCGACGGCGGGCGCAGCGATCGTGACACTTTCTACTTGTTCACCAGCTTCACTACCCCGGGCGAGGTCTACCGCTACGACCTTGCCAGCGGAACCAGCCAGCTCTTTCGCCGCCCCGCGCTGTGCTACGACCCGGCCGATTATGTGACCGAGCAGGTCTTTTACGCCAGCAAGGACGGCACCCGCATCCCCATGTTCCTGACCTACAAGAAGGGCCTGGCGCGTACCGGGCAGAACCAGATCGGAAGAGCGTCGTGTAGGGAAAGAGTGTAGGATAGGGTGT
>CAZBDC010000267.1:0-6440 GCA_964490575.1 uncultured Anaerolineaceae bacterium | reverse complement strand
TTCAGTTCATGTCCAAGTAGCTGTCGCCTCATTTGTTAAAACTGCAAAACTACTCATTAAGATTTCTATTGAGCCTTTCCATCTTTGACGGGTGCCATTTGCCGGTACTGGTCCGGCGTGGTGCCCGTATAGTTCTTAAACTGCCGGATAAACGCGGTGATACTTGGGATACCAACCTGAACTGCCAAATCGGTGATTCTGATGTGTTTGTCCTCGGCCAGAATCCGCTTTGCCTCTTCCATCCGGATATTGGACAGATAAACGGAAAGGTTGACCCCCGTATTCTTTTTGAACCAGGTGGAAAGATACACAGGTGTAATCCCGAATTCTTTGGAAATTGAATCCAGGCTCAGCGGTTCTCGAAAATGCTTGTGCAGATATTCGATGATCCCATATCGTAAGGCGTTATGTTCCTGCGTTCGGTGCTGGTTGAGTTTCGCATAATCCGCAGCCAGTGAGTCGTACATAAATTTCGGGTGATACACCGACTTCTTGGTCGATGTAATCATTTCTTCATATTTGATATCGGGATTGCCCGCGCTGAGCATCACCAGCAGGAGATTCGATAATTGGGTATAAACCGAAATGGCGCTCCGCAGCGTCGTGTTTTTGTCCGAAAAGAAAAGATGCTGGAGCACATTTTCGATATCATTACGGTCACCACTCATCGTGCACCTGGCGATTGTACTCTGTATTTCAAAGGAAACAGCAGCCGGGCTGCTCTTCAGGGAGTGGTCATCGTTAATGCAAATGGCATAGGATTTCGTCTCGGGAATACGGTTGGCGAGCATGCGCTCATAGGCTTGAAGGTAACTTTTATGGATCTGAGAAAAGTCATCGCTAAAATCGCTGATCCCCACGAAGGTGAATACATCTGGCCCGATCACTTTCAGGCAGCTTTCTATTTTCTCTGCAATGTCACCCGTTTCCTTTGAATCAGAAATCAAGTACGCATGAACATACGGGTCAATCGCGATCATCTTGCTGTGAAATATGCCCTCGAAGGCATCATCGACCGATAATAAATGTTTCTCGCCCTCGCCCTGCGAGCCTTGCAGCGCTAAAACCACGATGCGGTACTGCCCATATTGGCTTTTTAATTGTTTTGCCAGTTCGTTTGTGATGCCAGCCTTCGAGTGAATCGCATAATTCAATTCGATATCCGCCTGAGTGCCGTGCTGAAGCCGGATCTGCTGCTGCATTTGGGTGTTTTCATCGAGCAGCTGCGTCACTTTTCCGCTGATAAAATCAATTTCGTTTCGATTGGCACTGCCGTACCTTCGCGCGATTTTCCGCAACGGGTTATAGAGGATCGCGTTGACGAGAATGAGAAAAATGCAGATAAAGAAAACAGAAATGGGGATAAGAATGCCTACCAGGCTGTTTTGGGTTTCTAAATTCTGGAACGTAGATTTCTGACCAATCAACATGAAACGAAAGCCGGTTTGGGTTAGCCTTTCCCGCAGGCTGTACGTTTCCTGGTTGAATGTGATTTCATCGGAATTGTAATTCTGCAGGTCAATATTCTTGAGGATTTCCACTACGGTTGGAGAACTGACAGCAAATATTCGATTGTGGTTATCGAGCACGGCGACCTGATAGAAAGGCTGAAGAGCGTTGAACCCCTGCAAATTACTGAACTTAGCCGTGTCTATTTTAATAATCAACGAACCATATCCATAGATATCGGTGACATAAACACTGTAATTCGGATTCAGCTGGTAAAAACCGGAACTCAGTTCATCGAATTTAAATAGGATCATATCGGATGGAAAGGAGTCCAGTCCGACGCCTTTGTTGTAAACCAGATCGTACTGGCTTTTCGTCACAATCGCATTGGTAAAAATAAATTTCTGATCACCTTTCGTATACAAAAACACATTATCTGCGTAGGGTAGAGAATTAGTAATGATTCTTAACTTTTCGGATGCTTCTTGAGCGATTTGAGAAAAGGAGTCTGATGGGAGTTTGCTGCTGGTTGCCAGAATGAAGGAAGGGTCGCTCACACTGATGGCTGCCAGGGCTGTGAGCCGGTTTACCTCGTAATCGAATCGCTGAGTCAACGAGACGAGAATCTGGTTCTCATAGTTTTGCGTTTCCTGCCTGATTTTCGAGTTAAAATACAGGAAACTCAGCAGATAGATGCCAAACAACACGACAGAAACAACCGTGTTAATGAGCACAACCTTAATGAAAACACTGCCTCGAAAGAAGTTCATGTCCTACATCTCCATGATTGGCAGCTCTTCAGGGGGCTGCTGCCGCAGCGCCAGAGGAGTGCATCACTGTACTTTCCATACCACAAAAGGAAAGCAAATATATAAACATTAGCAGTGTAATTATCTAAAAATATTATACGCCGTAAAAGAGACGAAGCAATGGAGGTTATCAGCACCTCCATTGCCCTCGTTCAAACAAGATCAGCGTGACAGGTTACTTTTGTGTATGCGCGTTATAGATGTCCAGCGCCTTCTGGATATCACCCATCGCCTTCAATTCGTCCACGAACGTATCCCACTCGCTCATCGGCCGCTTGCCGAGAATGAACAGAGCGACCTGAGACTTGGCATACGTCTCAATGGGGGTCATAATGTTGGCGTACTCGTTGGATTCATCCGTGGTCAGCGGCGGATTCAAGATCGCCTTAGGGATTTCTTGATCCTGCTGGAAGGAGTCCCTCTTAATCGTCTCGTTTTTTGCGCGGATTAACTCGCCATCGACGATATTATCCTGCTACGGAGAAAACTCTGCACCTGAGAGCCTATCCTGCAACTGGGGGAAGATTCCGGGGCGGCACTGACCACTGCCGATGCATAGATTCGAGGCATTCAGTGGGTCATCGGCTTCTGCTTGCGCTTTAATATACTCAGGCGTAAAGCTGTTGACGCCGTCCGATACCGTAAAGGTTTTGCCTTCAATCCCCCAGTTCTGGAGATCCGAAATCTCCTTCGAGAGCTGAAGGTCCAAGAACTTGACCAATTCCTCCACGTGCTCCGATTTGGCGCTGATGGCGATGCCGTAGTTGGTGATAAAGGAGGTTGAATCCTTTGTGTAGGTGCCGTAGGTCCACGGCGGGCCATACTTCGGGTTGCTGATGCCCGCTACCATAGCCCATTTCTGATCGGGATACTGGGTTTCCCAATAGCCAGGGAATCCGTACCAAAAACCGGGCAGGATCATCGCGTCGCCAGCCGCCAGCGCAGCCGGGCCCTGAGCATCAGTAAAGCTCATATAATCCGGGGCGATCAGCTTTTCTTCCACCCACAGGTTCAGTGTCGCAACCATATCCTTCATGCATTCTTGCAGCGCAGCGTACTGCCAGGCGACACCGTCAAAGTAGCGGTACGTGTCCCAGCCTCCACAATGGTTCATTGAAACCAGCGTGTACCAGGGGGTTTCCCAACTGGAATTCGGGGCAATCGGGTATTTGTCTGGATAGATCATCTTCAGCTGCTGCGCGGCGGCGGTCAATTCATCGAGTGTCGTCGGAATGGCGATTTTGTTCTTTTCGAAAATATCTACGCGGAAGCCAATGACAGAGTTCATGTCATGCCCGCCATCTACCCCCAGGTTATTGGTCGAGCCGGAATAGACGCCATACAACTTGCCCTCTTTGGAAAAGAGATTCGGTTTCGTGCTGGGCGCCTCTTCCAGGAGTTTCTTATAGTTGGGCATCTGATCCAGGTACTGGCTCAAGTCCACAAACAAACCGGCGTCGCCGTACTTGACAATTTCCTCCTGGGTCAACCAGTTCAGGGTGATGATGTCCGGCAGTTCGCCGCTGGCCAGGATGACCTTAACCTTCTCCCCGTAGTCCATGTGATTGACGTACTGGAAATCGATATCCAGATTCTTGCCCATCAACTCGGAGCTTTTCTGAAGCCAGAGATCCTGTACTTCCTTACCCGTTGGGTCCACCCCAAAGCTTGTGGTCATGACTGAGAAGGATAATTTGGGCAGCGTGCTGACATCGACTGGCCCGGCCAGCGCAGAAGTGGCCGTTGCTTCCGCAGGAGCTGTGGTAGCCGCTGCTGCCGCAGGAACGGTGGTTGCGGTCGCTTCGGCAGCCGATACTTGCGTAGCTTCGGATGTCGGCGATGGCGTGGGGCTGCAGCCAAACAGGCTGATCAGCATCACAACAGTTACGATCAAACTCAAGATTTTGAAACCTTTGCTGGTCATTAAAAACTCCTCTATTTTCCTCAAGTTGTGGAGATTCTCGCTTTCGGCATGATCATGAAATCACTTCTTCTTATATTGACCTCCCATTTCACGTTTTTTGAAATATCCTTCATCACCCCTTGATGGATCCAATAAATACCCCTTTGACAAAGTATTTCTGAAGGAAGGGGTAGACGCATAGGATGGGCACGATCGTAACGATAATGGTGGCCATGATGATGTTTTGTCCGGTGAGGCTGTTCTTGGCCATTTGAGCCATAATCCAGGGGTCGAGCGCGATGTAATTGGCATTGAAGATTAGTTTCCGTAGCAGCATCTGGATCGGGTACATGCTCGTACTGTTCAGGTACAGTAAGGCGTTGAACCAGCTGTTCCAGGTGCCCACTACCGTGAATAAACCAATCGTCGCGAAAATCGGCTTCGAGAGGGGAAAATACACCTTGAAGAGAATATAGAATTCGGATGCGCCATCGATGATGGCCGCTTCTCGTAAATCGCCAGGGATGCCGGAAAAGAATGTGCGGAACAGAAAGACGTTCCATGCCCCAACGCAGAATGGCACCATCATCACCAAAATGTTATCAATCAGGTGAAGCTTGCGGATCAGCAAGTAGGTTGGGATCAATCCTCCGCTGAAGAACATGGTGATGGTCAGGAAGACCGAGACGAAACGTTTCAGCACAAACCCAGGAACGGATAAAGGATATGCCGTCAGAGCCGTGAAAAACAAGGTAAATAACAAAGCCCCGGTACAGTACAGAACCGTGTAAGCAAACGACCCAATCAACGTGGGATCCTTGAAAACAGCGATATACCCATCAAAATTGATTATCCCCCTGGGCAGCAGGAAGAACCCCTTCGTAACGCTTTGAGGCCCAGAGCTTATCGATACATTGAGCACATGGAGAAAGGGCAGCACCATAAGCGCAACGACCAGGATCATGAATAAGACGTTGAAAGTGTCAAATATTCTTTCGCCGGGAGATGGTTTGATAAACTGGGTTTTCGATAGATTGGCTGTCATCGTGTCACCTCACCATAAACTGTATTCACTGACGATTTTGGCGACCCGGTTTGCGAAGATGATGAGCAGGGTGGACAAAACGCTGGTAAAAAGCCCGACGGCGGTCGCGAATTCAAAGCTCCCCCCCGCGATACCCTGCCGGTAGACGTAGGTTTGAATGACATCCGCGGTAGAGTAAGTGGCCGGGTTGTATAACAGGAGCACTTTCTGGAAATCACTGCCCAAGATACCGCTGATCGAGAAGATCATCGTGATCACAATCGTGGGCAGAATTGTGGGGATGGAGATATACCAGACCCGTTGAAACCGGTTCGCGCCGTCGATCATGGCGGCTTCGATAAGCTCAGGATCCACGTTGGTTAATGCAGCCAGATAGATGATCGAACTGAAACCAACGGTCTGCCAGATCCCGCTGCTGATAAATATGGATCGAAAATACGATGCGTCGGTCAAGAAGGGCACTGCATCCAAACCGAGACGCGTCATAAGATAATTGACCACGCCATCAAACGAGAGAAGCTGCTTGAGCAGCCCAACGATGACCACGGTTGAAATGAAGTAGGGGAAATAAGAGATGGTCTGCACCACCTTCTTGAACCTTGCGTTTTGCAGTTGGTCCAGCAGCAGCGCCAGAAGGATGGGTGCCGGAAACCCCCACACAAAAGAAAATATGCCCAGCAAGAGTGTGTTCCGGATGATATGGAAGGACAAGGGATTGGAGAAAAACTGTTGGAAGTACAATAGCCCGACCCATTCGCCACCAAAAAAGCCTTCGGCGGGGTTGTACTTTTGAAAAGCGATGATCACCCCGTACATGGGAATGTAATTAAAGATGAAGACCAGGAGCAGGCCGGGGATGACCATCAGAATCAACTGCCTTTGCAGAAAGACCTGTCTGAGAAAGCTTCTGCGCTGGCTGTGTACCACTGGGGGATTGCCTGTCTTTGCTGTTGCCGTTGCTGTCACCACAGCCTCCAAAAAAGGATTTTGCCGGTAGACGAGTACACTGCGAAGAATGCCTCGCGATGTACCCGTCAACCTGCACTTTGCTGACAGAAGGAAACGATTACCGATATAATCGCTATTTTTTTCAACGGAAACGGATAAATTGATGCGTAGACCTTATATAGAAGAAATCCACGCGAGTTTCAAGATTGTGTTTTTATGAACTGTGCTTTGGAACAATACCTTCGCCAATTACGGCGATGAAACCGGCTGTTTTGCCGGGTGAATA
>CAZBDC010000266.1:578-6449 GCA_964490575.1 uncultured Anaerolineaceae bacterium | reverse complement strand
GTCTGAGGTCTACATCCGGTTCGGCGCTCCCACTTGACTTCCCATTACATCTGTAAGCGTAGAGCCAGCTGCCCATGTCCGCGTCTACCATACCGGTTTTCCGCCCGGCCAGATCGTAAGACAGGGTGGTGACAGCAGATCCATATGTTGCACTGATCAACTTACCGGTCGCGCTATAGCTATAACTCGTCCCGGGGCCGGTTGGGGAAACGACCCTGCGGGTTTGCCCCAATGCATCCATGTAAGTCGTGGTTGTGTTTCCGCGTGGATCGGTTACGGTGATCGTCCGCCAACCGGTTTGGTTATCGTAGCCGTATAAATAAGACGTAGTCGTGTTGTCTGGGGCCGTCACAGATTCGGTGCGTCCAAGCGAATCATAAGTGGTTTGAGTATAGGGGGTTCCTGCGACATTGATTTGTGGGCGATACAGAGCGGTGCTTCCATTAAAAACCGTTAGCTCGACCGGCATGGTTTGCTTTACCACCCGCCCGGCGAAGTCATAGGAAGTGTCTACGACCACGTCGCTCGTTGACGTGGCCAGAAGCTGGGCTGCCTGTTGGGTTTGGACAACCTGTCCTAATCCATTGAAAATACTACGCGTGACAGCAGTCTGTCCACCGGTCGTCTTGCGTGATACGGATACCCAGGCTGGAATTTCGCCTAGAGGACTGTACATCAGGCTGATAGTTGGCGCATTGCTGTTATCCCCCGGCAAAATCACCATCAAAAAACGCCCGAACGTATCGTAGGTGGCATAGGCAACCGCATTGTTGGGATCCGTCTCGGAATAGGGCAGCCCGAGGAGATAACCATTGCTGGTCGGATCGCCATACGTATAGGTTGTAGGCTCCTGCAAAGGATTATCCACGCTGGTCACCCGGCTGTGAAAGAGGCTGTCATATTGCCAGGTGGTGGTAATCGGAAGCGGCGTGGATTGTTTGTCGGCTCGAGAGGTCGGCGTTCCTGTTGTTCCTTCATTCCGGTACGCGCTCATTTGAACGCGGTTACCCCAGGCGTCATAAAGGTAAATCTCATCGCTGTAGCGTGGGTCCGCAAAGTTGTCATTCACAAATGACAGCAAGACGCGTTTTCCGGTCAACAACCCGCTATTGGGTGTGTCGAGCGTTTCGCTGATCGTCGCGCCATTGCTTTGGATCGAACAGGCTGCTGTTCCTCCGGTTGGGTCGGTGGGGGTCTCATAAAGGAAACAAGTCGAAGCGACCAGATTTTCCATGGGGGGATACGACCACGCGAGCGGCGACCCGCCAGACGTAAAATTGCAATCGTCCTGGGTGCAGGTATACAGATTGGATGAGGCTGGCAGGCTTACGGGGATGCGTTTGCCCGTTGCCGTCAAGACAGAATCATTGGCGGAAAAATTGTAACTGGTTCGCGTCAGGTGGCTCGAAACCCACTGGCTGCCGTTCCAGGTTCGTTCAATTACTCCTACCAGGTTGCCATAGCCGGCCCAATCGGCGTATTTGTACTCTTTGCGATACCCGTTGAAGTTCAGAGAATTTTCGTTGGACACGCCTGATCCATAATCGTGCGTTTCGTCCGCGGTTGGATAGATCCAATTGACCTTCTGATCCGGGAAACAGTATCCTGTGACTGCTTCTTTGGCGCATAACGAGGTATTCGGAACACCGGTCAAAGCCTGAGAGGCCCATTCGTTTTGTGACGACGATAGTAAGTTCCCACCATCATAGCGTTTCACCTGGTGTACACGGCCATAATACAAATCGTCTTGATAGAAATTTGTGCGCGTGATGGATCCGTCATCAGCCGTTACGGAGACCCAGGCGTGGCCGCGAAATTCTGCGTTAGGTTTGGCTGCCAAAAGATCATAAATCGATGCTTTATTTGTTGGATGGGCTGCGTTCCATTGGTCGATGCTCTGTTGAGCTGAAACGACAACCGCCGAATGTTGAGCGTCATTTACCGCTGCCGAATCATCCAGGGTGGCCGGATCCCGGTAATCGTAATCGAACGTGTAGCTTTGCCCGGTGACGCTATCTTTGACGATTCGCTGCGTCACACGATAATGGGTCAAAACTGGCGCGCCATGGCAATTCGATATCGTCACAGAAGGGAAACCCGCTTCCAGGCGAATCGCGGGAGTAACCCGGGTTGCATTACCGGGTATCGTAACGACCGCGGAAACCACGCCGCCGTTGGCCGGAACGTCCACCGATTTTGAGAAATACGAACTTCCACCCGTTTCAGCGTAATCGATTTCAAAACGCACTTTTGTGGTGGTTGAACCTGCGCTGGCGTAACAATCCAGCTTGTAACCCATCCCGGGGCGGACGCTCAACCCACTGGGTGTGTTCCATTCCCCATCTGAAGTGATAATATCCTCATAACTGTCAGGAAAGCTCAAGGTTGTGGAATCTCGTAACAGATCCACGATTTTTTGCGAACCATTACTGGCAGTGAACGGGGTGCGAGGATCGTCATCCATCTCATTGTAGTTATTCGCTTCGTAGGTGAAGATCACCTTGCCGCCCTGCCCGTTATCGATCTGGCTGAGATGGTACCGGTCGCCAACGTTCAATTTCGAATTGGGCTGAGCTGGATCAGGGGCGAACTCCCCATAGGTAAAACTGATCGCGGGAAGGGTGTTCGCCGAACTCGCTCCAGCTAAACCCCCTACGCCGTACTCGGTTACTTTCTTCAGTACCGACATCGCTTTCTTGACCTGGGTATTGTTGGATACCGGGTACCACTTGCTTTCCGGAAAAATGGGAATGTTCGCCAGGTCATCGGCATTAAAATATTCCAGGACATATTCACGAATCACGGTCGCGTCGATCTTCACCTGGATACTCGAGAGGCGTTTCTTCTCATAGCGTGTTAAACCGGATGCAGACCACCCCCAATCGGCCATGAAATCGGGCCGATCTCCGGCCTCGGGAATAAATACCACCTTCGTCTTATTATCCGGATAGGTGATACTATCAGGATACATGGCATGGTCAATCCAGACCAGGTCTGCACATAAGGCGCCATCGATACCATTGATGCACTTAAGCTCTGGGGCTACTAAGAAATCATTCCAGGAATAGGTGATCGCTTGATTGGTCGGATAAAGCGTTTCGGTAAGAAACCATCCCCAAGGACGATAGGTACAGAAATAATTTCCAGTTCCACAGTTCATTCCGGTCTGGTCCTCAACCGCGTGAACTTCCTCGGGGTAGAAAGCACGGAAATCAAATGTATAACGTGTCCCAGCCGTATCCCAGGCGATCCACTTGTCCATCTCAACTGGATAATTCTTGCAGGCAGTGTAACCCGGGCCTGGATAACAAGGCAATCCTGTTTGATCATCGTAATAGGCCGAACTGTTGGCCCTAAACCTACGGATCAGCCAGAAATTTTCATTGGTCGATTTGTAATCGATATAATCCGCGCCGGTTATATTCCCAGAGGCCACCGGCACGAGCTGCAAGGCCGTTCCGCCAACGGCCAGCGAGAAGGTGTCGTCGGAGGTTGAGTTTTCATCTTTACCCAGGTTGCGAGAGATCATTCCTCCACTGGCAAGTGTCCAACCAGCACCGACCCACGCCACCTGGGTGTCATTCGTGATCCCCTCCACTGACATTGAATTGTAATCCAGGCTGACTGAAGGGCTGATTCCACCCGGGCCTGAGGGAACTTCAATAGGGATTGAATAAGAAGCGGAGCCAGTGAATTCGGCAACCTGGGCGGCATCCAGGGGTGGGATGACATGGTCGTTAAACCCATCTTTTCCCAGCGCAAATAAGCTGAAATGATCCGTTCGGGCTTTGAGTATGTGGTTATCAGCATCTATAGCGGTAGGAAGAGGTCTCCATAAGGCGATCGATTCATCGTACCAGAAGAGAGTTAATACCGAAGGATCGATATCGATTTGGCTTGATTCGTACTCGACCTCGATCGTAACCCATCTATGAAACTGGTGAATCGGATTGCCATCTTTCTCACCGACCGCTTTGAGCTGAATAGGGCTCGTGCCCTGGTTGGGCAGCGTCCCCGGCATATCCTCAGGGGTCTGGATCGAAATTTCCGCAGGTTCATCAAGCGCCGATGGATCGACCGTTAACCGCACCTTCATCCCACTAGCTTTTCCATTCACTATGTCGCCATGCTTGTCGACTGTCTTCTTCGATATGGCCAACAGATTCGCAACCTGTGCGCCTACCAATACCTCATTGTTCCAGAACTCAACCCTAATCATTGTGTCATCCGATATCTCGGATGTCTTAAGGCGAATTGAACCTGACGAATCTTCCGGAGAATAGGATACTTCAATCAGGTTTTTTGTTGTTTGGTCTTGTTCTGCGGGAATAGGCTGGACTATCGCTTGAGGTTGATCTGGCAAATTCCAATCCTCAGGCATTAGAATGCGTAATTTTTGTTTTTCGTTTGCTTTGTTGGATGTTGCCCAATAGAGGGTAACGGTCTCACCGGGGAGGAAGGAGAGACGATGATCTGAAAGCTCGAAAGGTAGGGCGGTTGAAAACGGTTCTGCGGTTGTTGTTGGCTGTGGTTCCTGAGTTGGTGTAGGTTGTGGCGTTACTTCTTGCGTCGGCTCTTCAGTAGGGATATTTGTGGATGATACTGTGGGAGTAGGAACGGGGGTTGGTGTAGATGATTCGGGGGGTGGATAAGGCCAGTCAGAGGTAGGAACGGGTGTGGTTGTGAGTTCATCCCCTAGGTCTATAATAGGTGAATGAGGGATATTAGATGGGGAACTGCTGGGATAAACTTGGGATGGGCCAATTAGAGACAGAACCATAGAGACTACGATGAAGAGAGTAATGAATGGATTCATTATGGGCCTTTACAATTGTTTGGTTTGATTGTAGCAAAAGAGCCGTAAATATTTATATTACATCTGTCACATAAACCTTGTGCGTTTTGCAGTCGATTGCTAATTTTTCTTAGCGACTGTGCATAAAAACGCGATAAACTTTTCCGTAAAATTATAGGATAATGGTATAAATTTAGGATCGAAAACCGCTCCATGTTGGCTATTTTGGAAAGTTTGCATCTTCATCCTGCACCGATCCGCTCCTTGTGGCGGAAGCTGCTCGCAGGCATTCTGGCCGCCATCCTGGCGACCAGCGCCGGGTGCCAGCCGATGCTCGACGCATTGCCCATGGATGAACTCACCGGCCAGGCCACCGGCACGCCCACCCCCAACCTGACCCGGGCTGCGGTGGCGCGCATGTTAACCGAGACAGCCGCCGTGCCCACGCCCACCAGCACCCCCACGGTGACCCCCACCCGCATCGTGACCGCCACCGCCACCACCGAGGTGATCCTGGAAGGCAGCCAGAAACGCCCCGCCCCGGCCGGGCAGCCGTTCGTGCTGGGCGGCATGGCGCTCAGCGTGCTGAACAGCCAGTGGGCCGAGCGGGTCGGGCGGCTCAAATCCCAGGCAGGGCAAATTTATCTCGACCTGGAGGTCCTGCTCGTGAACCAGGGCGAGCGCCCGGTTTCTTACACAGCCTTTTACCTGCGCCTGTCCGGCCCGGACGGGTGGACCTACCAGCCAGCGGGCAGCGCGCTGGGGCCAGGCCTGCTGAGCGGGACGCTGCGCACAGGCGAACGGGTGCGCGGGCATGTGGCCTTCGCCCTCCCCGCGACGATCCTGGACTCGCCACCCGGCAGTCTCCGGCTGGTCTTCCGGCCCGAGCTGGCCGATTTGCCGGCCGGCAGCGGGCTGCGCGAGGCCTGGATCGTACTCGATGCGCCGCCGCCCGCCGGTACGGCGACGGCCCAACCCCCCCCCCCCCCCAAAAACACCCGCGGGGCCGGCCCGGGGCGGGCCCCCCCCCGGGCGGGGGGGGGGGGCCCCCGCGGGCGGCCGGGCCGGGCGGCTGT
>CAZBDC010000266.1:0-568 GCA_964490575.1 uncultured Anaerolineaceae bacterium | reverse complement strand
CTCGCCGCCCGCCGGTATGGCGACGCCCATCCCCCCCACCCCAGAAATCCTGCCCGGCTGGCCGGACGAGGCGCTGCCCGGCCCAGGGCAGGTGGTGGAGGCCGCCGGCGTCCGGCTGGCCGTGACGGATGTGGCGCTCAAAGAGCGGGTCGAGTTTGGCAAGGCCCCGGCGGGCAGCCAGTTCGTGGTCCTGGCGGTGCAAATCCGCAATGTCGACCGGACCAGGCTGCCATACAACCCGCTCTACTTCCGCGTCAAAGATGCGGCCGGGTACGAGTACCTTCCCACCGCGGGGTCGCCGGAAACCTCGCTGCAGGCCGGCACGCTCTATCCCGGCCAATCCGTGACCGGGCAGTTGATCTTCCAGGTCCCGCTCAGCGCCGGCCGGCTAGTGCTTTCTTTCCTCCCCACCGTGCTGTGGGAAGAATTCGAAGAGATCCGGATCGAGATCGAGGTAATACCCCTGTAGTAGGTGCGGTTCATGAACCGCACCTACTACAGGGGTTCCAGATCGCACAGGCGGTAGTTAAACGCGCCGATCGAGACCAGCCACTCCCGCAGGGAGAGG
>CAZBDC010000265.1:0-6451 GCA_964490575.1 uncultured Anaerolineaceae bacterium | reverse complement strand
TCTTCCGATCTCGGTCAGCAGCAAGATGGCTTCTTCGAGCGCCTGGACCGTCCAGATGTGGAACGCGCCGGCTTTTACCGCTTCGACCACTTCTTCTTTGAGCATCAGGCTGCGCCGGTTGGCAGCCGGAATGATTACACCCTGGTCTCCGGTCAGGCCCTTCTGCCGGCAGACCGCGAAGAAGCCCTCGATCTTCTCATTGACCCCGCCGATGGCCTGGACCTGGCCACGTTGATTGATGGAGCCGGTGATAGCCTTACCCTGGTCGACCGGGATGCCTGAGATGGCCGAGAGCAGTGCGATCAGCTCGGCGGCTGAGGCGCTGTCACCTTCGATCTCGTCGTAGGACTGCTCAAAGGTCAGGCTGGCGTTCAGGCTGAGCGGGAATTCCTGTCCATAGCGCTGGCTTAACAACCCGCTGAGGATCAACACACCCTTCGTATGAATAGCCCCGCCCAGCCTGGCCTGGCGCTCGATGTCGGTGATCCCGCTCTGCCCTGTGGATGCTGCGGCGGTCACCCGGCCCGGTCGGCCAAAGGCATAATCGCCCAACGAGATGACCGACAATGCGTTGACCTGGCCCACCGCCCACCCCTCGACATCCAGCAGGAGCATTTCCTGCCGGATCATTTCCTGGATGCGTTCTTCGACCCGGTTGCTGCGGTAAACCTGCTCGGCGATGGCTTTCTGCACCGCTTCCGCGCCGACCACCGCCTGGTCATTTTTCCTCGCCCAGTAGTCGGCCTCGCAGATCAGCTCGGTGATCTTGCCAAACTGGGTCGACAGCTTTTCCTGGTCCTCGACCATGCGCGAGCTACGCTCGATGATGCGCGCCACTGCCGCCCGGTCAAAGGGCGCCAGGTGGTTGTCATCGACGACCGTCTTAACAAACAGGGCATATTCCATTTCACTGTCGGGCGTGCGCTCCATCTCGGTGGCGAACTCAGCCCGCACCTTGAACAGCTTGGCGAAATCCTCATCGTAGGCGCGCAGCAGGTAGTAGAGGATAGGGGTCCCAACCAGGATCACTTTTACATTCAACGGGACCGGCTGCGGCTCGAGGGTGGCTGTGCTGACCAGGCCCATCTGGCTGGCCAGTTCCATGATGCGGATCTCGCGGTCTCGCAGAACCCGCTTCAGCCCTTCCCATGCATACGGGTTCACCAGTACATCGCGGGCCGGAAGGATCAGGTACCCGCCGTTGGCGCGATGCATCGCTCCGGCGCGGATTTGGGTGAAGTCTGTATAAGAGACTCCCATGATCAGATCGTGCTCGATGGCTCCCAGCAGGTTGTGATAGGTCGGCTGGCTTTCGGTAACGACCGGCGCGCCCTGCAGACCGGTCCGATCGACGAGCACATTTACTTCGTAGCGCGTCGTCCATTCGCGCCGCTCGACCGGGCTCTGGATGGACGGGTCCTCTCCACGAAAATGGTTGGCGTTGGCCACCATGTCCCGCTGAACCCGTTCCAGGTATGCCAGCACGGGCGGCAGATCGGCGTATTTTTCCTGGAACTGGTCGATCAGCGGCCGGATCACGAAGAGTGATGTGCGCACGTCCAGGTCGCGGATTTCCTCTCCGGCGGCCTGGTCAATCTCGCGCATCCTGGCCAGGGTCTTATCCATGGCCGCGCTGAGCTTTTTCTGCACCTGGTGAAGCTTTTCGCGGTGTTCTTCCGATAACTGCTCGAATTCCTGGGGAGAGATGGGCTTACCGCTGACCGCCGGCCCCAAAAGCAGGCCGTATGGCGTTTTTACGATCACGAAGCTGTAGCGCGCGGCCAATTCCTCGAGCTGCTTGAACTCGTGTTCGAGCTTTTGCTTGGCTTCGTTGACCAGCCGGTCGCGCTCGCGGGTGTATTCCTCGCTCGAGAAGACGCGCGGGATGTTCAGCCGGCATTCCGCCACCAGCATCTGCATATCCTTACGCAGTCCTACGGCCCGCCCGGGCGGCAGCGGGAACCCATCTGGATGGTGGGGGTTATCAAAGTTATTCACATACACCCAATCATCGGGTACCGGGCTGAGCGCTGCTTTCTGCTCGAGGTAATCACGGGTGAGTGTCGTGCGACCCGAATCGGGTACGCCGAGGACGAACATGTTATAACCCATACTACGAACTTCGGCGCCCAGCTCGAGCGCGCGGAATGCGCGCGGCTGTCCGATGATGTCTTTCCACTCTGGCAGGTCGGCGGTGGTGGTAAAGGTGAAAACAGCCGGGTCGCAGGGGTGGGATAACTGTTCTGCCGGTAGTTCGGCGGGCTGCCCGTGATTAGCCTTTCCGTCTGTCTCTTGGGTTTGGGATGTCGTGCCCATTGAGATGCCTCCTTGTGCCCTGAAATGAAAAGAGCCGCCCGCGAAGATTGCGGGCGGCCCGGGGTGCTTTTCTCCGAACTGAATGTATCTGGCCGCAAGCGCTGGGGAGAAAACTTTGCGGTGCGAGATGAGCAGGGTCTATATTTAGTATAGGTCACACTCGATTCAAGGTCAATAGTTTAAATAAATGCGTCGCAGGAAGCCAGGCGACCATGATAAACTTAGGCTACTGACTGCAGGTTATCTTCTACAATATTTTCACAAAGTGCGTTGCTCATAAGCATGACTTCACTGTACCTGAGGTCGGCAGTAATCCAAAAATTCTCATCCATGGGTGCGAACCAATGTCTTTAACCTCTTTCACTACATTCCATCTTGTAAAAAGCGAAGATCTCAACCATCATAGGACCCTGTTTGCCGGGCGAAGTGCGGAGTGGTTTGTCGAAGCTGGATTTATCGCAGCCGCAGCACTTACCTGTCCTGAAAATATCGTCTGTTTGAAAATTCATGGGATGTGTTTTAATCGTCCCGTTCGCCATGGCGAAGTCATTTGTTTTGAAAGTAAAATCATTTTTGCCGGACGGACACGCCTTGTCGCGCATATCCAGATGAAAGGCAAAGATAATCTGGACCTGATCGTTGATGGTTTCATTACGTTTATTCATGTCGACCAGGAAGGGAAACCAATGCCTCATGGGGTCACGCTGTCTCCAGAGACCGAGGAAGAATTTCGTCTTCAAGAAATTGCTAAAAATATGAAATGAACGTACTACTCAGATGCTGGGGGAAGAGCCACCTTCTATCACCCAGTCTGAGCAGTTCTGAAAGATTGAATTATGTGCCTGTACTCTGATAATACCTCAAGCCCAGCGACCAGAACCCTAACCCAATCAGCAGTGTGATCCCAGCCACCAGCGGGGATAGGTAAATGAAGGAAGCGGGCAAATCCACCGGTGTGATGCCGAGGAAATGGTGCGCCGGGTAGTAGGCCATGAATCCGTATGGGAAGACAAACGTCAACACCGATGTAAATACACGCCCGTAGATGTGGATTGGGTACCGCGCGGTGGGGAAGAGGAAGGTGTTTGCGACCCAGAGGTGGTCATTTTCGGTAAACCAAAAATCAAAAGAGTTGAAAAACAGGTACACCGCCCATTCAATCACTGCGCCGGAGGCGATCACTACCCCCAGGAAGAGGATATTGCCGATCGTCCAGGCCACCTGCACGTGGCCGGCGGTGAGAATGAAGAGCGTTGCGGCGGGCAGCAGCTCGCCGATCGCCTCCAGCGGCAGCCCACGCGCCAGGATCTGCACGATCGGGTGAGCCGGGCGGACGAGCAGTGTATCGTATTCGCCGTCTCGCACCAGCCAATGATGCTCCATAAAGCCGAGGAAGAGCGCATGGTGCAGGCTGTGCGATAGCCGCCACAGCCCGGCCATAAATCCCACCTGCCAGAAATTCCACCCGCCGATGGCCTGGAAAGCTGCAGTCAGCAGCAGGACCACTAGAACCTCGGCAAACCCATTCAGGCCAACACCCAGCACATCCAGGAAAAAGTTGGCTGGATATTGCAAGGCGGCTTTGACCGACTGTATCTTTATCAACCAAAAAGCGCGCAACATTCTATCCTCCCTGGATCTCGTATTTTTTCATCGCCAGGTCGTACAGTTTTTCTACAACCAGCCATAATAACACCACCCACATAACCTGGATGCCCATTTCGCGCAGGTACTGCCCGGGCGGGATCCAGCCCACCAGGATTGAGAGCGGCACATACTGCATTCCACGGAAGGGCAGCCAGGCGATCGCTCTTTCCAATGCGCCTGGGAAGATCCACAATGGAAGCGCTGCCCCGCTAAGCATGCCTGCGATGATATCCTTCCATGCCAGCAGGCCATGCAGTTCCGTCGTCCAGAAGCCCATCATGTTGGCCAGGATATCGAGGATATTGAAAATCAGGCAGCCGAGGAAGAACGAGACGGCAAAGGCCAGCCAGACTGAAGGCGAGGCTGGAAGTGGAATCTTGAGCAGAAAAACAGCCATCAACATCAGCGGGACAGCCTGGATAAATACCTGAAATAACATCGAGGAAAGCCCAAAGGCCATCACGGAAAAGGTCCAGCGCACCGGGTACATCAGTTCGTTGATGATGTTTCCGGAGCGGATCTTCCAATAAAGAAATCCATCGCCCTTCATGATGGTGAAAATCGCCATGCTTAGAACGACATAAGAGAGGGTCTGGTCGAGTGTAAAACCTTCGTACACATCCTTCCCATTGAAGAGCGCGATCCATAGCTGGCGCGCCAGCAGCATCTGTACCAACGCCGTGATCCACGGGATGAACATCCCATTGCGCACCTGGCGGATACACCAATAGGCCTGGATTTTTGCTTCACCCAGGAAGGGCGCCAGAATCGAACGGTGTTTTATGGGTTGGAGGATCGAATCCATCTACCGGCCCTCCTTTACCCCATTCTGATAAATGCGCGCTACGATCGACTCGATGTTCTCCTCTTTAATTGCTACATCCGTGATTCCTTTGTCGCGGTCCAGCGAGGCGATTAAATCGAAAGCGGAGACCTGGTCGCGATCAAATTCGACCCAAAGTTCGTTTTCCTCTTCATGCACCACCTGGCCGCGTGGAAGACTCATTGATTGCACGCCGTTCTCGAACTGGATCACCAGGCGGCGGCGCTTGCCAAAACGGCGCAGGATCTCTTCCCGCGGGGCATCCAGGACGATCTTGCCCTTATCCAGGATCAGAATGCGCGGGCAGATCTGTTCTACATCACTGAGGTTGTGGGTGGTAAGGATGATTGTCACCCCTTTCTCTGCGTTAAGGTGCTGCAGGAATTTGAGCAGGTTCTGCTTGCCGACTACGTCCATGCCCACCGTTGGCTCATCCAGGTAAAGCACCGGTGGCTCGTGCAGCAAGACGGCGACCAGCTCAGCTCTCATGCGCTGCCCAAGGCTCAGCTTGCGCACCGGCTGGTGCAGGAATGGGCCCACCTCCATCAGTTCCACCAGGAAGGCCAGGTTGGGGCGGTAGCGGTCTTTCGGCACGCGGTACATTGCCCCCATGAACTCGAACGAGTCAATCAGAGGCAGGTCCCACAACAGATGGCTGCGCTGTCCAAAGACCACGCCGATGTTATAGGCGTTCTGCGTCCGGCTGCGCTGGGGATTGATCCCGTTGACCTCAATCGACCCGCCCGAGGGTTGGAGGATACCGGTCAGCATCTTGATGGTGGTGGACTTGCCTGCGCCATTTGGCCCCAGGTAGCCGATGATCTCGCCGTCGCCGACCTCCAGCGAAATATCGTCCACCGCTTTGATCAATTGCCAGCGCGGCTGGAAAATGGTCTTTATCTGCCCGCGAATACCCTCCGGTTCTTCCCGGATGCGAAACGACTTGGAAAGATGGCTGATCTTGATCATCCCCAAATATCTCCCGAGAAAGGTTGTTCAGGCTGTGCACAAAACACAACATTAAAAAAGACGCCTGTTGATCACTCCGATCTCCGGATTGTGTGATCAACAGGCGCCGCGAATGCTGGATGGGCAATCCCTGTATCTGGCGTATGGTTTTGTTTGTGGCCAGCGAGTCTATTATACAACTTCTCACATACAATCAGCCCCCTCAATTTCGAGGGGGCTGAATTTCCGGAGGCTGAGTATTATTACTTGGCCGGGGGGAGGATGACGGTGTCGATCACGTGGATCACGCCGTTGGTGGTCAGGATGTTGGTGACCGTGATCCGGGCATCGTTGATGAAGACCTGCCCGTTGCGGATCGAGAACTGGACACTTTCACCATTGACCGTAGCGACCATCGACTTGTCGTTGATCTTTCCGGCGTAGATATTGCCAGCTACCGCGTGGTAGAGCAGGATGCTCTTGAGTGCCTCGGGGTCAGCCAGCAGGCCATCGATGGTAGCCTGGCCCAGCTTGGCGAAGGCTGCATCGGTGGGGGCGAAGATGGTGAAGGGACCTTTGCCTTTGAGCGTGTCGACCAGCCCGGCGGCCTGGACGGCAGCTACAAGGGTCTTGAACTGCGGGTCGGCAGCGGCGGTATCGACAATATCATTCGCGGGCGGGACGATCAAGATCGGAAGAGCACACGTCTGAACTCCA
>CAZBDC010000264.1:0-6456 GCA_964490575.1 uncultured Anaerolineaceae bacterium | reverse complement strand
AACTTTACTACAAAAGCCCTATCTGCTTAAGCCATTTTTGGCGAAGGTATTGAACCAGGAAATGAATATATAATTTATTTTGCATCCCGATAAATTCTTCGGCTTCGCATCGCGTGTGAAAAACACCCAATCTTAATCAGAGGAATGATATGACTCGCATCGGTATCGTCGGTATGGGTGGCATGGGATGGTTTCATGCCTCCCGTTATTACCAAATCCCCGGCGCCGAACTGGCGGCGATCGCGGATGTCCGCCCCGACCGGCTGGAAGCAAAAAATGCCGTCCAGATCAACATTGAAAACCGCGCCGGCCCGCCAGACCTTTCCGCAGTGCAGCGCTTTTCAGAGGGTCGCCAGCTGATCGCCAAAGCCGACGTAGACATCGTTGATATCTGCCTGCCCTCTTACCTGCACGCGGAATATGCCATCGCCGCGCTGGAGGCCGGCCATCACGTACTGTGCGAAAAACCCATGGCGTTGAATGTGCCCGATGCAAACGCAATGATCGCAGCCGCCCGGCAGGCAAACCGGAAGCTGATGATCGCGCAGTGCATCCGGTTCTGGCCCGAGTACCGCTTCTTGAAGCAGGCCATCCAGGCGGGCACTTTCGGAAGACTGATCTCTCTACAAATGCACCGGCTTGGCGGGCGGCCGGGCGGATGGGGCTGGCAAAACTGGTTCCTGGACCCGGCCAGGAGCGGCGGCTCGCTGTTTGACCTGCACGTCCACGATGTCGACTTTGTCAATTACCTGCTGGGCGCGCCGGATCAGATCCTGGCTACCAGCCGGAAGGCCTCACCCGAATCGGTCTGCGAGGTGGTCCAGGCAGTGTATCGGTACAAAGATGGGCCGCAGGTTTCGATCTACGGCGGCTGGAGCGAGGTACAGATCCCATTCCGGGCCGGCTATGAGGCCTGGTTTGAAAAAGGCTTTGCCCGGCTCGATTCTGATGGAAGCCTGATCGTCTATGACGACCCAGACCGGCTCAACGCGCAACCCGCCGATTATCTTCATGGCGATGCCTACTATAATGAAATCCAGTATTTCATCCAATGCGTCCAGAACGGCCAGGAGCCGGATGAATGCCCGCCGGAATCGGCCCGTGATTCATTAATTTTGCTCAACAAAGAGAGAGCCATCATCGAACAGGAGGCAAAATGACCAGCCAGCGCGTCGGAATTATCATTCCAGTTCAAAACCAACCGGGCCTGTTAGCAGCCGCAGAGTCTTTTGGCGTTCAAAAGGTGGAACTGAACTGCTGGGAAGCAGATACATACAGCCCGGCGCTGGCGGGGGCCATCCAGGCCGAGGCAGCCCGGCTGGGAATCACGATCACAGCCCTATGGGCCGGTTGGCCGGGTCCGAAGGTGTGGGACTTTATCGATGGCCCGCGCACGTTGGGGATCGTTCCGCCAGAATGGCGCCCGGCCAGGATCAGCGCCCTAAAACAGGGCGCCGATTTTGCCCACCAGTTGGGCCTGCCTGCCATCATTACCCACCTGGGGTTTATCCCTGAGAATGCCGCCGACCCGGCTTTTGCAGGCGTGGTCGAAGCGGTCCGTGAGGTGGCCGTGCACCTGGCCGGCCTGGGGATGGAGTTCTGGTTCGAAACCGGCCAGGAGACGCCCGTAACGATGCTGCGGCTGATCCACGAAGTAGGCACCGGCAACCTGGGCGTCAACCTCGACCCGGCCAACCTGATCCTGTACGGCAAGGCCAACCCGGTCGACGCCCTGGATGTTTTTGGTGGGTACGTCCGCAGCGTGCATGCAAAAGATGGCCTGTATCCCACTAACCCCTATCACCTGGGCAGCGAAGTGAAAATTGGGCAGGGCAAGGTCAACTTCCCACGCCTGGTGGCCCGGCTGACCGAGCTTGGCTACAACGGGCCGTTTATCATCGAGCGAGAAATCAGCGGCGAGCAGCAGATCATCGACATGAAAGAAGCGGTTGGGTATCTTTCAGATCTGCTGGGCTAGCCTGCGCCTGATTGAATTTTCCAGAGCAAAAGCCGCTCGCGTTTCGTTTTGATATCATCATTCTGCGCGGGCCGCGTAAAATGATGATATCAAATAAGGTGAGGACAGTCGTGCAAAGTAAGGTCCGTCCGGCAAAGGAAAATGATTGGCTGGCGATCCTGGCCGTGCTTGACCAGGTGCATCCAGACAGCAAAGAGGCAAACCGCGAATGGTGGCACGAGCGCCAGCATTTTGACGCACGGGTCTACCGGCGGCGGCATTACGTGGCCGAGGTGACGCGTTCCAGCGGAGCGTCCAGCCTGGTTGCCTACGCAGGCATCGAGGAATCCGAGCCAAATCAGTTCCGCCTCTTCTTATTGATGGATCCCGCGCTTCTCAGTGATCTGGGTGAGAAGCTGTACGCGGGGCTGATGCAAGACCTGGCGGGGCTGGGCGCAACGCTGGTGACAGCCAGAGAGCCGATCTTCAGCCCGGTGTGCGACTTCCTGCACAACAAGGGTTTCCGAGACGAACTGCGCGTCCCTCTGGCTGGCGGCGGCGAAGCGGTGGTCATGGTCAAACAGCTGGGGTAGTTGAAAATCCTGCTTCGATCTCCAGTCTATTTCTTTCTCCCCAGCACGTTTCCCAGCGCTTTCAGCCCCAGCAGGGCTGCCGGAACCCAGACCGGGCTGGAAAAGAGAGCAAACTGATAGGCATTGCGAGCCAGCGAGGCAGGCAGGCGCGCATCCACCGGCGGAAGCGCCGGAAAGGCAGCGTGCGGTTCGGCCTGGTACCAGTACGCCACCGAGCGGTAGCCGCCGGCTACCTGGTTGGTCTTCCCCGGCTCGCCAGGGGCAACGCGGGCCATCATCCCCGACGGGGCCTGGCGGTCCTGACTGCTGATCAGGCGCATCTTGCCATCTGTCGCCGCAAGCAGGTTGAAAAGCAAAGGAAGCCCAGGCATAGAAAACCTCCAGAATATATCGGCTATAATCATACTTTAGCACAGGATGAACAAAACTGCACCTGGTTCTATATTGAAAGGGAGATAGCGGTACAAGATGAAGATTAGCGGGCGTAAGGTTTTGGCTGGGCTGGTTCTGGTGGGGCTGATAGCAGCGGTGATCCTGGGCCTCCAGGCGGCTGGAATGGGCGCGCCCGTTGAGGATACATCGCCAACTGGATGGGAAGAACCGGTGGAGACCATCACACCGCTGCCAACGCTGGCGCTCGATGATGAACCTTCTTCGCCTGGATCGCTGCTGGTCATCGCTGTCATGGTATTAGGGGCAATGGTGGGAATGCTGGTAGTGGGGGTATTTGCGGCCATTGGAATGGTCCGGTTGCGAGAGAAAATCTTAAAACGATAAATGCAGGTTGGCTCCCAGGCGCCCTGCCCTGGAAAAGCGACGCTCCACCTTAGACATCGCCTCGCACGCGCGCCCTGGACCCGGTAAAATGGGAAAAAGGTCGCTCGCGCTTACAGGATTTAGAATGACCCCTTCGCTGGCCGCACGAAACGGTCATTCCGGATAAGGAGGAGTGTATATGGAAAAATCTGGTCAAAATTTTGAAACTGCCACCCTGGGAGGTGGTTGTTTTTGGTGCCTGGAACCGGTTTTTGCTGAACTGCAAGGCGTCGTGGACGCCGTGGTGGGCTATGCCGGCGGCAGCCTTCCTAACCCCACCTATCAGCAGGTCACTACCGGGAGGACCGGGCACGCCGAAGTAGTACAGGTGACCTTCAACCCACAGGTGATCACTTACCGTGAGATCCTGGAAGTCTTCTTCGCGATCCACGATCCAACCACGCTCAACCGCCAGGGCGCCGATGTCGGCACGCAGTACCGCTCGCTCATCCTGGCCCATGATGAGCGCCAGAAGCAGATCGCCTGGGAGGTGATCGGCGAGTTGGATCGCCAGGGCGCTTTTAGCCGGCCAATCGTCACCCAGGTGGCCCCGCTCGAGGCCTTCTACCGGGCGGAAGAATACCACCAGGAGTACTTCGAGAAAAACCCCTTCGCCGGGTACTGCCAGGTTGTCATTCGCCCAAAGGTCGCCAAGTTCCGCAAGCAATACGCGGATCGCCTGAAAGATCAGTGAACATAAACCGGATCCGGTAAATTTTCACGATTTACCGTTCACTATCTACCAATTCCTGTGTGCCGGTTCCGGGAACAATTTTCTCCTCACAGCGTCATAGAAGCAAGATAAATTAGAGGAGAATAGTCATGAATAACACACCAAAAATTCTGGTTTTTCTGGTATTGGCCCTGCTGGTTATTGCAGGCTGCGTCCCGCGAGAGACAGAAAGACCCGCTGGACCGGTGAGCACGCTCGACCAGGAGCCGTTCGTCCGGGCAGCCAGGGCTTACCTGGCGGAGTAGCTTGGCGTCCCCGCGGAAGATATCGTCCTCATGGCAGCCGAGCCAGTGGAATGGTCGGATAGCTGCCTGGGGCTGGGCGGGCCGGCGGAAAGCTGCCTGATGGCCATCACCCCCGGCTACCGGGTGACTTTTGAAGCCCGCGGCGCGAGCTACGAGGTACGCACCGACGAGACCGGCAGCGCGGTGAGATTTCAGCAGTAAGACGCAAGTGAGTCAATAAAACCGCCCGGGGGCTCCGGGCGGTTTTTACTATTTCAGCAGCTTACGGCGAGAAGCGGAATACAGCAGGAGCACCCCAACAGCAATAATGGCCAGAGGCCAGGCGTAAATCAGTCCCTTTTCACCGGTAAGAAAGCTCACCAGGGCCAGCAAGCCCAGCGCCACCGCCGGGTAAACCGCCCAGGCCGTGGAGGCGCTGGCGCGGCGTAGCCACAAGAACAGGAAAGTTAACCCCCAGCCTACAAAGAGCACGCCGCCGGCAACCTTTTCCACCAGAAGGTCCCCAGTGGACCGGCCTTCCAGCAGAAACATAACCAGCCACACCACCATGGCAATCGTGATAAACCCACCGGCTGGAATGAGCGCCCACCAATTGCGCTGGCCGCGGGTATACACGATTAGAAATGGGACGGCAAACAGGAACATGATCGCTATCCCGATGAGATCCTCTCTGACGCTCGCCGCCAGGAGCGGTATGATACTGATGACCACCAGCACCCCAAAAGGGATCGACGCCCATTTGCGACCAGGCCACATCAGGTAAACCCCCAGGAAAGGCAGCGCAATGGCCAGCAGCACCAGGGTGCCAATCAACTCTTCAGGCAGCCAATCGGCGACCAGGACCACCAGCGTCAGCGCAGCCATCGCGTAAGCCGGGATCAGCGCCCAGCGGCATTCCTGCCGGTTTTGGAAATAAGCTACAACGAAATGCATGACATGATTGACCTGTTCCCCTGAATGTCGTATTGTTGATGTATGCAAAACCTGTGATTGCGTCTGATTCCAGGGAGGACAAAGATGGCTCCTTACCACATTCTATCCCTTGATGGCGGCGGCATCCGCGGAACGCTGACCATCCGCATCATCGAGCGGCTGGACCAAATGGTTCCCGGCTGGTTGGACAAAGTGGACCTGTTCGCCGGCACTTCCACCGGCGGAATCCTCGCGCTGCTGCTGGCATCCGGGCGGAAGCCGTCATATGTGCGCGAGCTTTACCAGAAGCTAGGCAAGGATGTCTTTGCCGACACGCTGTGGGACAATATCAAGGATATCGGTAGTTTCGTGGGCGCGAAGTATTCCCTCGAGCCGCTCCACCAGATGTTCGTTAACATATTAGGCGATATCCACCTGGGCGACTTGCCGAAAAAGGTGCTGATCGCCACCTTTGACCTGGACGCGGCCGTCCGGCCGGGCAAGCTGCGCAGTTGGAAAGCCAAGTTCTTCCACAACTTCCCCGGGCCAGACAGCGACGCCTGGGCGCGGGTGGCTGACGTGGGCGTGATGACCAGCGCCGCCCCCACTTACTTCCCCATCTACCAGGGCCATATCGACGGCGGTGTGGTAGCGACCAACCCCAGCATGTGCGCGCTGGCTCAAGCGCTCCACAAAGGGACCGGGAACCAGCGCCTGCGCGATATTCGCCTGCTGTCACTGGGGACGGGCTCCGTATCCCAGTTTATCCCTTCGACCGACGGCGACTGGGGTCTGGCGCAGTGGGCGCCGAAGCTGGTCAACTTGATGCTGGACGGCAACGGCAACCTGTCCGATTACCAGTGCCGGCAGGTGCTCGAGGGGCACTACCACCGGCTCAACCCGCTACTGTATAAGAATATCGAAATGGATGACGTGAAGGAAATCGACTATCTCTTGCAGGTGGCCGACCAGGAGAACCTGGACGCGACGGCTGCCTGGCTGCGTTCAGAATTCATGGGCGGGCGGGTGCGGCGCGGCACTGGCTCGCCCACAGCCTGACCAGCTGAGTACCTGGCATGGGTCAGGCGCACCGCCAAAGGACATCACCATGGTCGCAAGAGCAGGATGGATAATCGTTTACCTGGCTCAATACCTTCGCCAAAAATGGCTTAAGCAGATAGGGCTTTTGTAGTAAAGTTG
>CAZBDC010000263.1:0-6490 GCA_964490575.1 uncultured Anaerolineaceae bacterium | reverse complement strand
TACACCCTATCCTACACTCTTTCCCTACACGACGCTCTTCCGATCTACCTGGAGTGCGCCCGCCGGGACATCGGGCTGGTGGCGATGAAGCCCTTCGCCGCCGGCTGGCTATTCCGCCCCGACCTCAACGTCGGCTTCACCCCGCTCAACCTCCTCCACTACGCCCTCAGCCAGCCGGGCGTGTCGTGCGTGGTCCCCGGCGCCGCCGACCCCGAACAGCTCGCCGCGGACCTGGCCTACTTCAGCGCCACCGCCGCCGAAAAGGATTTCAGCGCCGCCATCGCCGCCTCGCGCTGGAACTACCGCGGCGCGTGCATGTACTGCAGCCACTGCCAGCCCTGCACCGCCGGGATCGACATCGCCGAAGTCAACAAACTGCTCGACCTGGCCGCCGCCGGCGCGCTCGAAGAAGCCGGCGCGGCTTACCGGCAGTTAGAAGTCAAGGCCTCCGCCTGCCAGGAGTGCGCGGAGTGCCTGAAGCGCTGCCCGTTCGGGATCGAAGTGATCGAGCGGATGCAGGCGGCCGTCGCGCTGTTCGAATAGTTTAGACGAAAGCCTGGCTGGCAGCCGAGTAATTGAAGTAGTAGTGCACCAGCCTGCCGGCCTGGTGCATCGCGTCCAGCACGCGGTCGACCGAGGAGAATATCCTGGTATCCTGGTGTATCCTGGTTACCACGGTCCCCGTAGTAACCTCCCCTCTTCACGCTCCGCGTCCCTCCCCGCCACAGACGCGGAGCGCGGCATAGAGGTTACGACGCAGAGCATCGTAACCAGGACATAGCCCGCTGTTGACCTTGTATCCTGGTTACTACGGTCCCCGTAGTAACCTCCCCTCTTCACGCTCCGCGTCCCTCCCCGCCACAGACGCGGAGCGCGGCATAGAGGTTACGACGCAGAGCATCGTAACCAGGACATAGCCCGCTGTTGACCTTTAAGGTATACTATTCTTACACGAACACTCGGCTTCTCCCCGGAAAGGCAGGCAGCATGACCAACGCCCAGATCGGTCCCCGCGAAGACTATACCAGCGCCGTCATCACCATCGCCCAGCCGCCCGCCCCGGGGCAGCCCTACCCGCTCCAGCTCGAGATCCCCGGCGCGCGCTGGTTCCCGCCCGTCCAGCTCACCCTCGACCTGCCCGCCCTCGATCTGCTCCTCGCCCAGCCGGAGGACTTTGGCCGCGCCCTCGGGCAGGCCGTCTTCGCCCCTGATACCCTCGCCGTTCCCTACGGCGAGGTCCTGGCCGTCTGCCAGGGGCGCGGGGATGGGCTGCGCGTCCGCCTGGTGATCGACCCGCCCGAGCTGCAGGGCCTGCCCTGGGAGCGCCTCTTCCACCTCCTGGATGGCAAGTGGCAGCCCCTCGGCGCTGCCGCCATCACCCCCTTCTCGCGCTACGTCCGCCCCCAGCAGTGGACCCGCCCCCAGCCCATCACCCGCCGCCCGCTGCGCGTCCTGGCCGTCATCGCCTCCCCCGCCGACCTCGACCGCGCCAGGCTCGACCCCATCCCCCCCGCCGAACGCCAGCAGCTCAAAGATACCTTCGCCGCCCTGCCCGACCTGCAGGTCACCTACCTCGAATCCGGCTCTCCCACCCCCGCCAGCCTGGACGAGATCCGCAAGGCCCTGGCCGAGGGCTATGACTTCGTCCATTTCCTCTGCCACGGCGTGCGCCGCAAGGCCGGCACGGCTCTCTTTCTCGAGGACGCCCAGGGCAAGATCGACATCGTCACCGCCGAACGCCTGGTCGAGGCCTTCAAGGCCGTCCAGGCGCCGCCGGTCTTCACCTTCCTGACCGCCTGCGAGAGCGCCGCCCGCGCCAGCGCCGACGCCTTCCTCCCGCTCGGCCCGGCCCTGGTCGCCGATGGCGGCGTGCAGGCCGTGGTGGCCATGACCGGGCGGGTCGGAATCGAGCTGGCCCGCGCCTTCACCGCCCAGTTCTACACCCGCCTGTTCAAGCACGGGCAGGTCGACCTGGCCATCAACGAGGCCCGCGCCCTGGTGCGCGACGATTGGGACTGGGGCGTGCCGGTCCTCTTCAGCCGCCTGTCCGACAACCAGTTAATCGACTTCCCGGTCGGGCAGATCTACGACGCCTACCTGTCCCACTCCGAGCAGGCCTTCGCCGCCGTGGACGAGGCCATCCAGGCCGCCCGCCTGGAAGAGCACGGCGAGGGGCTGGTCCGCAGCCTGGACGAGCTGGTCGCCGATCTGCGCAAGAGCCACGGCGCGCTGGTCAAAGTGGCCTCCGACTACCGCCAGACCGGGCAGGACCCGGCCAGCTTCAAAGACAGCTTCACGCAGTTCTACTACCCGTTCAAACAATACTACGACGAGGAAACCTGGGTCGACGAACAGACCTCCTGCGGGCGCATCGCCGCCCTGCGCGCCAAAATCCTGCCGCGCCTGGCCCCCCTCCTCAACGAGACCGCCATGGACCAGCTCCGCCAGGAGATGGACATCCTCAGCAACTTCGACCTGGACCTGATCCGCCACTTCCAGGCTTACCTGGACCAGATGGACGCCGTGGTCGAGCAGGTGTGGGCCGCGCTGAACGCCGGGCAGGTCGAGGAAGCCATCCAGATCAAGCGCGACTTCGAGGCCCAGATCAGCCCCAGCTTCCGGCGCAGCAAGGAGATCTTCGAACGCATGGGCCAGTCGGTGCGCGGCGTCCAGGCCGCCTGAGGTATAATCACTCCAAGCACAATTTTTCCCCGCCGAGCGGGCCGCGCTGCCCGCGCCTCACCTCAGCCGCCCCCGGCTGCCTGGAGCTGATGCCATGCCCGAAAAATTCGCCTGGGAAGACCCGCAGGTGACCGGGATCCACAAAGAACCCGGCCATGCCACCCTGATGCCCTTCGCCGACGCCGCCGCCGCGCAGGCCAACCCGACCGCCCTGTCCCGTGATTGCTCGCCCTACTTCCGCTCGCTCAACGGCGAGTGGCAGTTCAGCCTGGCCCCCAACCCGGCCTCCGCCCCGGACGGCTTCGCGGACCCCGCCTTCGACGACTCGGGCTGGGACCGCGTCCAGGTGCCCGGCTGCTGGCAATTGCAAGGGCCGTACGACATCCCCATCTACGTCAACGTCCAGTACCCCTTCCCGGTCGACGACGCCCTATCGGTCCCGCATGACGACAACCCGACTGGCTCGTACCGGCGCGCGTTCAGCCTGCCGGAGGGCTGGGCGGGCCGCCAGGTCTTCCTGACCTTCGACGGGGTCGACTCGGCCTTCGACCTGTGGGTCAACGGGCAGAAAGTTGGCTTCTCCAAAGAGTCGCGCCTGCCGGCCGAGTTCGACGTGACCCGCTTCGTGCGCCCCGGGCAGAACACCCTGGCGGCGCGCGTCTACCGCTGGTCAGACGGCTCGTACCTGGAGGACCAGGATTTCTGGCGCCTGTCCGGCATCTACCGCGATGTATACCTGTGGTCGGCCCCCGCCCTCCACCTGCGCGACTTCTTTGTCACCACCCGCTTCGACCCGGCCTACCGCGACGCCGTCCTGCACGCCGGCCTGGAGCTGGTCAACTACGGGACCGAGGACGCCGCGGGCTGCACCCTGACCGCCGCGCTGTTCCGCGCCTCGGGCGTCGAAGTGGCCCGCCAGGCCCTGCCCTTCTCCGTCCCCGCCGGCGGGCAAACCTCCCTGGCGCTGGCCCAGCCGGTGCCCGCCCCGCGCAAGTGGACCGACGAGACCCCCTACCTTTACACGCTGGTCTTCACCCTAACAGACGCGGCCGGGCGGGTGATCGAGGCCGAGAGCTGCCGGGTCGGCTTCCGCCAGGTGGCGCTGGTCGACGGGCAGGTGTGCCTCAATGGGACACCCATCCTCTTCAAGGGCGTCAACCGCCACGAGCACGACCCCCTCACCGGGCACACCGTGCCGGTCGAGTCGATGGTGCGCGACATCGAGCTGATGAAGCAGCACAACATCAACGCCGTGCGCACCAGCCACTACCCCAACGACCCGCGCTGGTACGACCTGTGCGACCAGTACGGCATCCTGCTCTACGACGAGGCGGACCTCGAATCGCACGGGGTGTGGGACCGCCCGGCCAAAGACCCGCTCTGGCGCGATGCCTTCGTCGACCGGGCCGCCCGCATGGTCGAGCGCGACAAGAACCACCCCTCCGTGCTGGTCTGGTCGCTGGGCAACGAGTCGGGCTACGGCCCCAACCACGACGCGATGGCGGCCTGGATCCGCGCCCGCGACGACACCCGCCTGCTGCACTATCACCCGGCCGGCGACGCGCCCTTCCTCGACATCCTCGGCCCAATGTACCCCTCGGTGGCCGACATCCTTGAAATGGCCCAAAAGCCGGGCGAAACCCGCCCGGTGGTGATGTGCGAGTACGCCCACTCGATGGGCAACAGCACCGGCAACCTCAAGGAATACTGGGAGGCCGTGCGCGCCCACCCGCGCCTGGCGGGCGGCTTCATCTGGGATTGGGTCGACCAGGGCCTGGAGCGCGAGACGGACGGCGCGCGCTGGTACGCCTACGGCGGCGACTTCGGCGACCAGCCCAACGACGGCCCCTTCTGCATCAACGGCCTGGTGTGGCCCGACCGGGAACCCCACCCGGCGCTGCTGGAATACAAGAAGATCCTCGAGCCGGTCCTGGTCGAGCCGCTCGACCTGCTGGCCGGCAAGCTGCGCGTGACCAACCGCTACAGTTTCCTCAACTTGAACGGGCTGGAGATCTGCTGGCGGGTGGTCGCCAACGGCGAAGTGCTCCAGTCGGGCATGCGCGAGCCGCTGTGCCTGCCGCCCGGGCAGTCGACCGAGCTGTGCCTGCCGCTCAAGCCGTTCGAGCCGCGCCCGGGGACCGAATACTGGCTGGGGCTGAACTTCTGCCTCAACCTCAACCACCCCTGGGCCGAGGCCGGGCACGAAGTGGCCGAAATCCACTTCCGCCTGCCGGTGGAGGCCCCGCCCGTCCCGCCCCGCCCATTGGATGACATGCCACCCCTGTCGGTCAAAGAAGACCACAGCGGGCTGGTCCTGCAGGGGCCCGATTTCCGCCTGGCCTTCGACAAAGCCAGCGGCGAGCTGACCGCCTACCAGTTCGCCGGGCAGGCGCTGATCGAGCGCGGCCCGGCCGCCAACCTGTGGCGCGCCCCGACCGACAACGACGACGCCACCTTCGGCGAGCAGCGCATGGGGCTGCTGTGGCGCGACGCCGGGCTCGACCGCCTGGAAGAGACCCTGCAGGGCTTCGAGTACGAGCTGGAGACGCCCCAAAGCGCGCGGGTCACCGTGCGCGCGCGGCTGGCCCCGCCCCCCAACACCACCGGCGAGCGCTCGGGCCGCTACCAGGACACGCTCGGGATGCTGGCCCAGCTCCTGTTGATGATCTTCAGCGAAAAAGACCTGGCCGGGCTGAGCGCCCGCCTGGGGCTGGACTACGCCGGGCTGCCCGGGCGCGGCAAACAGGCCCGCGCCGGTGCGCTGGTGGCGGCGCTGGCGGAGCAGAAGCGGGTCCCCGCCCTGGCCGGGCTGCTCCACCAGGTGCTCGCGGCCCACGACACGCACGGCCTGCCGGGCGAGGCGCTCGAGCAGCTCCACCAGGCCAGCCAGATGAGCGGCGAGGCCTGGGAAGACCAGTTCACCCTGCGCTTTGACGCGGCGGTCGAGGTGGTCTACACCTACACCGTCTACGGCTCCGGCGACCTGCGCCTGGCGGTCGACTACACCCCGCTGGGCGAGCTGCCCCCCCTGCCGCGCCTGGGGCTGCTGCTCAGCCTGCCGCCCGCCTTTGACCGCTTCACCTGGTACGGGCGCGGCCCGCACGAGTCCTACGCCGACCGCCAGGACAGCGCCCCGGTCGACCTGTATTCCACCTGCGTGGCCGCCCAGCACGTGCCCTACATCCGCCCGCAGGAGAACGGCAACCACACCGAAGTGCGCTGGGCCGCCCTGACCGACGCGCGCGGGGCCGGGCTGCTGGTGCGCGGGCAGCCGCTCTTCAACGCCTCGGCCCATCCCTACACCCCCCACGACCTGACCGCCGCCCGGCACCGCCACGAGCTGGTCATGCGCCCGGAAGTCACCCTGGCGCTCGACCTGGCCCAGGGGGGGCTCGGCAACGGCTCGTGCGGCCCCGGCGTGCTGCCCCAATACCTGCTCCAGCCCGCCCCCGCCCGCCTGGAGCTGCTCTTCCGCCCGGTGAAGGCGGGGCAGGACCTGGTGGAAAGGAGCCTGGAGGGAGAGCCGGGGTAAGAGAGCGATCATCGGCCCTCTCCGTTTTCGAAAGATCGCGGAAATGTAGGGGCGCAGCGCGGGGGTTCCCCACAAAGGTCCGTGTAGGAATCGCTGCGCCCCTACGGTTTCGTTGGACGGGAACCGCCCCGGCCCTGCAAGGCATCTCCCTCCATTTTCGCGTTCTTCGAAAATGGGGGGAGACCGAGAGGGGGGTCGTTCTGCGCCCGGCCCGGTACCCCCCCCGGCCCTGCAAGGCATCTCCCTCCATTTTCGCGTTCTTCGAAAATGGGGGGA
>CAZBDC010000262.1:0-6548 GCA_964490575.1 uncultured Anaerolineaceae bacterium | reverse complement strand
CCTCGATCCAATGCTCCCGCGACTCCTCGATCCAATGCTCCGCGTTGGATCGCTCCCCTGGGCGCTCCCGCGGCCTGCCCCCACGTGGGGAGACTGTGAAAGAATCGCGTTCGATGGAAAGTTGTCAACAGATTTTGGGAGCAGATTGAGCGGATTGTCGACAACCACTACTCCGCTGGACGGAGCCAATCCGGCACAAACAACCACTGCCGGTTCACCCGGTGCTCCTGCAGACTCTTGGGTGGTAAGATACGCCGGTGAATGAGACTGCGCTCGCCAAAATTGATTAACAGCCCCAATGAGCAACCTGTAACCGCCATGTAGCCGATCACCTGAGCAATATGGCTGTTATCGGTGCCTTTGAGGGCCTTTATTTCCACCACCACCTTACCGTTGATCTGGTAAGTCAATGCATCATACGGTGTTATTACCCGGTTCGCTTGTGCCATGTGGACCGGCTCGTGGGAATAATCTGCTCAATCTGTTCCCAAAATCCGTTAACAGCTTGTTGCCAGCCAAACACCTCATCTCCTGGCAGCGACTATGGTTCAATTGTACCTATCTTCGGCATTCTTTCACAGCCTCTCTGCCTGGTATCCTCTTCCCGGCACTCTGCGCCATCCCCCAGGGCGATTTCAACTGCCCTGATTCCCTTGAGCCGGCGTTCGTTGGCCCCCTTGATCGGGCCGTCCACGAATGGAAGAGCACGAATAAGCGAATAAAACCCGCTTGCCGGTATTCGTGTATTCGTTTCACCATTCGTGGATGGCCTTCTTTGCCTGCATTTCCTGGACAATCCGGGCCGGGTAGGCGTAATGTGGCCCGTGTGCTGCGCGGGGGTTCCTTCAGCCTTGAGTTCCGCCTCGCCCGCTGTTCTTGTCGCCGCAGGAATGCCCCTAACAACTGGGTCATCAACAACACTGGTTTTCGGGTGGGGGTTGTTGCTCCTATCCACCGCTGAACTCTGATCCCTCTGGCTCTCTGAATCTGTGAGTCTTTTGCCCCGATAACTTCCTGCCTGGCGGTTTTATCGCCGGGCAGGAATCGATCCTGGCAGGCCTTCTCTATTCGCTTATTTGTTTCTTTATTCGTGGATGGCCCTTTTTCCCGCCTCGCTCCATTTGACACACTGCCCCGGACCATTTATACTCTGCTTGAGGATGATGACGAAAATGAATGCCATGAACCCGATCCGTGCGCTGCTGTTCCCCGACTGGGACCTGGAATCGCTGCTGATGAATATCGACCCGACCCGCGAGGACGATTTTTCCTTCGTGGTGGCTTCGATGCAGGCCGGGCAGCTTGAGGAGGCCGAGGAGTGGCTGGCGAACGAGATCAGCCGCTACCCGTGGGTACTGCTGGCGGCCGCGCACGTCAAGCTCAAGATGGACGAGGCGGCCGAGGCCGGGCGCCTGCTGCGCGCGGTGACGCTGATCAGCAACGAGGCCCGCCTGCGCCTGTGGGCCTGGCACAACCTGCGCCAGCTCGGCAAGTACCCCTCGACCGACCTGGCCCGCCAGGTGCTGGGGGTGATCATCGAGGTGCCCTTCGAGGAGCGCCAGGATGTGCTGGCGGCTTACGCAGACGGCAGCGCCCGCTATATCAACCACCAGGGCGGGATGATCGTGTGGGACCGCGTCGACGAGACGATTACCCCGCTGGTGATGAACGTCATCCGCGTGGCCCAGCCGGTCGGCGCGCCGCAGGAGGAGCGCCTGGACGACGCCGTCCCGCCGGACCAGGTGCGCCTGAGCGTGCTCACCCCGGGCGGGATCCACGCCTGGCAGGGCGCGCCGGGCGAGAACCAGGCCCTCGCCCCGGTCTTCGCCGGGATGGCCGACCTGCTGCGCGCGCTGGTGCAGGTGACCATGGAGCAGAGAAGAGAGGAAGACCAGGAAGAGGAAGAATAATCCCCAAGGGGGGTCCATCATGGACCCCCCTTTGAGTTCAATCCTTCAACCGCTGCTGCACTTTCTCGCTGTGCAGCTCGCGCAGCGCATCGCGGGCGTTCCAGCGCGCGGACCGTGAGGGCATCTGGGCCATCTGCTCGGCGACGGCGATGGCGCGCGCGTTGAGGGGACGGCTGCGCTTGCCGATGTTGCGCAGGGCCCAGTTGACCGCTTTCTTGACGAAGTTGCGCTCGTCCGCGGCCTGGGCCAGGATGGCGGCGAAGAATGGTTCGAAGTCATCCGCGGGGCGCTGTTTATCGTAAAAGGCGATGGCAGCCATCAGCGCGAAGCCGGCCCGGCGAACGAACTCCTCCGGTCGGGAAGACCACTCCAGTGCCTTCGCATAGCCGAGAGAAGATTTGTCGAACAGGTTGCTGCAGGCCTGGTCGACCAGGTCCCACGAGTCGAAATCGGCCGCCCAGGCTTCCATCTGGGCCGCGTCGACCAGGTTGGGGTCGTCGAGGATGGTGGCCAGCAGGCGCGCCTCGTGGATGCCCGACTGCCACAGCGCGGCGGCCAGCGCGTGGCGCTCGCGCGAGTCCTGCACCTCGGCCAGGATTGGCTTCGCCAGCGCGCGCAGGGTGTAGATCGAGATTCCCAGCGCCTGGGCGGTGTTGATGCCGTAGCGGGCCATGCCGGCCGCGTTTTCCGGGCTGGCCAGCCCGCGCAGGTGGTTTAAGATTTCAGCAGCGTCTTTCAACAATGCACCCTCCCGTGTAGATTCCGCCCGGAGGCCAGGGCGGCTTCGGCCGCGCCGCGCGGTAGCCCGAGCAGGTGGATACCCCGGTCGACGGTATGCGTGTAGATAACTTCCATCCGGTTCAACTCGGGCTGGCTGAGGTTGACGGCATACACCCCGCGCAGCGCGCCGGCCTGGGCGATGTAGTGGTCGCCGCGCCCGCAGAAGTGCAGCGCGCCGCCGCCGCAGGCGTCCAGCAGGCGCTGGTCGTAGGGGCCGGCGAACTCGGCGTACATGGCCGGGGAGAGGTTCATGGCCGAGTCGTTGCGCAGCATGATGTTCCCGCGGTGGTAGAAACCCCAGTGGACGTTGCCGCCCGGGCGGAAGGGGATGATCGCGCTCCAGGCCGCCAGGAAGCGGATGTAGGTTTCACAGGCCAGGTCGAGCAGGGCGTGGACCAGCGCGGGCCGGTCGTAGAGGGCGTAGAACAGCGTGCTGCCCCACACCACCTCGCAGATATCCAGCGGGCCCTGGCAGTCGGGGTGGTAGATGTGGACGTAGCGCCCGATCTTGGGGTACTGGCGGGCGATCTCGGCGTAGCGCTCGCCCATGGCGAAGACCTGCGCGCCCCAGCCGCGCTTTAAATCGGGCAGGCCGGCTTCGACCAGCCGTTCGACGGCGGCGGCGTCGTTGAGCGGGCGCGAGGTGGGCAGCGTGTCCAGCGCCTCAGCCATGATGAAGTGCTCGACGCCGAACAGGGCCGGCAGGATGCTCGAGCCGTAGTTGCAGCGCACGGCCGGCAGCAGCCCGCCGCCTTCCGCCAGCAGGCGCGAGACCGCCCCGAACTGCTGCAGGGCCATGGCGTCGAAATCGGCCAGGGCGGCGTTGACGCTGACGCGCGGCCAGTCGAGCCCGGGCGGGTTGGGTTGGTCGCGGCGCGGCGAGAAAAGCGGGCTGGGACACCGGCCCAGGCTGAAGTCGACCCATTCCTGGAGCAGGCGTTCCTCCTGGGTGGGGTCGATGCGCGCCTCCAGGTCGTCCAGGTAGGGGCGCAGGGTGGGAGAGATGAGATCAGGCATGGCCTTATTTTACCGCCAGGCGCACGTCGGCGGGCATGCCCGGTTTGAGCGCCAGGTCGGGGTTGTCGAGTGTCAGGCGCACGGCGTAGACCGTGTTCTTGCGGCCCGCGACGGTCTGCACGTTGCGCGGGGTGAACTCGGCCCGGTCGGCGATGTGGGTGATGCGGCCGACGAATGCCCGCTCGGGGAAGGAGTCGACGCTGACCGGGTAGGTCTGGCCGAGGTAGACCTGGCCGTAGCGGTCCTCGGGGACGTAGACGGTCAGGGTCAGCGTGCTCAGGTCGCCGACCACCAGCAGCGTCCCGCCCGGGGCGGCGATCTCGCCCGGCTCGATGGCGCGGGTCAGCAGGACCCCATCGATGGGCGTGCGGACCTTCTCGGTGTAGCCGGCGGAGGCCCCCGAGGCGGGCTGGATCTCGGCCAGCACCTGCCCGGCGCTGACCGTCTCGCCCTCGCCGGCGTAAACCTGGCTGACCAGCCCGCCCATCTGGGTGCCCAGGTGGATCTCGGTGGCTTCAATGGTGCCCGAGACGACCAGCCCCTGCCCGCGGGCGTAGTTCTGCAGCACGGAGTACACGCCGTAGCTGACCAGGGCCAGGACGAGGATGATTGGAATGAAAACGCGTCTGTTGTGGTTCATAAAACACCTTACTCCGTAAACGAAAACGTAAACCACGGCGCGACGTTGTAGTTCTTCCACTGGCGGATGATGACGCCGTCCGGGTAGGTGGTGTACAGCCCCAGCACCTCGATGACAACCTCCGGGTTGGTGCGCAGGCGGTCGAAGATCATCTGTTTGTGCACCCCTTCGACGACCTGGCCGGCGAAGGTGAACCGGGCCAGGATTTCATTGGCCTGGCCGAGGACGATGGCCTCGTTGGTCGTGTTCTGCACCATCAGCGAGAGGCGGATGCGGTCAGAATAGCGGGCCAGGCGCAGCGGCTTGACCACCAGCCCGCCGGCGGCCTGCTCGGGCACGTCGAGGGCGCGGAAATCGATCAGGTTCTCGCGGTTGTAGCGCCAGCGGCCGTTTTCCAGGCGCAGCGGCCACCACTCGTCCACCTGCTGGGCGGTCTCGGCGCTTTCCAGCGTGTAAGCCACGCGCACCAGCACGGTACGGTCGTCCAGCGCGCGGGCGTCTTTGACGGCGAAGTCCGCCCGGCGAATGCCACGGGCCAGCTCGCCTTGCAGCGCCAGGGCCGCTTCGGCGCGAGTCATCCCGCTCAGCATCAGGCTGAAGTCCGAGTACAGCGCCGCGGCGGCCTGGTAGTCGCCTTTTTCCAGCGCATCGGCGTATTCGAGGGCAGCAGCAGACGCCGCGGCTGCAACTGCATTCGCGGCCGAAGCCTCTGTTTTGGCTGGGGTGGGGGCTTCTTCAGTCGCTGCGGGGGTGGGGGCTGCCGGCCGGGCGGGCAGCGGCACGGGGGTCGCGCCCCTGGCGGTCGCCGGCGGGTTGAGCACCACCAGGTCACCGGCCTGCAAAGCCCCGGCGGTGATGAGCGCGTCCGCGCCGCTTTGCGGGCCGGTCTCTACGGCGACCGGGACGGGCAGGCCGTCCTGGAGCAGGTAGACCACCGCCTGCCCGTCGAGGGCGGCGAGGGCCTGGGCCGGAACGAGCAGCCCGCCGGCCTGCGCGCCGGTGATCAGGGTCACCGAGGCGGTCATGCCGGGCCTGATCTCCGCGCCCGGGGCGAGGATCTCGACCGTGACGGTGAAGTTGACCGTCCCGGCGGTGGGCCTGCCAAAGGCGCCGATCTCGGTCACCCGGCCGGGGTATTCCCGCCCTGGCAGCGCGTCGAAGCGGATGGCGGCGGGCTGGCCGGCCTGCACCCGCTCGATTTCATCCTCGATCACGGCTACGTCCAGGTACAGGTGGCTGAGGTCGTCGAGCTGGAAGGCGAGCACGCCGGGGACGACCTGGTCGCCGGCCTGGCAGTCGACCAGGGTCAGCGTGCCGCCGAACGGGGCGCGGATGCGGGCCAGGTTGAGCGTGGCCTGGGCAGCGGTGACGCGCGCTTCCGCGGCGGCCACGTCATCCGGGTTGGGGCCGTCCTTGACCCGCTCCCAGTCGAGCCGGGCCTGCAGCACGGCCGCCTCGGCCACGGCGATGCGGGCGTCGGCCTCCTCGATATCCAGCGGCTCGGGCAGTCCCTCCACGTAGCGGAGGTTGTACTCGGCGCGGATCTGCTCCTGGCGGGCTCTGGCCAACCGGCTCAAGGCGGCGGCGTAGGTCAAGCTTTCGGTGTCGCCGCTGTGGCCGTCGAAGAAGGCTTCGGCCTGGTCGAGCGCCTCGTTGGCCTCGATCAGGTGGGCGCGGGCGATGTCGATCGTCTCCGGGCTGGCGCGCTGGTAGAGCTTGCTGCGGCGGTCGTCCTGGGCGTCTTCCAGCGCCTGCTGAGCCTTGACCAGCGCCATCTGCGCCGCCGCGCGGGCCTGGGTGGACTGCAGGAGCGTGTCAAGGGCTTTCTGCGCGGCGACCAGCTCGGCCCGCGCCAGGATCACCGCCTGGGGCAGCGAGGCCGGCTCCAGCTCGGCCAGGACATCCCCGGCGGCGACGGGCTGCCCGGCCGCGGCGTTCACGCGGCTGACCGTGCCGCTGGTCTGCCAGGCGAGCACGGTGCTCTGTTTGGAGCGCACCGCGCCGCCGGTGGTCACGGCGGCGGCCGCCTGCCCGCCGTCCAGGCGAACCCGCGCGGTCTGGAAGGCGAATGGGGCGGCGGCGGTTGGTTCCTGCCGGGCGGCCTGGAAGTTCCGCAGGGCGGGCAGCCCGTACCGGTACCCGGCCCAGCCGGCGGCGAGATCGGAAGAGCACACGTCTGAACTCCAGTCACCGCTCATTAT
>CAZBDC010000261.1:0-6607 GCA_964490575.1 uncultured Anaerolineaceae bacterium | reverse complement strand
GCCATCGACCTTGCCCGCCACTCCCGCGAACTGCGTCCCCGGCCGGGCGCGGACGTTCCGCCGGTCCACTTTTGCGCAGACCTGTGGGGGCGGTGGGGTGGGGGCATACCCGGGCCGGGCCAGCGGGGCAAACCCGGCGGAACTCAGCAGCGCGATGAAGATCAGCAAAAAACCGGGCAGGGCAGCCATTCCCCCTCCTCCATCATTTGGTCGGCAGTCGAGTCACTGGATTGAAATCTATTATACCGCCGGCTGGGGGAAAGGACGGTGGGCGGTGGGCATCCGCCGCCCGGCTCGCTCAGGCCCGGCGGAAGAGCCAGGCCGACCCGAGCCACAGGGCGATGAAAAAGGCGTTCAGCCCCAGCACTTCGAGCGTTTCCACGCCCGGCACCGCTGCCAGGGCGAGCGCGGTGACGAGCGCCTGGGTGAGGGCCGTCAGGGCCAGCGCGCGCGCCAGGCCGCCAGCCCGGAAACGGGCGACCAGCGCGCCGGCGATCAGCACGGCCAGGACGCCGGCATACATCAAGTTGGCGGGGTGGTCCTCCGACCCGATGACGCCGAGCGCGAGGCTGCCCCAGGTGAGCAGGAGCGCCGCCGCCACCGCGAGGCCCGCGCCGGCCCGGTAGGCGCCGCTGCCCGACCTGCTCGCGACCCACGCGTAGGCCAGCCCCGCGCCCAGCAGCAGCGCGCCGGCGAGGGCAAAATCGAACGCGCTCCAGGCCCCGCTGCCGGTGACCTGCATCGCGCTCCACAGCGCCAGCAGGATGAGCGCTACCGCGAGAAAAATGAGCAGAAGGTTTTTAAGTCGCATGATGGTTCGCTTTTTGTAATGAAGTCTGTTATTCTTTTTAGCGATGAGCAGGCTATTATACCCGCTCCCGGGCACATTCCCGGGGCGGGCGGCAGTTTACAGAATTGATGGGCCGGGCGGCGCGGATTGTGAGATAATCAGCGCTTCTCACCGGGCCGGCGGCCGTTTCCGCCGCCTGTGAGCCCCGCTCGCCAATACGCGGAATCTTGTGATCAACCTTCTGGAGGATGCTATGCACTCGTCGAAAGCGCTGTTTCCCCTGACCGTGGCGGTCATCCTGCTGTTCACCATCCAGGCCGGCGCCGGGCTGTTCTGGCAGGCCGGCCCGGGCCCATTTTCGTTCACCAGCCTGCGCGGCGAGACGTTTGAAATGTCCGGTTGGGGCGTCTACGCCTACGAAACGGCCTTCAAGGCGCCCATCTACCGCGGCTCAGACGCGGTCAACCTGCTGGCGACCATCCCGCTGCTGGGGGTGGGGCTGTTCCTCGCCCGGCGCGGATCGCTGCGCGGGGCGCTCGGGCTGGCGGGAGGGCTCTCGATGGCCCTCTACAACGCGGCCTCGCTGGCCTTTGGCGCGGCTTACAACAGCCTGTTCCTGCTCTACCTGGCCTTTTTTGCGGCCAGCCTGTTCGCCTTCATCCTGGCCTTCGGCGCGATCGACCGCGCGGCCCTGTCCGCCCGGCTCGCGCCCGGGCTGCCCCGGCGGGGCATCGCCGCGCTCCTGCTGGTGGCCGCCGCGGGGGTGATCTTCGCCTGGCTGCCGGACCTGGTCAGCGCCCTGCTGCGGGGTCACGCCCCGGCCGGGCTGCTCAGCTCGACCACCGACGTGACCGCCGTGCTCGACCTGGGCATCATCGTCCCCGCTGCCAGCCTGGCGGCCCTCCTGCTGCTGCGCCGCGCGCCGCTGGGCGACCTGCTGGCGATCATCCTGCTGATCATGCTGAGCCTGATCGGGCTGATCGTGGCCGGGCAGACGGTTTTCCAGACCCAGGCCGGGATCACCTTCGGCCCCGAGGTGTGGGTTGGCAAGGTCGGCTCGTTCGTGGTGCTCAGCCTGTTCGCCATGTGGCTGACGGCGCGCTTTCTGCGGTGCGTGCGCCCCGGCCGGGGGTGAAAAGGACTGTGAACGGTGAACTGTGCGCGGTGAACGGTGGGCTGACAACGGATTTTAGGAACAGATTCCACGGATTACGAGAAAACGTACGGGTGTGGATTGGGGGGTGGAATCGGTCCCACCGCTTTTCGCCCACCCGGCCGCTGCCCGCCCACCCCTGACCGCTCGCCCGAACCGATCGCCTTTGCCGCGCCGGAGGATCCGGGCGCGCTGAACCCGTCCCTGCTGTGGGAGAAAGGTTCCTCGCCCGGCAGCCGCTTTGACCTGGCCGGCGGCGCGCTCACCCTCACCGCCGGGGCGCAGACCTGGCCCGGGTTCCCCGCGGTTATCTACCCGGGCCCGCTCAGCGGCAGTTTCGACGCGCAGGTGAAGGCCGTCTTCAGGCCCCCGCGGATGGAGATCCTCACCGCCCAGATGGTCGGGCTGCTCGTCCGGCCGGTCAACGCGCGCCTGGTGCGGGGGATGGAGCGTTTCCCGCTCAACTGGATGATTGCCTCCAAGCAGCTGGCAGATACGGGCCAGATGGTCGGCTGCCGGCCTACCTGGGACGATTACCCGGCTGACGCGGTTTACCTGCGCATCGAACGCGACGCCGAGTCCTGGCGCTGCGCGAGGGGTTCCGGCCTGGTTGCGTGTAGGCGCCGCTGAATCTCTACACGTGGGTAGCGGGCAACGATCCTGACGGTTGTATCCAGCCCCCCCCGGTAGGCAGGGTGGTTTTCTCACGCCGGCGCGGAGCGCCGGGAAAGAGGTTCCCACGCGGGAGCGATGGGAACCAGGGAGACCGTCCCCGACGCGGAGCGCGGCAAGCGCGTTCCACCGGGGACCGGTGGAACGAGGGGCTCGCGGCCCCGGGCCGGAACCCCCTGGGCCATGCAAGGCATCTCCCTCTCCATTTTCGCGGTTTTCGAAAATGGGGAGGGCCGGGGTGGGGTGGCTGCTGCTATGGCAGCGGCACGGCCTGGTATTCGTGCGCGCCGATATCGTACAGCCCGACCGGGACGAGCCCGCCGAAGAAGTCGCGCGCGCCGGTGGTGCAGCCGCTGAGCCCGGCGCACGGGTCGGCGCCGGCGTTGATGGCCGGGGAGCCAGGCTGCAGCATCCACTGGGTGGTCGGGCGGCCGGTGGCGTGGTAGCCCAGGAAAGTCACCAGCGGGTCGAGGTTGTAGATGCTGTTGGGCTCGTCGCCGGTGAAGGCGCCGCCGGTGTAGTAGTACAGGTTATGGTCGCGCAGGAAGGGGATGTACTGCATCCCGGCGCCCAGCACATCGGGCACGGTCGACACGACCAGGTTGTTGACGAACGTCTGGACGGAGTTTTTGGCGAAGGTAGGCACGGGCACGCCCGAGCAGGTGCCCACCGCGCCGCGCACGGTGGTATACAGCGTGTTGCCGTAGATTTGCACGTCGCCCAGCTTGCCGTGGTTCCAGGTGCACAGGTAGATCTCTTCGGCCCCGTCCAGGTTGTTTTCGAGGCCGTTGTTGGCGCAGATGTTGTAGCGGACGATGGTGTTGGTGGTGGTGGCGTTCTCCGCGCCGAAGATCCCGATGCAGTAGGCCGTGTTGTCATGCGCGTAGTTGTACTGGATGATGGTGTTGTCGCTCCAGTAATCCACGTCGAACGCGCCGCCGTCCGCGCCGGGCGAGTTGTTTTCGTAGGCTTCGTTGAACTGCACCAGCACGTCGTTACAGGCCCAGGTCCAGATCGCGTTGGGCGTGCCGATGGTCTGGGTGGGCTCCTGCCCGGTGCGGTAGGCCACGTTGTTCTCCATCGTCACCCCGCTGCCCATGTAGACGACGATCCCGTCGCCGTAGGTGTCGTGGACGGTGGAGTTGCGGATGACGATGTTCGAGCTGCGCTGTTCGGGGTCCCTGGCGCGCTGTTTCCAGCGCATATCGCCCTCCAGCCAGATGCCCCACACCATGATCCCCGACCACAGGGTGGTGTTGTAGGCGCTGACGTTGTCGATCATGACGTTGTTGAACTTGCCGAGCGTCGCCATCGGCATGACCACCACCAGCCCGGTGAACTTGGCGTCCATCGTCCCGCCGGTCACGTCGTGGACCACCAGGTTGCGCAGGAGGGTGCCTTCGATCACCGCCGGGGTGTCGCTGGTCGCCAGCAGGCCCCAGCGGGTGCTGCCGGTGATGTCGAGGTTCTCCACGGTGACGTAGGAGGGGTTGACCAGTTTGACCGCCGTCTCCTGCCCGGCGCCGTTGATGACCGGCAGCCCGCCTTTCTTGCCGTAGGCGCTCAGGGTGATGCGCGCCGCGCTGGCGCCGGCGCGCTGGAAGAGCAGCGCGCCGGTGCAGGTGGTCCCCCGTTTGAAGAGGATGCTGTCGCCCGGCAGAAATGGGAAGGCCGAAACGGTGTCCAGGCTATTCCAGGGGCTGCGCAGCGTGCCGTCCCCGTCGGTTCGGGCCGAGCAGTCCACGTAGTAGGTCGCGCCGGCGGCCTGCACCGGGGCGGCGGATAGCTGCGAGAGCCCCAGGGCCAGCAGGAGCACCACCGCCAGGATCTTGGAGCGGACATTGTTCTTCATCCTATCCTCCTGAATTTTCAAAGAGCCGGAAAGGGTTGTCTTCTGATCGATTGTGCGGAATATCGAACGGATCTGTTATTATTGTACAATAATTTTTCTTATGATGAACAGGCAAATCCCCGGGGTCGGATTGATCCGCCCTCTCCCGGTTTGGTAAATCCGGCGAAGAGGAATACAATAAGCCTGGGATCGTTCACCATTCCGTTTCGGCGCATGGAGGTTAATGCAATGGCTGTCATCAAGATGAATTTCCTGTCGAAGTACCTGGGCATGCAGACCAACGTGACCGTCTGCATCCCGAGCTTCAGCTTCCGCGATTTCGTCGAGGGCAAGCCGGATTTCTACCGGCCGGGGGTCAAGTTCCAGACCCTCTACCTGCTGCACGGCGGGGCGGGGGACGACTCGGATTACGTCCACCTCACCAGCATCGTCCGTTACGCGGATGAGAACAAGGTCGCGGTGGTGATGCCGTGCGACTACAACCATTTTTACACCGACGATCCCAACGGCCCGCGCTACTGGAAGTACGTGGCCCAGGAGCTGCCCGCGCTGTGCCAGGCTTACTTCCCGCTCTCGACCCGCCGCGAGGATAATTTCGTGGCCGGGCTGTCGATGGGCGGGGCCGGGGCGATGAAGATGGGCATCCTGGAGGGCGAGCGCTTCGCGGCGGCGCTGTGCATGTCGGGCGCGGCGATCAGCCCCGATAAGGTGCAGGAGTTCGGCAAGCACCGCTTCCGGCCTGAGGCGGGCGACCCGGACCTGATGCCGATGATCTCGCTCGAGAAGATCTACGGCGACCTGGCCCACTTCAAGGGCGGCCCGCACGACGTCTACCACCAGGCCCGCCGCAACGTTGAGCAGGGGAAGAAGCTGCCCAAATTCTTCTTCACCGTCGGCGACCAGGACTTCGCCCGCCAGGGGGTCGAGAAGGCCGCCGAATACCTGAGGTCGCTGGGCTATGATTCGTTCTTCGAGCTGGTCCCTGGCTACGGGCACGAGTGGAGCTTCTGGGACCTGACCCTCAAGAAGGCGCTCGAGTCCTGGCTGCCGCTCAAGCGGGATGTGATTTTCCTTGAGTAATCACTGGCTCAAGACTGTGGGCCAGGTCAAGTGATCGCGGAGATTACTTCCCTTGGCGAGCAATGACAATCTAATGATATCGGGATCAAAATCACCGCTTTGGTCGTCTATTCACTGCCCGGCCCCGCGCGCTGCCTGGGGGAGGGACTCTGAAACGACCTTTGAGGTGATGGAATGTCTCGTTTACACCCATACCGCTTATTGAACGCCGCCGTTTCGCGCCGCCCGCGCCAGGCGATGCGCGCGCTCGCCCTTACCCTGGCGCTGCTGCTGCTGCCGGCCCTCGCCGCGGGCTGCGGGCCGCTGCTGGCGCCGGCGCAGACCTCCGGCCAGGCCCCGGCCCCCGTGGTGGTGTTCGAGCCAGCCGGGACGGACGACCCGAATGTATTTATCGAGGTGGAGCCGTTCCAGGCCGCCCTCCTGCGGGCCATCCAATCCCGCGATGAGGCGCTACTGGAGCAGCTGATGGCCGAGAACTTTGTCAGCGGCTGGTGGCGCGGCGAGCTGGGCGACCTGCCCCGCGCCGACGCGCTGCGCGAGCTGTATTCCGACCAGCTCAGCGCCGAGCCCCGCCTGGAGGCGGTCGAGCGCAGCGAACTGCCGGCGCTGATGGGCGGGGTCAACCCGCTCGACCTGCTCGGCCCGCGGGTGGCGGTGGTCGACGCGGTCTTCGTGACCGGCTGGGGCCCGCAGGGCCGCGACGAGGCGCTCCTGTACGTGGCGCGCCAGCCCGACAATTCCCTGCGCTGGGCCGGGACGCTGGTCATCCAGGGCGGCATCACCTCGCTGGCCACCGGCGGGGTGGACCTGCTGGCCAACCCCCCGCACGGCTACCAGGTGTACCTGCCGCGCGGCTACGAGGTCCGGCAGCCGCTGGCGGGCGAGATCGTCATCCTGGCGCCGCCGGGGACTGAGGGCCACCGCGAGCGGGCCTTCATCACCGTCGAGCCGGCGGGTGGGCGCACGGTCGAGCAGATCGTTGACGAGCTAAAAGCCACCGCGCTGGCGGATGTGGCCGGGCAGCCCGCCACGGTCACCAGCCTGGACGGCGCGCCGGCAC
>CAZBDC010000260.1:0-6656 GCA_964490575.1 uncultured Anaerolineaceae bacterium | reverse complement strand
GAGATGGAATCTCGTGACTGGAGTTCAGACGTGTGCTCTTCCGATCTGCGCGCGAGCGCGGGCTGGGTACTGTGCTGCCATTATAATCCTTCGACCGGGTCGATCACCTTGCCGGGATTGAGTATCCCGTGTGGGTCCAGCACTGCTTTGATCTTCCGCATCATGGCGATCTCTTCTGGCGTGCGGCTGATGCTGAGATACGGCTTTTTGCGCAGGCCAATGCCGTGCTCGGCAGAGATGGAGCCGCCCAGGGCTTTCAGTGGCTGGTACACGATGTTCTCCACCCGGGCGTGGTCTTTGTCGAAATCCACCCTCTCGCCCCAGATGTGGATGTGCAGGTTGCCATCCGCCAGATGGCCAAACACCCACAGGTTCACCGCCCCAAAAGCGTCTGCCAGTTCAGCCTGGATCTGATGGATATAGCCTTCCATCCGGTGGATCGGCAGGCTGACGTCAAAGCCGAAGTTCTCGCCGTACTGCGCTTCGATCTGCTGGGTATCTTCCCGCACCTGCCAGATTGCCCTGCGCTGGCTGTTCGACTGCGCCATGACCGCCCCGGTCGATAGGCTTTCAGCATGGGCCCGGTCCAATAAGCTCTGCAGGCGCGCCTGTTCTTCGCCCTGAGCCTGGCCCAGGCTTTCCACAATCACATAGTATGGAGAATCGGACCGGAGCGGTGGGGTTGCAGTGGCGGGTGGGGTGGTGGTCAGGCGGTAGAAGTCATTCCACATCACCTCAAACGAGGTGAGCTGGCTGCCCAGGCAGTTCTTCGACAGCACCAGCAGGTCCGCCACCTGTTCGAAGCGGCTCACCGCCAGGATCGCTGTAGCGGCAGCCGGCTGCCGGGGCCATAGCCGCAGGATGGCGCGGGTGGCAATGCCAAGCGTTCCCTCGGAGCCGATGAACAACTGCTTCAGATCATACCCGGCATTCTTCTTGAGCATTTTGTTCATCATATTCAAGATCGAGCCGTCTGCCAGGACCGCTTCCAGGCCCAGGACGGCATCCCGCATCATGCCGTAGCGGACAACCCGCAGCCCACCTGCATTGGTGCCGATCAAACCGCCGATCACCGCCGATTCGCGGGCGGGCAAATCCAGGGGAAAGAACAGCCCGGCCGCCTCAGCGGCCCGCTGGACATCTTGCAAGACGGCGCCGCACTGCACAGTCATGGTGCCGCCAACCGGGTCAATCTCCTCTACGCTGTGCATCCGCTCGAGGGAGATGGCGATATCTGCTTCGGTGGTGAGTGTGCTGCGGACGAGGTTGGTCAGGCCGCCGTGGGGAACCACGGCCTGCCCGGCAGTGTAGCACAGCTTGAGCATCTCGGATACTTCCTGCGTGCTGCCGGGCAGCAGCAGGGCTTTGGCGCGCAGCGGCTCATTTTCCAGGTAACTGGCGGTTCGCGCGGACAGGTCTTCGCCCGTCCAGACGCTGTTTTTGCCAAACGCGGCGATGAGTTGGGTCAGCAGATCAGGCATGGGATCGATCCTCACGGTTTGGGTGTAATTACGCCGCTCCGCACGATCTGGCGGGTAATCCATTCAAGCTCATGGGTTTGCATGGTTTCATCAAATGGGGTGCCGAAATAGGCGATTACCAGGTCGCGCGCGGCGGAGATGTACAGCCCCTGGCCCCCATAGCCGCCTTTGAAGAAGTCGCCGTCTTTCATTACATAATCCCACTGGTCGACGTTGTGGCGGGGGTGCTCGCCGTGCAGTTTTTCCAGCAGGGCCGGGCCGGTCGGGCCGCGGTCGAACAGGGCGGGTCGCCCGCCCGCCTGGATTTTGGTGAGGATGTTTGCCATGAATCCTGGCTCGCTGTGAGGCTGCCGACCGCCCGGGGTAAAGAGCAGTCCAAACCGGGCCAGATCGCGCAAGGTGGCGCACAGCCCGCCATGCGCAGCAGGCGCACCGATCTTTGAAACTGCCAGCAGGGCGTCTGATTCTGCCCCGATCTTTTGCCAGATCTCCCGGGCAAGAACTTCGTGCAGCGGGAGCCCGGTCAGCGTTTCCGCCAGCCAGGCCAGCAGAAAGGTGTTGACGGAGGTGTATTCAAACTTTTGCCCTGGGGAGCCATGCGACTGCAAGCTGGCGACGTATTCATAAGTCGAATCAGGCGTGTTGCTGCCCGAAGGCAGCCATCCCAGGGACGCCTCATACCGGTAGTAAGGATGTGCAGGGTCGGTAAAGCCCTCCTCTTCCTCGGGCGCGTGGATCCCGGAAGCCATGTCGAGCACATCCTGCACCGTCACATTCTCCCACCCGCTTCCGCGCACCTGGGGCAGGTAATGCTGAACCGGGCGGGCGGTGTCCAACTGCCCGCGGGCTGACAGCAGCGCCAGCGTGGTCGATACGATTACCTTGGTGACTGACATGAGCAGGTGCCTGTCATCCGGCCGCATGCGCGGGTAGCGTTCGAACAGGATGCGCCCGTGCTGGACGAAAATGATCCCATTGACCGGCGCCTGCCGGACGTAATCCTCCAGGGTTAGCTTGCCATACCGGCTGTCGACAACAAACTTCCCCAGCGCTTCGTGGGGCGAGTCGATTAGCGGGAGGATGTCGCCGCCGCGAGGGATTACTGCATGGGGCAGGAATTCCGAGCGGCGCAGGAAGTTATAGCGCATCTTCTCGCCGCCAAACTGCCAGTTCAGGCCATCGATCTGGCGGTGGAACTTCAGCACCTCCTCGTGCGACCAATCTGGTTTCATTCCCGTTCGACCTCTTCCGCTATTCCAGGGCGCGTTTCAAACGCCGGATCCCCTCGGTGAGCGCATCTGCCTCATAAAAAGCGAAACACAGGCGGACAAAATCGCGCAGCCCGCGCTCGCTGGAAAAGCGCACGCCCGGGCGGTAGCTGACTTTCTCTTCCTCTGCCCGCGGCATTAACGCTTCCGCATCCTGCCCTCCCGGAAGGCGGACCCAGAAGAAATAACCGCCCCGCGGCGCGAGGTATTGGGCATTCGGAAGGTGCTTGCGCAGCGCCAGGTCCATCGCCGCTGCCCGTTCTTGATAAATGGATCGCAGCCGCTGGATATTATCTTTGAGGCCGTTGTTTTCGAACAATCCGCGCACGATGCCGGCGGTAAAGGGGTTGAGCCCGCCGCCCGAATCGACCAGCCCGCAGCCGGTGAACGATTTGGCGTAGTCTTGATCGGTTTGAATCCAACCCAGGCGCAGCCCAGGCGCCAGGATCTTCGAGAATGAGCCGAGGGAGATGATGCTGCCCTGTCCGGCATAGCTGGCGAGTGGTTTGGGCGGTTTCCCGGCGAAGTTGAGCAGGTGATAGACCTCATCGGCAACGATCCGGAAATTGTATTCCCGGCTGAGCTGCGCCAGGCGGTCGCGGCGCTCCGCAGAAAGCGTATACCCGCTGGGGTTCTGGAAAGTGGGAATGGTGTAGAGAAAGGCGGGCCGGCTCTCTTTGAGCTTTTGTTCCAGGCTCTCGATGACCAGCCCATCCTGATCCATTGGCAGCGGCAGGATGCGCAGGTGGTGATCGGCGAAGATGCGCAGGGCCAGGAAGTAAGAGGGCTCTTCCACAAAAATGGTGTCGCCCGGCTGCGTGTACAGCGTGCAGGCCAGGTCCAGGCCTTGCGAAGCCCCGTTGGTGATGAAGAGGCTATCCGCCGAAACCGGCGCTTCATATTCCTGGGTCAGGAACTGCGCTAAAGCCACGCGTAGATATCCGTCCCCCTGTTCGGCTCCATACTGCAGGAAATTGGGGTCGCCCTCAGCGAAGCGTCGTTCCGCCGCCCGTCGCATTTGCTCCAGGGGCAGGAGCGAAAACTGCGGCTGGCCTACACCTAAATCGATGACCGAAGGGTCTACATGCATCTGGGTTGTCTGAACGAATCCGGTAGTGTCCATGCCTTTATTTTCCGCGAAACTGCCCGTTTTGGGAAGTGGGATCGGGCGGCGCCTGCCAAAAAGAACGGCCGGTCCAATAATCCGCCGCCCGAAATATTAAGATGGATTTTATGCAATTACACTTGTATTCCCAGGCTCTTCTCATATAATATAGTTTGATTCCTTTTAGCTCGACCAAAAGGTTTTGTTGATTAATGGATTTGCCGTCCCAGTGGCGGCCCGCCAGACTCTTCTCGATTGTTTTATATATTCTCTTTCGCTCGTGAAGTCATTGGGGGAACCAGGAATTTTTTGTGGGCTCTTGCCTGATTGCAAAATCATGTTAGGATTGTGTCTGATCATACGATCCTGCTCCAACAGAGGTTCATCCTAAATTCTCCAGAGGTAGTTTATGGATCTTTCATCTGTCCTGTACAAAAACCCGGTCGTGGTGCTGCGCGAAGAGTTCGATGAGTGGGCCGTTCTGTATAACCCGGACACGGCCGCCGCGGTTGGGATCAACCCGATCGGGGTGGCGATCTGGAAGGCGGTCGACGGGCGGCGGACCTGCGCCCAGGTGATCGAAACGGTGCTGGAAGGGTATGAGGAAGTCCCGGGCACCGCTACAGACGAGGTCACAGAATTTATCACCCGGCTCAGCGCGGATGGCTTCATCGGCCAGCAGGTGGAAACGACCCCGGCATGAGCGAATTCCCCGCCGCACTCCCGGTCATGCGCACGCCGCGCAAGGTTACAGCCGAGATCACTTCGCGCTGCAACGCTCGCTGCAGCTACTGCTACTACTTCAATAACCCACAGGTCGATTACCGCGACCTGCCGGCCGAGGAGTGGCTGGCGTTCTTCGACGAGCTTGGGCGGCTGGGGGTGATGGATGTGACGGTGGTCGGTGGGGAACCGTTTATGCGCCCCGACCTGCCGCGGCTGCTGGAAGGGATCGTGCGCAACCGGATGCGTTATAACCTACTCTCGAATGGGCGGCTGATCACGGATGAGATGGCAGCTTTCATCGCTGGCACCGGGCGCTGTGATTACGTCCAGGTCTCGGTGGACGGCTCGCGCGCCGAGGTGCACGACAGCGCCAGGGGCAAGGGCTCTTTCGCGGGGGCAGTGCGGGGAATCCGCATCCTCCAGCGCCATCGCATCCCGGTGGCGGTGCGGGTGACCATCCACCGCAACAATCTGGAGCACCTCGCGGACACTGCCCGCTTCCTGCTGGAAGACCTTGGCCTGCCCTCGTTCAGCACCAACGCGGCCGGCTACCTGGGCTCCTGCCAGCAGAACGCGCACGAGCTGCTCCTCTCGGTTGAGGAGCGCAGCCGGGCGATGGAGATCCTGCTGGAACTGGACCGCCAGTACCCCGGGCGGATCCAGGCCAGCGCCGGGCCGCTGGCGGAGGCCCGTATGTGGCCGGAAATGCTGCGGGCGGCCCAGGCTGGCGAGCCGCCTTTCTCCAACGGCGGGCGGCTGACCGGCTGCGGGTGCATTTTCTCGGAACTGACCGTGCGCGCGGATGGCGCCATCGTGCCCTGCTCAATGCTGGCTCACCAGGTGCTGGGCTACATCAACCGCGACTCTCTTCAGGAGGTCTGGCGCAGCAGCCCCGAGCTGGCCAGCCTGCGCGGGCGGCGGGCGATCCCACTGGCTTCTTTTGCCGGCTGCGCGCAGTGTGGCTTCGCCGCTTACTGCACCGGCAACTGCCCGGGCCTGGCCTACAGCCTGACCGGCCAGGTGAACGCCCCCAGCCCGGATGCCTGCTTATCCCTGTTCCTGCAAAGCGGCGGGCGGCTGCCGCTCGAACTGGAGGAACGGCCGTGACTGCAGCGATGGCTTACCCGCTCAACATGCTTTACGCCTACCTGACCGAGGGCTGCAACCTGGCCTGCCGGCACTGCTGGCTGGCGCCCCAGTACGACCCGCAGCTCAAGAAGACGGCCGTCCTGCCGGTCGAGCTGTTTGAAAAGGCCGTCCTGGAAGCAAAGCCCCTGGGTTTACAGAGCGTCAAGCTGACCGGCGGCGAGCCGCTGCTGCACCCCGAATTTCTGACTCTGCTGGGCATCCTCAAGCGGGAGGGCCTGGGGGTGGTGATCGAGACCAACGGGCTGCTGTGCACGCCGGAACTGGCCCGCGAAATTGCGGACTTGCCTTCTCGCTTTGTCTCGGTCAGCCTGGACGGCGCCGACGCCGAGACGCACGAGCGGGTGCGCGGGGTGAAGGGAGCCTTTGCCCGCTCCACCCAGGCGGTAGCGGACCTGGCCGAAGCGGGCGTCGGGCCGCAGGTGATTTTCTCGGTGATGCGGAGCAACGTGCATCAAATCGAAGATATCATTGCCCTGGCGGAGCGGCTGGGAGCGGGCTCGGTCAAGTTCAACATTATCCAGCCCACCGCGCGCGGTGAAAAGCTGCACGCGGACGACCAGGCGCTGAGCGTGGCCGACTATATCCGCATTGGGCGCTGGGTAGAGACCGAGCTTGCGCCGCGCACGAAGCTGCGTCTGCACTACGACTATCCGGCGGCTTTCAGGCCGCTCAGCCGGCTGGCCGGCCCAGACGGCAACGGCGTCTGCGGCATCTATGGGATCTTGGGGCTGCTGCCGGACGGCCACTATGCTTTGTGCGGCATCGGCGCGCATATCCCCGAGCTGGTTTTCGGCGACGCGCGCGTCGACCCGCTGGAGGTCGTCTGGTGCCGGCATCCCACGCTCCAATTCATCCGGGATGACATTCCAGGCCGCCTGGAGATCGGAAGAGCGTCGTGTAGGGAAAGAGTGTAGGGTAGGGTGGTGG
>CAZBDC010000259.1:5506-6671 GCA_964490575.1 uncultured Anaerolineaceae bacterium | reverse complement strand
GGAAAGTATTATTGCCCGGGTATTAACCGGCGAAAGCACTGCCTCACTGCCTGAGACGGCCCCGGTCTGGCTGGCGCTGCCCATGAAGCTGCCCGACGGCCAGGCGCTGGGGATGCTGCTGGCGGTTTCATCCCGCGGGCACGCCTTTCACCCGCGCCAGAGGGCAATCCTTGAAACGGTTGCTTCTCAGGCCGCCTTGTTGATGGATAACGAGCGCCTGATCCGCTCGCTCGAATACAAGGTGGTTATCCAGGAGCGCGCTCGCCTGGCCCGCGAGATCCACGATGGCCTGGCCCAGACCCTGGCCTTCCTCAAGCTGCAGGCAGCTCAAATGCAGTCGTACCTGGCCCAAAGCGACCTGGCCCGGCTGGCGGAAGTGCTCGCGGATAACTACCAGGTCCTGGCGGAAGCCTACCTCGACACACGCCAGGCCATCGATAACCTGCGCCTGACCCCTGAAGAAGGCCTGGTGACCTGGCTCGAGCGTATTTTGCGGGAATTTGAGAGCAGCACCAGGCTGCCGGTTGAGCGCGCTTTCCAGCCGGGCGCCGATCCCCTGGCCCGCGCGATTTCGCCCGAAATCCAGGCGCAGTTGATCCGGATTGTCCAGGAGGCGCTCTCCAACGTGCGCAAGCACGCTCGCGCGCAACGCGTGTGGGCCGGCCTGCACGACTGGCAGGGTGACCTGGTGCTGGAGATTGGCGATGATGGCCAGGGTTTTGACGCGCAGGATGTGCCGGAACTTGCACGCTACGGCTTGCGGGGGATGCGCGAGCGGGCTGAGCTGATCGGCGCGGATTTTCAAATTGTCAGCCAGGCCGGTCGGGGTACGATTGTACGGCTGGTTTTGCCGGTTACGTTGGAGGAAGGAACGCCCCAATGACACAGACACTGCGATTGGTGGTGGTTGACGATCATGCCCTGTTCCGCCGCGGCCTGGTTGGGCTCCTGGAAGACATGCCGGGGTTCACCGTGGTAGGCCAGGCAGGCGATGGTCAGCAGGCTCTGCCGTTGATTGAAAAAACTCGCCCGGATGTTGTTCTGCTCGACCTGAATATGCCTAACATGGATGGGATTGCCGCTCTGCGCGCGATGCGCGAACGCCGGCTGCCGGTTAAAGTGCTGATGCTGACGATCTCGCAGACTGACGCGGACCTGCTCGATG
>CAZBDC010000259.1:0-5496 GCA_964490575.1 uncultured Anaerolineaceae bacterium | reverse complement strand
TGACCAGGCCGGCCTGCTGAGCGAGCGCGAGTTGGAAGTGCTTGGCTGCCTGGTGGATGGCCTGACCACCCAACAAATTTCATTGCGCCTGTTTATCTCTGAAAACACGGTCAAAACCCACGTCCGCCACATCTTCGAGAAGCTGGAGGTTTCCAACCGGGCCGAAGCGGTTGGAAAAGCGATACAGATGGGGGTTATCAAGCGCAGAGAGGAGTAATAACTTACCCCTTGTACGACGTCATTGTTGCCGGGGCTGGCCCGGGTGGGGCGAGCGCAGCTTACTACCTGGGTCAGGCTGGGTTAAAGGTTCTGGTTCTGGAAAAAGAGGAAATCCCCCGTTACAAGGCGTGTGGCGGGGGTGTTTCGATTCGCACCCTGGCGAAGTATTTGCCGTTTTCTTTTGCGCCGGTGATCGAGTGCCAGGCTCACACACTCTCCTATTTTCTGGGCCGGCACTCCGTCCAAATCCCGCTGTCGAAACCGTCCATGGTGACTGTGATGCGTGAGCGGTTTGATGCCCACATTTTGAGCCAGGCGCGGGCTGAGGTTGTGACCCAAACGGCGGTCCGGTCCGTCGTGCAGCGCCCGGACCGGGTAATTGTGGAGACCCAGGCCGGGCAGACCTACTCCGCCCGTTACTTGGTGGGGGCGGATGGCGTCAATTCCATGGTGGCCAGGGCAGCGGGTTTGCGACGCGAGAAAGTGACCGCAGCCGCGGTCGAAGCCGAAGTGCCTGTACCTGCCTCAGTCGCCGGCCGGTATCACGGCAACCCGGCCTTCATCTTCGGGGAGGTCGGCCAGGGTTATGCCTGGATTTTTCCGAAGGCCAACCACCTCTCTGTGGGCGTTGTCAGCCTGCGCCCCCGGCCGGGTGAAATTCGGGCCGCGTTAGACCGCGTTGCCAGCCGCTACCATCTTCCGTTGGACGGGGTCAGGCTGCATGGTCACTCGATCCCCCTTCATCTCCGGCTGGAACCGGTGGCTGCGAGGCGCGTACTGCTGGTCGGGGACGCGGCTGGGCTGGCCGACCCGTTGAGCGGGGAAGGGATCCGCATGGCGATCAAGAGCGCATTCCTCGCCTCCAGGGCCATCCTACAGGGCCGGCCGGATCTTTACCCCTCCTGGGTAGAAGCCCGGATCGGGCGCGACCAGCGCAGAATCCTGCCGCTGGCGTGGCTGTTCTACCGCCTGCCGCTGCTGTGCCACTTGCTTGGCGAGCGCAACCCTTTCATCTCTGAGGCGTTCATGGATTTGCTGTCGGATGAGTCCAGCTACCCGCAGCTTTTCCTGTGCAGTTTTGGTACCCTGCCGGTCTATTTATTGACCGAGGCCGGCGCAACGCTTTGCCGCCTATCGGGCCGGCCAGATAAAGCCGAGCAGCTTCGCAGCAGAGTCTATTGGGGCCGGTAATCCGGCATTCCTCTGGGCGATCCCAAACGCGGGGGCTGGCCCAACCGGTGGTTCACCCACCGATGGTCTGAAACTGTCAATCATCCTGGCGAAGCGCGGGTGACCGGCGAATCACCCATTTGATCGGTCGAATTAACCAATCTATCTTGTGACAGGTGGATGCTTTCACCCGGCTCACTCTTTATAATCCTATCCAGGTATATAGAGATGATTCTAAACCGGATGGATATCGCGTGAGCATGAGTGAACCCAAACAAGAGCCGCTGCGGCGGGTGTTGATCGCCTCAGCCAACCCGTTGTTTGCCCAGGGCCTCCACCGGATGGTGGCCCAGCGGTGGGAATCGCGGGGCGCGGAGATCCGCCTGGCGGGCAGTATGCAAGCGGCGCTGGATACGCTGGAAACCTGGCAGCCTGATCTGGTTGTCGTTGACTACGATGATGTCAGCCGGCCGGGTTCAATCCAGCGGGAAGCTTTTCTCAGTCACTTCATTGCCGGTAAGCGCGCCATGCAAGTTATGCTTGTTTCGCTCAGCGCCAGTGGAGAAGTGGTTGTGTATGACCGGCGCACCCTGACGCCTGACCAGGCTGAGGACTGGCTCGATCTGCCCTGGGGACCGCCCGAGGCAGCCGTCAACCCGATCCAGGAACCGGCTCCGGTTTCTCAGGGCGAATTTAAAAGGAGGAGTGGTGGTATGAAGCATTATGTGATCACTGGGGTTCTCACCGCGGTCTTCACGGTCCTCACCTATCTGGCGCTGCAAGCGGCGGGCCTTCTGCCGGTTGCAGCCAGCGCGCAGGCTGGCCCGATCGACCGAATGGTGCAGATACAGTTATGGATGATATCTTTCTTGTTTTCCTTGATTGTTGTCTTCATCGGATACAGCGTCGTCATCTTCCGCCGGCGGAAAGGCGAGCAGGGAGAGGGAACGTACTTCAAGGGGTCGACTCGCCTTGAGGTGATGTGGACCCTTTTGCCGCTTGTGACGGTGATCTACCTGTCCTTCATCGGCGCACAGGCGTTGGGGGATGTGCGGGCCGAAGAACCCGATGCGATCGAAATCAACGTCATTGCCTTTCAATGGGGCTGGATCTTCGAGTATCCCGATCACGGCATTCAGTCGAATACCCTGTACATGCCGGTCAATCAGCAGGCCCTTCTGCACCTGACCTCGCGGGACGTGATCCATTCCTTCTGGGTGCCCGAGTTCCGCGTAAAGCAGGATGCCCTGCCGGGTGCGAACCTGGTTAAGGATCTGCGCATCACCCCGACGAAAATTGGCGAATACACAGTGATGTGCGCCGAACTGTGCGGAGGCGCGCATGCTTACATGAACAGCCCTGTCCAGGTGGTCAGCCAGGCAGATTTTGACGCCTGGATTGACGAACAATCCGGCGCCGCCGACCTGCCGCCGGCCGAGCGCGGGCAGCGCCTGTCCAGTGGGTCCGGATGCCTGGCCTGCCATTCGCTGGATGGTACCGCGCTGGCCGGGCCGACCTGGAAGGGCCTGGCCGGCTCTCAGGTGACCTTGCAGAGTGGCGAGACCGTCACGGCGGATGACGAATATCTGTATCAGGCAATTGTCAATCCGAACGCCCAGATCCACGCGGGGTTTGCCCCGATCATGCCAGCTACTTACAAGGACACGCTCAGCGACGAGCAAATCCGAGACATTATTGAATTTATCAAGAGCGTGGAATAACGGCTTGGGATGAGCTGTCAACTTGCATACGAGGTCTGGCGCAGTTCCTGGACTGCGCAGCAGAGACCAGCAAAGTAAGGAGAACTCCTTTATGAAGAATCTACTTTCTATCGGTTTGATCCGTGGTCTGATCGGGCAGGTCATCGGTACGGCGCTTGGTTTCGGGTTAATGACCCTCATCCGCGCCGCCCTGGGCCTGCGCTACTGGGCCGAGCCGGCCTGGGTTCTGGGCGGGATCATTGGCGGGTTGTCGTTTATGGCTGCCATTGGGGCTTTCAGCGATTGGTGGCGTTGGGCGAAGGGCGAAGAGACCAGCGAGCCGGATGAAATTGAAGAAACGCCTGGCTGGCGTCGCTACCTGGGTGTGAGCTACGACCACAAGGTCATCGGCATCCAGTACGCCGTCCTCTCGCTGGTGCTGCTGGTGGTGGGCGGGCTGTTTGCGCTGATCTTCCGGATCGAGCTGGCCGACTCAGGCCTGCAGATGATCAAGGCTTACTGGGTTTTCAACACCTTGATTGGCCTGCACGGCATGGTCTTGATCGCCTCGATGTTGTTGGGGGGTGCGGCGATCGGCAACTACACGGTGCCGCTGCTGATCGGCGCGCGCGACATGGCTTTCCCCCGCCTGAATGCTTTTGCCTTCTGGCTGGCAGTGCCGGCTTCGATGCTGGTGCTGCTCAGTTTTCCGCTGGGTGGGTTTGAGACTGGCTGGACCGGTTACCCGCCGCTTTCGGTACGTGGCCCGATGGGCATCCAGGTCTTCTTTGTCGGGGTCTGGATTATCGGCTGGTCGTCAGTTCTGGGCGGCCTAAACCTGATCGCGACCATCGTACGCATGCGCTCGCCCGGCATGAACCTCTTCCGCATGCCCATTCTGTCCTGGGCCATGCTGTCTACCTCCATTATCACGCTGACTGCCACCCAACTGATCGGCCTGTCGTTCCAACTCGTCTTGTTCGAGCGGTTGTTGAAGATGCCTTTCTTTGAGCCGGCTCAGGGTGGCAACCCGATTCTCTTCCAGCACCTCTTCTGGTTCTATTCACACCCGGCGGTTTACGTCTTCGTCTTACCCGGGTTTGGTGTGATCAGCGAACTGCTGCCGGTCTTTTCCCGCAAGCCTCTGTTTGGCTACAAGTGGGTGGCCTTGTCTTCGCTGGGGATCGCCGTGGTTGGCTTCCTGGTTTGGGGTCATCACATGTTCACCTCCGGTATGGAAGAGTTCCTGCGCGTGCCCTTCATGTACAGTACGCTGCTGGTCGCCATCCCCACCGGGGTTAAAGTTTTCTCCTGGACCGCGACCATCTGGATGGGCCGGCTGCGCTTTGATACGCCGATGCTGTTCACCCTCGGCGCGCTGGTCATCTTCCTGGTCGGTGGGCTGACCGGGCCGCCGCTTGGTGTGGTTGCCAGTGACCTGCACCTGCACGATACATACTTTGTGGTCGGTCACTTCCACAGCACCATGTTTGGTGGCTATGTCTTCCCGTTCTTTGCCGCCCTATATTACTGGTTCCCCAAGGCAACTGGGCGCCGCATGAACGAGACTGCCGGAAAGATCCATTTCTGGTTGATGTTCCCGTCCTTCATGGTGATGAGCTTCGGCCAGATGGCTGTTGGCCTGTTGGGGATGCGCCGCCGCATCATTGACTACGATCCAGCTCTTGGCATCGATGGGACGCAAATGATTGTGACAGTCTCCGCATTTGTTGTCGCCCTGGCAGTGATGGTCTTCTTCGTCAATTTGATTGTAAGCCTGCGCCGCGGCGAGGTGACCACCGGTAATCTGTGGGAGTCGCGCTCGCCCGAGTGGATGGTGTCGTCGCCCGCCCCAATGCATAACTTCCCGGCTCCGGTCAACGTGGTAGGTGAGCCTTATGATTATGGCCTGGCAGGTTCCCGGTACGTCGAGCTGGGCGGCCCCGTGCCCAGGCCCCAGGCCGGCGACTAGCTGTACTGGCTTGAAAGGATTTATCATGGAAAAACATTCCAACACATCGGCTCTCAAGCGCGGCGTCATCGTTTTCGCCGTACTGGCGGTCCTTACCGTTATCGAATACTTCCTCGGCATCAATGAAGTGCCCTCAATCCTGCTGTGGATCACCGCGCTGATCAAAGCCGGCCTGGTGCTGTGGTTCTTCATGCACCTGCCGCGCGTCTTTTCGCCTGAAGAAGGAGGCCACGAATGAGCGTCCAGGCCCAAAATATCGAGTCTCACGCCACCCATGCCGCGCACAGCTATGCGGCGCGCCTGGCAACCAACCGTCTTGGGTTGTGGCTGTTCATCATTTCAGATAGCTTTGTGTTTGGCGGCCTGATGGTCGCGCGCTTCTACCTGCTTGAGATCGGAAGAGCACACGTCTGAACTCCAGTCACCGCTCATTAT
>CAZBDC010000258.1:0-6830 GCA_964490575.1 uncultured Anaerolineaceae bacterium | reverse complement strand
GCTGTTTCAGCCTGACCCAAAAGTCAGGTTACTGACGTTTGTCTAAACTCGAATTTTAATTAATTCTGATCCGATAAATAACTACGTCATTCTTTCTGCAAACACAGGGGAACCCGTCGGTACAACGTGGGTTGCAGTTGATGGCATTAAATTTAGAACCTATTTAAATAACTTGCCAATAACATTCAAATATTACTGTTCGCCTAGTACAGCGGAGCGATTAGCTAACGGCAATTTTAATACAGGAACTATCGATGGGTGGGAATGGTTTAGAGAACCACCTTCACCTAGTTTGCCTATTGTTCTTGCGTATGGTTCCTCAGAATATGGGGCAAGATTAGGTGGGATTATAGATACTCATGATTATATTATGCAACCTACTTGCATACCAGCAGATACTATTCAAGCAACATTATCATATTCTATTTGGATTAGCTCCGAAGAGCCTCTGAATGAACCAGAATATGACAGGATGGTTGTCAGTGTGAAAGATCAGGTTGGGGTTGTTATGAGGGAAGTTGATTATTTCTACAATACAAGCCCGCGAGGCGTCTGGTTAAACCGTTCTATTAATTTAAGCGATTTTTCTGGTCAGATGATTAAAGAGTAGTTTTGCAGTTTTAACAAATGAGGCGACAGCTACTTGGACATGAACTGAAGAAAATCCTTCAGGGAATGAGCGATACAAGAGCGACTATCATCCTCATGATCCCAACGGTAAATTCGATTGGCACTGTTCGAATGGTTCCAGATAGCAAAACCGAAAAGGTCACCATTCCCTGCATCAGAGAAAAACAAAAGGCTATCGAAAGACATGTTAACGCTTGTGATCTGGCTGTTGGTTCGAAAGGTGAGGTTATCCGCAATGATCCGCTCTAACGGCCATATCAAGTAACCAATCAGCACATCGTCAGGAGGTTGATCAAGGCGCAAATGTAAACCAACGCCGTTTGTTTCAGCAAGCATTTCTTTCAAGTCTTGTGGAAAGCGAACGCCCAACTCCTGTTCTGCGTGTGTAATGTCTTGTTCAGACACCGGCGGGTAAAACGCTAACGAAGTGTCCGAACCAGGAAAAACAAAGTGTGTATTGAGGGTCTCTTGCCAGGACATATGGATCACCTTGAACAATGGAGGGAGTGAAATACTATCAGAAATTAGCCAATAGGCCACGGTTCTCTGGTATTGTTTGTTTGCCTAACAGAACAAGCCGGAGAGACCAATGGCCCAACTCATTATCCTTCAAGATGCCACCTTTCGCAACTATGTGGAAGCCTTCCGAAGCAAATTCAGCGCACCCCAATGGAAGTATTTCGTTACCATACTCATGGGATTGCTGCATCAGGATGGCGCAAAGACATTATCTGGCCTACTGCGAGAAGTCGCCGTTGTGGTGACCATGAGCGGCCTCAGTCGGTTTCTGATTAGCCCAGCTTGGTCGGTGAGGAGCTTGGAACAGGTGCGTTACGAGCAGTTTCGAGCGCAAGTCCAACCCAGAATAGTACAGGCCCACCAAGATCAAAAGGCGAAACGTGCCAAACGGAGAGGTCGACCCAAACCAACCGCTGTCACAGGTTATTTGATTATGGATGATTCGACCCACGCCAAGCGTTACTACCGAAAAGTCAACAGTGGATTGGGCTGGCACTATTCCAATATCGAGCGCAAGACGGTGCAAGGACACAACTTGTTTCAGGCGGTGTACCTGGTTGAAGGGTATCAGTATCCGCTAACCCCGCAGATGTACTGTCAAAAAACGGTGTGTGAGCAGATCGATCAACCGTTTTTGAGCAAAGTCGATCTGGCGGTAAACACCGTGGCGGATTTCCAGCCCTTGCATGGAACGCATACCCATGTGCTAGTGGATAGCTGGTATCTCAACAAAAAACTGTGGAAGGCTGTCCGCAAACGAAAATGGGATTTGACTGGAGGGCTGAAAAGCAATCGTCGTATTCGCCTGAAGGACAGTCAAGGAATTGTTTCTTGGCCCACCATCAGTGAGTACGCAGCCACGTTGGGACAGGAGGAATTTCAGGCGGTCATCTGGCCGAACCAAACTGGCGGACAAACGGTATATGCCCACCTGCTTCGCACACGAGTGAAAAATCTTGGTGCATGCCAAGTATTGATCATTCGAGAAAAGCAAGATGACCCGACTTCTTCGACCCGCTTCTTTGCTACCAGTCGTTTGAAAGACAGCCTGGAGGAAGTTGTTGCGACTGCTGCGAAACGCTGGACGGTAGAAACCTTATTTGCAGATTTTAAAGAACTGATGGGCAGCGATCAGTATCAACTGCATTCCGCTGAAGCAATCCGCCGTTTCTGGGCATTGGCACTATGTTTATACCAATACCTGGACAGCTTACGCCACCGCCTGGAACGACTAGAAAAACACCATGTATCTTTAGGAGAGGCAAGAGCATGGCTTTTAGACCGTCACGAACAACTGCAACTTGATTGGATTTGTTCGCAGGCTGAACGAGGAGTAAAACCAACCCAGATAAAGCAGGTTCTACGTCCAGCCTTACCCCTTTCCTTCTCCCATTGTTAAAAATGCAAAACTACTCATTAAAATCTCTTTTGAAGCCTGGAATGACAATATATACAGAACGCATTTTTGGATCGACAATGTTAGTTTCAGAACTTTCCCGTGATCGAAAAAATTTAATCTTCTCAGTCGTTATGACGTGGGCACGAGGTTACAAAGAATTCGCTGGTGGACTCGACTTTCAGGGTTCTGGAGAAGATCTCAACGGTAGTATTGAATAGCAATAGCTCATTTGGCTCGTCGAGAGTTAAAACATGATCACGCGCAGGCAGATCAGGTAGGCAATCCAGGTGTACTGACTGTCGTGGTAGGAATGTTGTAGCCGCCCAGCCGGTAGAAGCCGAAGGTCCTGGGCTATGGTGGGTGTAGCCAAGAATACCTTACTTTCCTTCGTCTCGATGCAGGTGATATTGCTCTCCCGCTTCGGTTGGGGCGTGTTGCTGAAATTCTGACTGAGGGTAGCGGAATCTCGCCTTAACCCAACCTCACCGTCCTTTCCTCGCTGTGCGGATCAATCCGCAGCCCCGGCGCCAGCACGACCCGCCGGCCGTCTTCCTCGATTACCAGGCGGTCGACTTGCAGGGAACCCTCCACCACGTCCACCCGCAGCGCGTCTTCGCTGAGCGTGAGCGTGCCCCAGCCGGAGGCGGTGGAGAAAAAGGTGGTGAAGGGACGCGCGGCCAGGCGCGGGCGCAGGGAGAGGGTCCGCTCGGCGGCCGAGTAGGCGAAGCCCGAGAGCGCGATCAGCAGCCCGTAGCTGGCCATGGCGCGGGCGTAGTAATTGCCGCACTCGTACTCGTTCCACGGGTTGCGCGCCCGCCCGTCGTAGCGCGAGCGGACGGCTTTGACCACCGTCAGGCCCTCGTCGACCAGCCCCTCGGCGATCATGTGCCCGGCGGCCTGGTACTCGATCCCGGTCCACACCTCGTCCGAGTAGACGAACGGCAGGGTCGGCTTGCCGCCGCGCGGCCAGGTGCACAGCAGCAGCCCGGGCTCGTCGCCGATGGCGTAGCCGGGGCGCTGCGGGTTGGCGTGCTCCCACAGGCTGGGCTTGAAGTTGTAGGCGAAGATGGCCCGCAAATTGCGGCGGATGTTGTCCGCGTTCTGGGCGCTCTCGACGAAGCACAGCCGCGCCAGCCAGGCGCCGAAGACGCCATCCGAGATGCAGCCGCTGCCGTACTGGTACTTGGGCCCCTCGCGCATGAGCAGCTCGTGCTCGGCGGGGTTGCTCTCGCGCACCTGGGCCAGGGCTTCTTCGGTTGGCGAGGCGCGCAGCCCGCGCAGCATGACCGCCTGCTGGTAGTACTCGCCGTTGAAGAGGTGGGCGTCCAGGTAGCGCGCGCCGCGCTCGGCCAGCTCGCGGTAGGCGGAGGCGTCCTCGGGGTGCCCGGCGTCGACCGCCAGCAAGGCCATGGCCGAGAGCGCCCCGATGTAGAAGCTCGAGCACATCCCATCCGGGCCCCAGAACTCGATGTCGTAGGTGTTGTGGTGCGGCTCGACCAGCACGCCCAGCCGGTCGGGGTCCCAGGCGGCGATGCAGTAATCGAGGCTGCGCTTGGCCAGCGGGTAGAGCCGTTCCAGCCAGGCCCGGTCGCCCGAGATCTGCCATTCGCGGTAGAGCTTGAGGATCCCGCCCAGCTGCCCGTCGGAGGCGGCGTGGAAGCTGTGCCCGGTGGGGCCATCCGGCAGGGCCGAGCGGAAGCTGATGTGCCCGCGCGCGTCCATCGAGCGCTCCAGCTCCTGCTCGCGCAGGGTGCGCTCGAGGGCCGGGAAGAGGTGGGGGATGGCCTGGGCGTAGTTCCACACGTGGGTGCACGAGCCGTGGCAGCAGCCGCAGTCGCTGAAGCAGCCCTCCCAGGCCCACAGGTTGCCGTTGGCCTGGCGCAGGACGGTGGGCGACTTGAGGATGGCCAGGTTGGCCGAGACCGCGTCGAGGACGTAGGCCGGCAGGCTGGAGGCGAACAGCGCGTCGTGGAAGGCCTGGGTGCGCCCGCGCAGGTTGGGGTAGTGGTCGCGGACGTATTCGAGCACGTCGCGCGCGTCGATCCACTGCCCGGCGTAGTAGGGCTGCCAGGCGGGCGGTTCGGCGCATTCGCAGCCCGGCGCGCAGGCGGCCCCGCCGTGCTCGGTGTTGGTGTGGACGCTCCGGTCGGCCTCGCTTTTGAGCTGCCCGAAGGTGTAGTGGATGTTCGGGAAGTACCAGGTGATCACGATGGGGTAGGTGACCGACTCGCCCGGCCCCAGCGTGCCTTCCAGCAAGAGCGAAGCGCCGCCGCGGCCCTGGTTGGGGCCGGCCTGGCTCCCGTCGTTGGGGCTGAAGCTGCCGGTGCTGATCTCGCGCCACAGCGCCGAGAGACCGTCGAACCAGCCGCCGCGGAACCACTCGGCCTTGACGCGCGGCGTGTGCCCCACCACGCCCAGCGCGCAGCTGCCGTAGGCGGCGCTGTTGGGGTCTTCTTCATTATATAGAAAGGCGCCCGTGCCGGGGAGGACGGCGCTGCGGGTGCGCGAAAAGTCGTTGCCCGTCCCGTCGTGGGCCAGGTGCGAGAGGTGGAAGCCGAACTGGTAGGGCACGGCTTCGCCGCCCGGGTTGCTCAGGCGGTATTCGAGGATGGCGCAGGGCAGCGACGAGTCGCGGTCATCGAGCGGGATGAAGGGATTGAAGCCGGTGATTTCCACCCGCAGAGGCAGGGCGGGGTCGCTCAGGCTGACCGTCCCGAAGGGGTATTCGCCGCGGAAGGCGGCCTGGCGGAAGCGCGGGAAGCCCTCGTGCCCGCCCTGGCGGAAGCCCTGCCCCTTGAGGCCCTGGTTGTAGACCCGCTCGGGCGGCATGGGCCCCTCCACCAGCCGGGCGACGCCCAGCGCGGGGAAGTAGAGCGTGGCGAAGGCGCTGTCGCCGGGGGTGTGCCCATCCGGCAGGGCCGAGAGGGCCGGCGTGTTGCGGATCGAGAAATCCTGCAGGCCGCCCTGCCCGTTGATGCAGATGCAGCCCGCGCCGATCCCGCCCAGCGGCAGGGCAATCTGCAGCAGGTTGGGGCCTCGGAAGGTGCGCTGATCGGCGGGGGCGTACAGCTCGGGCTTGGGGTAGGGGGTGGCGGTGGGGGTGGGCATGGGGGCTCCTTGTCACAAACGATATTCATCCAGTGGCCTGAGAAGAACCTAACCCCCTCAGTCCCCCTTCCCGATCCGGGAAGGGGGAAGCGGGAAGGATCGTGATCCGCGCAGCTGCCGTCGCTCCGCGGGGGATAGGTTCAAAGGGACGCACCTTCTTTGTAATTGTAGCCCGCCTGGAGAGGATGTCAATCCGGGCGGGTGCTATACTTATTCCATCTCCACTGCGGCTGCCAACCAGGAAAAAACTGCCCTGAACCGGGAGGAAAGATGATGAATGTGCTGCGGCGCTATCCCCTGGCTGCCTTCTTCGTCCTGGCTTACCTGATCAGCTGGGGCCTGTCGCTGTTCGCGGCGCGCGGGCTGCTGCCGTTCCCCGTGCCGCCGCCGCTGGCAGGCCTGGCCAGCTTGCTCTATCACTTTGGGCCGGCGCTGGCCGGGATCATCCTGGCCGCGCTCGAGGCCGGGCGAAGCGGGGTGCGGAACCTGCTGCGGCCGTTATTTCGCCTGCGGGTGGGGGTGGGCTGGTACCTGTTCATCATCCTGTATCCGCTGGGGCTGCGCCTGGTCACATCCGGCCTGGGATATGTTCTGGGCGGGCCGCCGCCGGCCTTTTTCACCGCCGCCGGGATCCCATCCGGCAACCCGCTGCTCCTGGCCATCCCAATCTTCCTGAGCACGCTGGTCCTGGCCGGGCTGGCGGAGGAGATCGGCTGGCGCGGGTATGCCCTGCCGCGCCTGCAATCCCGCGCTGGCGCGCTGGCTGCCAGCCTGGTCCTGGCGGCGCTGTGGGCGCCCTGGCACTACAACCCGCTCAACTTCCCCGCCATCCGGCCGGTGCTGCCCTGGCACGTGCTCTCGGTGTTTGCCATGACCATCCTGCTGGCCTGGGTATATAACGGCACGGGCGGCAGCCTGGGGATGTGCGTCCTGTTCCATGCCTTCAGCAACTTTTCGGATTGGGTTGTCTCCACCAGCGCGATCGTTGGGCAGGGCGATATCCGCGCCAATATCATCCAGGCCCTGTTGAACCTGGGTGTGGCGGTCGTGATGGTGATTGTCTTTGGCCGCGAGAACCTGAGCCGAAATCCAAGGGTGCGCGAAGGGTAATGCCGCCGCTGCCAGCCGGACCTCCTGGTCCCAATGGTCTCCGTTGGGACCCTTCTTTTCGCGC
>CAZBDC010000257.1:0-6838 GCA_964490575.1 uncultured Anaerolineaceae bacterium | reverse complement strand
GACCCGGTCGAAGGATTATAATGGCAGCACAGTACCCAGCCCGCGCTCGCGCGCGCGCCGATAAATTTCCGGGGCAACAGCCATATCATCCATGGCCAGGCCCAGGTTGATCGCCAGCGTGCGCTGCCGGTCATTCTGACGCCCGGGTTTCAAGCCTGCCACCAGTTCGCCAAGCTCCGCGTATGGGGTTGGGGTCTGTTTAAAATAGCCTGATTTGCGGTGGTCCTCGAACTGCCGAAGATCGTCGGTGCAAAGCAGGTCCATTTGCGCCAGCGCTTCCCCACTCCAGTATGAATCGTAATCCACTGCCGAGCCGAATCCGCCGGGCTTCAGCCAGTCTTTCAGAATGGTCGGGGTGGGGTCTTGCAGAATTGGACCGGAGGTTACCACCAGGTCGCTCGCAACCACCGCTTCTTTCGGCTCTTTTACGCCGATGATTTCAAATGGGAAGCGCGCCTGTATCTCGGCGATATATTTCGCCTGCGCTTCCGGGTTGTTATCATACGCGTATACCCGTTTGATGGGGAAAACACTCGCCAGCGCGCTCAGGTTTGTGCGCCCCTGCATTCCACAGGCAAGGATGCCCGCGACTTCGCTGTCAGGCCGGGCGAGGTGTTTGGCAGCGATGGCTGTCTTCGCGCCCGTCCGGTGCGCGGTGATCCAGGTGCAGTCCATCACCGCATAGGGCAGGCCCGTGTCCACATCATTAAGGATGATCAACCCGGTGATATAGGGCAGGCCGCGCGCCCTGTTTTCGGGAAAGCCTGAAACCCACTTAATCCCGCTCGACCGCAGGGATGGAATAAAGGCCGGCATGGCATGGATAAACGCGTTTGGGCCAGGATGGACCCCGGGCTTTGGCGGCATTTCGACATTTCCCCGGCTCTTTTCTAAGAATGCGTCCTCCAGCAGGCGAATGATCGCCGGCATATCCAGCGCCACCGCTTCCACATCCGCGCGTGACAGGTAAATTAGCTCAGGTCCAGACATAATTACCTCCTTGCAAGATCTTCGATCTTGTTATCGCATAAAGATCCGCTTTTCCGGGTAATGGAAAGAAACGGATTGCCATCCGTGGGGTTTAAGTTCAGCAGCACCCCGAGTATTCCAGATCAGGCATTTATTGTAAAATATTCATACCGGATACACAAATACCTGTTGTAATGAATCAATGTCTTTTTTAGAAGAGCCTGGGACCATTTAAGCAATCAGCATTTTTGCCACAAAGGAGACAGAGATGGGAGTAAAAGATACAAGCCGAAGCATGCGGATTGGCAGCGCGTCCATAGCCTGGATCACGCTGTATGGGGCGCTGTGCGGCGTAATGTCATTGATACCTGTTTTTCCATATGTTGGCGGTGGGGGGTACGTGCCGCTGCAAACCATGTTTTCAGCGATCGCCCCGATGCTGCTGGGGTGGTGGGGCGGGATCGTCGCCGCAACCGTCGGTGGGGTGATCGGCATGTTCATCGCCCCGGCGGCATTTCCCCTGCAACTTGTTGATGTCATTCTGACCGGAACGCTGCCCGCTCTTGCCGTTGGCCTGATGATGAACGCCAGAAAATACTGGCTGTATGGCGTGGTCTGGTGCATCCTGGTGGGGATTTTCGGCACGCTCTTCCCCTTCTACGTACCCGGAAGCAGCGCCGGGTTCGCCGCCCCGCCCAATGCCGTCGCCTACTTCCTGATGGTGGCTTATTACTGGCTGATTCCGCTGCTGATCGTCATCTCACCACTCGGCAGGAAGTTGATGCCGGAGTGGGTCGTCGGGCAGGACCGCAAATACAAGTACATCGGGATCGCCCTGACCTTTATCACCGGGCTGTTCACGTGGTTCCTGCCGTGGTCGCTGCCCTACTGGTACGTCTTCCAGTATGAGCCATCCATGGGGGTCGCGACCCTGTTGGGGTATATGTGGTGGGTGCCCCTGTTTGCCCTGGCAATTACCATCATCACTGTGCCGCTGGTGGAAGCCCTGCGCAGAAGCGGCCTGCCCAAAATACCCGGTGCAATCTGGTAGCATTTCCCCAGGCTCTTGCTAAACTTTCTCGTCAGGCGGGATGGTTCTCGCCTGACGAGAACACTTTTTTGCCCGGATACTTTGCTGTCTGGCCACTTTGGGGAGGGTATGGAATCACTCGTCATTCAAATTGAGAATGTCACTTTTACCTACGCGGATGGGGTTGAGGCGCTGTCCGAGCTAAACTTCAGCGCCCGCCCGGGGGAATTCATTGTTGTGCTGGGCGCAAACGGCGCGGGGAAATCGACATTATGTTTTTTACTGAGCGGAATTGTTCCGCACATCTATGGCGGGCGGCGAACCGGCACGCTCCTCGCCGCCGGACAGGATCCGTGGGATCACGCGCTGTTTGAAACTGCCCAGTATTCCGGCGTTTTGCTGCAAGACCCGGAAGTGCAGCTGTTCAACCCGAGCGTGTTCACAGAAATGGCGTTTGGACCAGCCAACCTGAAAGTCGAACGGGAGGAAATTGTCCGGCGGATTGAAAGCTCGCTTTCGCTGCTGCACCTGGAGGGGATGGAGAAACGCAATCCACGCGACCTCTCCGGTGGGCAAAAGCAGCGCGTGGCCCTGGGCGCAGCCCTGACCATGCGTCCACGCCTGCTGGTGCTGGACGAGCCGACCTCGCAATTAGATCCCATCGGCCGTTCAGAAGTAGTCGAAGCAATCCACCGGCTGAAATCAACCGGTGAAATTACCATCGTGATGACCACGCACGAGACCGACGACATTTTAGATTTGGCCGACCGTGTCCTGGTCCTGGATAAAGGCAAGACCATCCTGTGGGGCACGCCGGCGGAAGTTTTTTCCCAGCCGAATATTCTGGAAGCGGCAGGGGTGAAAATTCCAGATGCGCTCAATATTTTCCTGAAGGTGGACCAGCTCAGCGGGCAGCCTACCCCACTCACCAATGCGCAGGTCGAACAGATGGACGGAAGTTATGTTGCCAGCCATGCGCGCGACCTGATCGGTAAGGGCCAGTTGGAAGTCATCGGGACGCGAGAGGCCCTGCCGGAGACTGAAAAAGACCCTGGTCCCTTCATTTTAGAGGCCGTGAATCTGACCTACCAGTACCCGGGCTATCCGCCGGTACGGGCGCTGGACAACATCAACCTGTCCATCCGGACCGGCGAAATTGTCGGCATTGTCGGGCAGAACGGGTCCGGCAAGAGCACGCTGGTGAAATCGTTCGTCGGCCTGCTGCGGCCCACCAGGGGCGAGGTGCGCTTCAACGGCAAAGACATTCGCAATATCCCGGTAGGGCAGATGGCGCGTTCGGTCGGGCTGGTTCTGCAGAACCCCGACTACCAGTTGTTTACTGCATCGAGCAAAGAAGAAATCCTGTTTGGCCTGAAAAACCTGGGAATTGAGGAGCAGCAGGCTGAAGAACGTGTTCGCAGCGCACTTGCTCTGGTCGGGTTAGAGAACGAGCTGGAAACCTTCCCCTTCCGAATGTCGTTTGGTGACCGGCGTAAACTGGCCGTCGCCGCAACCATCGCGCTTGATCCACAGGTGCTCATCCTGGATGAGCCGACCACCGCGCAAGATCACCGCGGGCGCTACCAGCTGGCAGAAATTGGCCGCCGCATCCGGGATGAAGGCGGGCGGACAATTTTGATGATCACACACGACATGGACCTGATCGCCCATTATGCCGAGCGGTTGGTCGTCATGTGGAACGGCACAATCATCCTGGACGCCCCCACCGAAGAAGCCTTCGGACAGGCTGAGATCCTGGCCCGCACTTATCTGCGCCCGCCGGTGGCAGCCCAGGTGGCGCACGACTTGCATGACCTGGGCGTTCCCGAAAAAATTGTCACCCCGCCCGCCCTCCTGCGAGCTTTGAGAAGGAAAAGCGAATGAGAGTTCCTTTCCGTTATGTAGATCGGGATACGATTGTACACCGTCTTCATCCACTGATTAAGATTCTCTACATCTTACTCACTCTTTTCATTATCCTCACCCCACTGAAAGAAGTGAAGTATGTTTTTGTCCCCCTGGTGTGGCTGGTGATGTCCGTCATCCTGTGGGCGCTGGCGCGAATTGAGGTCAGCCGCTTCCAGGCCCTGTTCAAACTGCTGATGGGAACGTTCCTCTTCCTGATCCTCATCCAGGGTTTCACCTACCGGTGGGGGGATACGGTCATCCTGCGGCTGTTTGATTTCCAGTATGGGGAAACAAATGTCGGAACACTGAAACTGGAGGGCGTTATTTTTGGCGCGATGCTGTGCCTGCGTATCCTCACTGCCACCGTTTCACTGCCCCTGCTGGTGATGACTACCTCATCCTCGGACCTGATGACTGCATTTCGCCAGCTCCGCCTGCCCAAAGTGGCCACTTTTATGATCGTCAGCGCGCTGTCGTTTACGACCCTGATCTTTGAGATGTGGGAGTATATAACCGGCGCGCAGAAGCTGCGGGCCTTTGATATCGACCGGATGAACCCGATTGTCAAGCTGCGCCGCGCCTACGTGCCCATCGTTACACCGCTGATCCTGCTGCTGTTTCGCAAAGCAAACGACTTCCAAATTGCGCTGGAAACCCGTGGTTTCGGCACCCCGGGCAACCCCACCGTGATCGAGGAACGCGTTTTCGCCGTACGCGACTGGTTTATGACCGCGCTGATCCTGGTGGTTTTCATCTTTGCCCAGGTTCTGCGAGTCTACATCAGCAACATGCCCTAGATCAGATAAGCGCAAGCGGGGTGTTAAAGCGAACGACCTGGGGGTCACAGCACCTCCAGGTCGTTTGATATGAGCGCGGAGAGGCTCGAACTCTCAACCAATGGCTTAAAAGGCCACTGCTCTGCCATTGAGCTACGCGCCCGGCAGATGAGAATTTTATCACGGGCCGGTAGATGCGTCAATTCCCTTTGGAAAATACGTTGCGGTCTGTTTGCTGGCGCAGCGCCGGCAAACAGACCGCAAACTGGATCATCAACGATTATTCCGGCCGGCTGGGGCGCTGACCCTTTTTGTGCTCGGGGCTGTGCGGCGCGCGGCGGACCTTGTGGGGGCTGCGCCCGGCATTCGAATTCAGCAGCAGGTTGAGCTGGTTGAGCGCGTGCAGGTCGTACTCGCGTCGCCCACACACATCACATACCCAGGCGGGGAAGTCGGGCACGGTGATGAGTTCCTCAGCCAGCCAGGTGAAGTAGGTAATAAAACGGCGGTGCATCTGGCCGGCCTGGCACTCATTGCAGGGCATGGTTGCTTCCCGAGGTCGTTCGCTCATGATTTTCCGGTTTCCTGTTCGGCTTCCTGGACAAGTTTTACCCCGGCGCTGGTGCCAAGGCGGGTCGCCCCGGCTGCCAGCATCGCACGCGCATCCGCCAGGGAGCGGATGCCGCCGGCCGCTTTTACTTCGGTTTGCAGCCCAACCACCCGGCGCATCAGGGCCACATCTTCCACCGTCGCGCCGCCCGGGCCAAACCCGGTCGATGTTTTAACGAAATCAGCGCCGGCCATGCGGCTGATCAGGCAGCCTATGATTTTTTCATAACGGGTCAGCAGGGCCATTTCCAGAATGACCTTGACCTTTGCCCCGCGCGCGTGCGCCGTTGCGACCACTCGCTGGATATCCTCGGCCACAACGTCATACCGGGCCCCTTTCAGCAGGCCAACCGCAACGACCATATCAATCTCCGTGGCGCCCGCTTCGATCGCCAGGCGGGTCTCCTCGGCCTTGGCGGTGGCCAGGGTAGCGCCCAGTGGAAAGCCCACCACCGTGCAGACCCCAACCGGGCTGCCTTGCAGCAGACGGTATGCCTGGGGTACATAGATCGGGTTGATGCACACTGTGGCAAACTGGTACGCCAGCGCCTCCTTGCATAACTGCTCGATCTGCTCAGGCGTCGCCTCAGGCTTCAGCAGGGTATGATCGATCCAGGCCGCAATCGGCCGCGAGTCAGGCTGACCGGCCGGCAGCCGCAAGTCGGGCAGCTGGCGTTCGTAATCGCTGGCAAGATTGAGAAGTTCGGTTAAGTCTCTGTTCATTGTTTAGTTCGCCGCCTTAACGCCCGGCGTCTGATTGAGAATCTTCAAATCGTCCAAAGGCCAGTATACCACCAGGGCTTTGCCAACCACCATGTCAACCGGCACAAACCCCCAGCTATGCGAATCGGACGACCGGTTGCGGTTGTCGCCCAGGACAAAAATCTGGTCGTCAGGGACCGCCCATGTGCTGTCGTAAGAGGGTGGCGCAGCAATATAAGGCTCATCGAGAACCTGCCCATTGACCTGCACCTGCCCATTTTCAATTTTCACCGTATCGCCCGGCAGGCCGATTACCCGCTTGATGTAATCCTCCTGGGGGCTTCTTGGGTAGTGAAAGATAACAATATCGCCGCGCTGGAAATCTCCCAACCGGTAGGCCAGTTTGTTGACCAGGATAAACTGGCCTTCTTGCAAGGTGGGCTCCATGCTGATGTTCTCCACCCGCACACGCCCCACCACAACATCGATCAAAAAATAAAGAATAACAGCCATGATCAGCGTCTGCAAGACTTCCCACGTGAAACTGATCCAGGCAGGCCGCCTGGCCGCTGGCTGGGCATTTTCCTGTTCGATGCCGATCTCGGGCTGATGATTTTCCAAACTTCCCTCCACGAACCGGTAAGATCCCTATAATTTGATTATAAGACGTCTCAACCCCCTGAACAAGGGCGCGGTCCGATTATTAAGGATCCTCTAAGGTCAATGTAAGTTTACCGGCGCGCCTTTAGCACCAGGCGGATGGGTGTGCCCGTGAAGGGGTGCTCCTCGCGGATGCGGAGATCGGAAGAGCACACGTCTGAACTCCAGTCACCGCTCATTATCT
>CAZBDC010000256.1:5733-6862 GCA_964490575.1 uncultured Anaerolineaceae bacterium | reverse complement strand
CAACACCCTATCCTACACTCTTTCCCTACACGACGCTCTTCCGATCTATCAGTTACGGTGCCGGTGCCTGCCAGGTAAGTCGCCAGGAGGTCCTGCTCGGCCTCAGTAATGGCATAAGTCGGGTTGCCGCCACCGCAGTACTTGCTCACCCAGGTGACCAGCACCTTATTGCCATCCGAAGAGACGAAGGTGCGCCCGACATCGCCCGGGTAAGGCACCCAGCGGTTGCCATCGCGGATATTGATGGAGGAAAGGTCCGCGGATTTAGACAGGTTGGTCCGCTGCCAGGTTGCGCCGGCGTCCAGAGAGACTGCGCCGAAAGCATCCCGTTCGCCGTGCCCCGGGAAACCGCCGTAGCCTTCTTCCTCAATGAGCTCGACATGCCCGTCGGTGTAATGACCGATCAATGGTTGGGCATATTCGCGCGTTTCAACCACCGCGCCATCCGCATTGATGACATCGATGGTTCCCAGCAGCGTCCCATCCGAAGACTGCACAGGGACATAGAGCGGCAACATGCGGATGGCCGCGAACTCAGTCTCCAGGTCAGGGGTGCTGGAGACATTTTTTCTGAACATCAGGCTGTCATCGGCTGCAACCAGCCCGGCTGTCATCAGCAGGCTCAATAACACAAAGATATTGGGTAGGAACTGCAATGCCCTCTTTAGCATTTTATTCATGACACATTTCCTCAAGATATTCAAGTCATCTCTCCCCAACGGAAAGGGCAGTATGGTAAAAGAAAATACGCCGGCAGTATTTTGATTTCAGCCGGCCACTCGCCCTGTCAGGCGGCGCTTCACATTATTTTTATCCACCTCAAGGACGAGCAGCAATTATGATGAGCTGGACGGAGAGCAAAGTAGGCAGGTTTGATTCTTCATTAGAAATCGGTGTTACCAGCTTTTTGTTCTTTCCGAATAAGGCCCAGGAAGCCTCGAATACAAAAGGCCTGCTGCACCTCCTTTCGAACGCCGGTCAAATGATCTATCTTTCCAGGAAAGGACAGCCTGGAATCAAAACAATCCGGCGCTTAGATTCGCTTTGAAATCAACATATGCAATTTGATATTTTCAGTACCTTAACTTCTCGAATATTGAAGGAAATAAAACGGCCCAGCTAAATCCAC
>CAZBDC010000256.1:0-5723 GCA_964490575.1 uncultured Anaerolineaceae bacterium | reverse complement strand
TAATAAATGTTATTCGGGATATATACATTATTAACGGTCGCATATACAATACCACTTTTGAGCCGTAAAATCAACTAGTGAATTTAATTCTTATGTAGCATTTTTTAGTACGAACTCGGGGGCGACCAAGAGATCTCAGCCAATTGAGATCTCAGCGATAGTCTCGTTATTTTCCTCGAAGGAAAAGGTCAGGTAGATTTTTGTGCCACGCAAAATTTTCGGCAACCAATATCGTGCGTCCGACCACATCAATTCATAAGGGATTTCACCCGGCTTGAACCACACGGGTCTCATTTCCGGGCTCTCTTTCGGATCCCCTAACCATCGTTCAGCGATAAAGACCGACACTTCTTGAGACCAATCCACCCTCGACGGGAAAATAAAGGTCAATCTTCCCATAAAGACAAGATCCGCATCGCCAATCTTTACACCAATCTCTTCTTCCACCTCTCGAATTGCGGCCGCTTCAACTGTCTCACCGGTTTCCACCTTTCCACCGATCCCGGCATATTTTCCGGCGCCAAAACCGGTTTTCTTGAAACCCAATAAAACTTCCCCATCCTTTTCGGGGTTAATGATGAAACAGGCTGTCGACTCTCTCATAAAATGGTTAATCCCAATCGCAGGCTTTCATCCGGAATCTATCTGGGGAAGTAGTTAGCAGCCGAATCCGGCAAGATCCTCCGGAAACGGGACGGGTAATCACGCCACCAGCAGCCTGCTTTGCTCTACCCTGGCCAGCGGCGCAAACAGGCGTACGTTCTGCTCAATCGGCCGGAGCTAGCACTCCTACAGCTTCCTGGACACCCGTTCCCTGATCACAGCCATCTGCCGCTTGCTCTCCCTGCGCGCTTCCTGGAGTTTCTTCAAGGCCGGCCCAAACTCCTTCAAGGCGTTAATGATCACCATTTCGGCAGCGACATACGCATCCCCAACTTCGGCAACTTCGGAAGCGATCTCTTTTGGGATCGTTGTCACCCCGTTCACATCGGCGTGAAGCAGATCGTCCGGGTAGATCATCACGCCACCTACACGCACAGGAACGTGAACATCAGGGGTATGACAATACCCATGAGCGCTGATGGTTCCATTCGTGAAGACGGGAAAACCGATGCGGCGTACTTGATCCAGGTCGCGCCCTGCCCCACTGGTGATAAGACCAACTGAGCCGAAGGTCATATATGAAGTACACATTATCTCGCCGAAAGTTGCAGCCACGGCTGGATCATCCAAATCTTGGAAAACAACAATCGGCGGCCCAGACAGCTCCGAAAACCGTTTTACTTGTACTTCAATATTGTCATATACATCGGAGCCAGGAGGCGGCGGGGCAGAAGATCGAAATGTGGCAGTTGCGGCGTACCCCACAATTGGGCCCATTTCTGGAAAACATGCCCGGATACGGCTATCCATAAAGCCTGTGTTTCGGGGGCGAATATCAAACAATTCGATCACGTTGCAAATTGTAGGCGTGTCAAAGCCGGCCAGTTTGGCCAGGATTTCAGGGGTAATTTTGGTCATCATCAACTCCAATCCGGGAATAAACCGTTACGCATCCACTTTGGAAAACAGCAGTTCGAGAGTCTCTTCATCCAGAAAGCCCTCGGAGGCCGAAACTGCCCCAAGCTTGTAAGAAGCAAACAGCATCGCTTTGCGCAGCGAAAGGTAAGCATCACTTGTCTTAACGTAGTAATGGATAAAAGCCGAAAACAGGGCGTCGCCGGCGCCGATTGTGTTTGCCACCTTGCGGGTGCGGATGGCAGGGATGCGCTCCATCACGCGCTCTTTTTTCAACGCGAGCAGAGCGCCCTCTGCGCCCAACCCAATGACCAGCACCTCGGCCCGGTACCGGTTCCATACTCGCTCGACCCACTCTTCGGGCCGCACGGGCAGCCACTCATGGCTCATGAAAAGGATATCGGCTGCGCGCATGAAATCGGCATTGAAAGCATCGTTCAAATCCGAAATCGAGTGCACATCGGTCGCAATGGGCTTGCCGGCTTTCCGGGCCAGTTCCAGGAATGGCCGCGAAAAGTTCACGTTGCACAGCACTACCAGGTCGCTGCTTGCCGCCGCTTTGGCATAGCGTTGAGCAGGATAGGGCGTTTCCTGAACATCCTTAAGATCGACGTTGATCTGCCGCCTTCCCTCGCCATCAAACAGGATCACCGATTGGGCGGTTTGTTCGAGCATTTCCAACACGTTTTGCCCTGGAATGTTGTCGCGCCCCAGAGCCGTTCGCACCAATCCTCCTAGGGGATCGCGTCCGATCAGCGAAAGCAGGCACACATCGTCCCCCAGGACAGTCAGTGCCCGGGCAAGATTATAGCCTACTCCCGAAACGGTGCTGTTCACCCCAAAAAATGGATATCGCACCGGGGTATATGGGATCGGGAAACTCTCAACCCGCAAGGTCGTCTCGATATTGATCAAGCCAGAAACCAGGATTTTGGCCATAGGATGGGATTATCCCTCAGAATGAGATCTTTCATCGCTGATGTTCATACCTGAATTGTACAATGAACCCTGGAATTAGCTGCCAAAATTCTACGATAATCCTCGAACTTTGGATAAAATAGAAGGATGGCAGACACCCGTCCACTTTTCACCACCGGCGCATTTGCGATCATCTTTAATGACGAAAAGCAAGTTTTGCTTTGCCATCGCCGCGATATGGACGCCTGGAACCTGCCGGGCGGTGGTATGGAATCCGGTGAACTGCCCACCGAATGTGTCATCCGGGAAGTGCGTGAAGAAACGGGATTAGAAGTCGCCATCGAGCGCCTCGTGGGGGTCTATGCGAAGCCGGGCCGGAGCGAACTGTTGTTTGCCTTTGTTTGCCGCATCACGGGCGGCAGTCTGTGCCAGACCGCCGAAACGGATGCCAGCTCTTACTTCTCTCCCTCTCAACTACCGCCCAACACGCTCCTTAAACATGCCGAGCGAATCTGGGACGCCGTCAATGGCAGCCAGCAGCCTGTTTTTCGGCGCCACCAGCCGGGCAAAGGACAACCTGGCTGACCATAGGTAAAAGCAAACTTAAGAAGGGGGAGCCTGGAGAACTGATGCAAACCTGGAAAACGCTGAATAAATCCGCCCTGCTGTCTTTTGGAAAATGGCTTACCGTCGAGCGCCATACAGTGGCCTTGCCAGATGGACAAATCATTGATGACTGGCCCTGGATTGTTACCCCAGATTATGTGAATGTTGTAGCATTCACCCCCCAGAGAAAAATTCTTTGTTTCCGACAGGTAAAATACGCCCTCGAGGGGGAAACGCTCGCCACAGTGGGCGGTTATATCGAGCCAGGCGAGGACCCCCTCTCAGCAGCCAGGCGAGAATTGATCGAGGAAACCGGCTATACTGCTTCTGAATGGATTTCACTGGGTCGCTTTACGGTCGACGCCAACCGCGGCGCAGGCATTGGCCATTTCTTCCTGGCTCGTAACGCTGTCCCAGTCGCAGAACCGAATGCGGATGACCTCGAAGAACAACAACTGATCCTTCTCGACCGTTCCGAGGCAGCCACGGCCTTGCGAAATGGGCAATTTAAGGCAATGGCCTGGACAGCCATCCTGGCTCTGGCGCTGCTCTATGAATAAGATTTGCATCGAATTCGCCACCCTGGAGACCTGTTCCACAGCCCGCGGCGTAGTGATCGCCATCGATGTCATGCGCGCCTTCACGACGGCTGCTTATGGATTCGTCGCTGGCGCCCGGCAGATCCTTCTGGTCAGCACAGTCGAGCAGGCCCTGGCCCTCCGCGAACGTTTCCCCGGTGCGCTGGTGATGGGCGAATCGGGCGGCCAGCCGGTTGCTGGCTTCGATTTATGGAACTCGCCAGGCCAGTTCAGTGGATTAGATATGGCCAACCGGACTCTCATCCAGCGCACCTCGGCAGGCACGCAGGGAGTCGTCCGATCATCTGCTGCCAGTTATTTGTTTGCTGCCAGTTTTGTGGTGGCTGGCGCTACCGTATCCGCCGTCCAACGCCTGCAGCCCACTCAGGTGACGTTCGTCTTAACCGGCGTTCGACCGGACGAGCCGGGCAGCGGCCTGGAAGACGTGGCCTGCGCCAAATATATGGCGGCTCTCTTGAGAGATCAAAAACCGGATCCCACCCGGTACCTGGCCTGGGTCACCGATTATATTTCTGGGCGCTTGCATGAGGCCTCAGAAGATTTAATCAATAGATTCAAGGTCGATCTGGAGCTATGTTCGCAAGTCGACCGGTTCACTTTCAGCATGCCGGTCAAACGCCAGGATGATCTGCTGATTATGGAGAAGTCCATCCATGTTCCTGACTGAAGACATTCTTAAGCTATTGCTCGCTATGGCCCTCGGCGGATTGATCGGTGTTGAGCGGGAACTACGCGACAAGGCCGCTGGTTTCCGGACCTTGATGTTCATCAGTTCCGGAGCGGCCTTGTTCACAATATACTCCTACCGGTTGTCCGCACTTTCGGGTGCCCAGGTGACAGGCGATCCAGGTCGCATCGCGGCCCAAATCGTAACCGGCATCGGGTTTCTGGGCGCCGGCGTAATCATGCGAGAGCGCGGCCAAATCCACGGGATCACCACAGCCGCAACTATCTGGCTGGCTTCCGCCATTGGCATGGGGGTCGGCGCAGGATATTATCTATTCACTGTTCTGGCAACCGCTGCCATTCTGGTTGTTCTTTTCTTCTTTCCGGCCATCGAGAGATTTATTGGAACGCTTAGCCGTACATCCACCTACCAGATCTGTACCACTGCGGATCCAGTTATGTATGAAGCGCTCATTAAGCGCTTCCACGAACACGGACTGAAGCTAATTTCTATCCATCGAACGCGACGCAAAGACAGTATGAAAATTACCCTGGTCGCTTCGGGTTCGCCGAAATGCCATGAGGCGCTGATTGAATCAATCTTTCATGATCAGGAAATTGAAGAGTTCCGGGTATAGCTGCCGCTTTACTCTTCGACGATGCTGATCGCTTCCTCTGGACACTGCTCAATCGAATCTTCTACATCCGCGCGGTATTTTTCTGGAACGGGATCCAGTAGCACAACGGCATAGGGCTCTGAGCCAAGGCTAAATACATCAGGTTGGATCCCTTCGCAGATCCCACAACCCATGCACAGATCAGGGTCAACAACAACTTTCATTTTTCACCTCGTGATTTGGTATGATTCTGTGGCGCTGAGCAAGTAAAAATTAATATCGCGAAAATAGCGCGATATAGTCCGAATTTTTTCTTTCACACCATCACAGATTATTGCGACCCTAATTATACAACCTTTTCAGGTCACAAGAGAATGGAAGGATTATACATTCGTAAACAGACCTTTGTCATCCGCCAGGTTACAGGCACACCCAGAGAACTGGACCAGATCCTGGAAGTTTACCGTGCGTGTGAAGATTTTCTCTCCCTGGGCCCAGTTGCGCAGGCTTCCACCGCGATGGTAGAGGCCGACCTGGTGCACTCTCGCGAAGATGGCGGAATCTTTTGTGGAATTTTCGACCCGCAGGGCAACCGGATGCTTGGAATCGTCGACTTCATTCCCTCCGGCTACGCAGACGATCCAGAACTGGCCTTTCTCTCCCTCCTTATGATTGCCGCCCCGTACCGCCAGCAAGGCCTTGGCCAGGCCATTGTACAGGCTGTCGAAGAATGGATTGCTCAGGGCGGATAGATCGGAAGAGCGTCGTGTAGGGAAAGAGTGTAGGATTGGGGGGGGGT
>CAZBDC010000255.1:0-6916 GCA_964490575.1 uncultured Anaerolineaceae bacterium | reverse complement strand
GCGTGAAAAGTCGAGGCTCCGCGAGATCGGCGCCCGCCCGGGCTTCCTGCGGCGACCAGGCCACCTCAGCCAGCGCGCAGGCTCGTGGGAAGGCCATGTACTCGACCGCTGCCGGGTTGGGCAGGTACTCGCTCCACATCTGGAACTGCGTCCCCAGGATACGCGCTCCCTGTTCGGGGGTCAACTCGGCCGGGATCGGATTGTAGCCGTAAACCTTGCTGAGCGGCACGTAGCCGCCGATGGCCAGCGGTTCGGCCTCGGGAGTGGCCGCCTGGTAATAGTCAAAGTAGGTGTAGGTGTTGGGGGCCATCACCACCGGGTGCCCGGCCTGAGCCGCTGCGATCCCGCCCGCTTCACCCCGCCACGACATCACCACCGCGCTGGTCGCCAGCCCGCCCTCCAGGATTTCGTCCCAGCCCACCAGCCGGCGCCCGCGCGCCTGCAGTATCTTTTCCATTCGACCAATGAAATAGCTCTGTAGCGCGTGCTCGTCTGCCAGCCCAAGCGCCTCCTTGCGCGCCTGCACCGCCGCGCTCTCGATCCAGGCCGTCTTGCGAACCTCGTCACCGCCGACGTGAACGAACTCGCCCGTGAACAGGTCTGCCACCTCATTGAATACGTCCGCCAGGAAAGCGAGGGTCTCCTCGGCCACGTTAAAGACGTTGTAGGTCAGCACGCCCCAGCCGGTAGCCACTTCCAGCGGGCCGGCGCAGCCCAGTTCCGGATAAGCGGCGATGGCGGCCTGGGCGTGCCCCGGCACCTCGATCTCGGGCACCACCCGCACGTGCCGCCGCCGGGCGTATTCCACCACCTGCCGGATTTCCTCCTGTGTGTAAAACCCGCCGTGCGGCACGCCATCGTAGACCAGGTCCTTGCGCTCGCGGCTCAGGTGGCCCACCAGCGTCTCCTTACGCCACGCACCCACCTCGGTCAGGCGCGGATGCTTCTTGATCTCGATCCGCCAGCCCTGGTCATCAGTCAGGTGCCAGTGGAAGGAGTTCATCTTGTGCAGCGCCAGCAAGTCGATAAAGCGCTCGACGAATTCGACCGGCATGAAGTGGCGGCTGACATCGAGCATGGCCCCGCGCCAGCCAAAGCGCGGCGCGTCCTCGATCCACACTGCCGGGACCTGCCAGACAACTGCATCGCCTACCGGCTGGGCGGCAAAGACCTCGGGCGGGAATAACTGGCGCAGCGTCTGTGCGGCGTAAAACAGCCCCGCCGCCCGCGGCGCGCGCAGTTCCACCCCTTCCGAGGTCACCTCCAGGCGGTAGCCCTCGCGCCCTAGATGGGCCAGCGAGAGGTCGATCGCCAGGCGGATCCCGGTTTTACCGGGCGGCAGGGTCGGCTCCACCGGCAGCGTGAAGCCGGTCGGCCGGCCCAGCCACGCGGAGAGCAGTTGAGCGGTCTCGACGGCTTCCTCCTGGGCAGCGATGACCGCGTCCGGCAGAAGAGTAAACATCCCGGGTCGGGGTTCGACGGTCACGGGCTGGGGAATGAGGTTTAATTTCATGAGAAAGTCTCCATAGATAATCGTTGTTTCAAGTATTATACTGAAAGCCCCCACTCCTGCCACACCAGAATGACAATGGCTCCTGTTACAGGTTGGCGATCGAGAATTCGTTGGCCCAAAAATCTTGTTGAGTGTTAGCGGCCTTTTCTTGTGAATAATCCTGGCGGTTGGCGGCGGCAGCACAATCGACTGTCGGGGTTGGCCTGGCGCTCCTGGCCCCACATTGGATGCGCTACGTCTTGAGCAACCCGACCATAAGGATATTCGTGGAATACGGCATCAATGTTTGGAACGTAGACGCCAGATTTACACCCACGGAAATCGCCCGGCGGACCATTGACGCGACCGGGGCCTTCTTCACCGGCCTGGGCATTCCGATGACGCTCACAGAGCTCAGCATCGGGGAAGAAAACTTCGCTGGCATGGCCGCACACACCGTCCAGATCGGCAACCTGCAGAATTCCTACGTCCCGCTGGCCGAGCAGGATGTCGAAGCCATCCTGGAGATGTGTTTATAACTTCAGTACGGCAACCGGGCCAGTACATGCATGAGGCAGCCCGGCCCGGATTGGTTGGAAAAATGCTCACATCTTACTCGCGATCCTGACCTTCCTGGGTGAAGAATGGACGGCCCTTCAGCCACCTTTTTGTCGCCAGTAGAAGGTAGCGGCCAGCGCCTTTGAGCGAAACCGGGTTGCAGGCAATCCGGGCTTATTACTCACCCATGCCTTTGAGCAGGCCGCCGTTGAGGCCGCAGATGGTCATCTCCGCCTGTTGGATAAAACCGGCCACCGATTTCCACAATGCTGCCGGGGGTTATTCCAAAGTAATTCAGGCAGTCTTTTTCGCTACGCCCACTACTCGCTCCTTCGGTATTTCCTTGCCTCCGGCATACAGCAATGAGCAGGTGCAATATACGAGGGTTTTACCACTTATAATATAAACCAGTGAGAATATATCAGACATGAACCCCCTTCCCCCCGACTACCTCGAACGGGTCTACGCCGGCGTGTTGGGCAAGATCATCGGCGTCTACCTGGGCCGCCCGGTTGAAAACTGGTCCGGCGAGAGCATCATCGCACGCTTTGGCTTCGTCGATCGCTACATCAACCACGAGGTGAATGCACCGCTGGTCGTCACCGACGACGACATCGCTGGGACGTTCACCTTCCTGCGCGCGCTCGAGGATTACGGCGATACGCCAGACATCACTCCGCGACAGATCGGGCAGACCTGGCTAAATTACATCATCGAGAACCGCACAATCCTCTGGTGGGGCGGGCTGTTCCACTCCAGCGAGCACACCGCCTACCTCAACCTCAAGAACGGCATCCCCGCCCCGCGCAGCGGCTCGCTGGCGCAGAACGGGCCAGTGATCGCCAACCAGATTGGCGCACAGATCTACATCGACAGTTGGGCAATGCTTCACCCCGGCGACCCCGAAAAGGCGGCCGACTTTGCCACGCGGAACGCCTCGGTCAGCCACGATGACGAAGCCATCAACGCCGCGCGGGTGATCGCTGCCATGGAAGCTCAGGCCTTCGTCGAGATGGACATCGAGCGCCTGGTCGCCGCCGGGCTGGAGCAGGTCCCGTCCACCTCGCTGATCTACCGTCTGGTCAACGACCTGCGCGAATGGCGCGCCCGTGATTGCGACTGGCGCAAGACTCGTGCGCGCATCATCAACCAGTACGGCTATAAGAAATACGTCGGGGGCTGCCACGTCGTTCCCAACCATGCCCTGGTCCACCTCGGCCTGCTCTACGGCGGCGGGGATTTTCGCCGCTCGCTGGGGATCTGCGTCAGCGCTGGCTGGGACACCGACTGCAACGCCGGCAACCTGGGCTGCCTGCTGGCGTTGCGCGGCGGGCTTCCCGCCCTGGACAGGGGCGAGGTCGACTGGCGTGGGCCGGTGGCCGACCGACTATTCATCCCCGCCGCCGACGGCGGGCGCTGTATCAGCGATGCAGCCCGTGAAGCCCTGGCGGTCGCCAACAGCGCCCGGCAGATGCGCGGGCTGCCCCCGCTGCTGCCAAAGGCCGGCGCGCGCTTTCACTTCGATCTGCCCGGCGCTGTACAGGGCTTCCGTTCCAGGAACCCCCACCACACACGGGTCGAGAATGTTCCGGGTCACAGCCGGCAGGGTGCGCGCAGCCTCGCGCTCACTCAGGTTGGGCCAGCCCCCGCCCGGGCCGCTACAGCCGTCTTCATCCTGCCCGAAGACCTCGGCATGCCCGGCTACACCCTGTACGCTTCGCCCACCCTTTATCCCGGGCAGACCATCCAGGCCGGGCTGTGGGCCGCGGAAGAAAACGGCGCGCCGCTCACTGCCCGCCTATGCCTAGGCTACTACGACGCAGACGACCGGCCTGCTCGCCTGCTGGGTGAAGCGCTGGCGCTTGCCCCGGGAGAATACCAGACGCTTCGCTGGCAGGTCCCCGAGCTGGATGGGGTCCTCTACGAAGTGGAGGTCGAGTTCACCTGCCCCGTGCAGCCCGCCATCCTCTACCTGGACTGGTTGGGCTGGTTAGGCACGCCGCGGGTGACCCTCACCCGCCCTGCGGGCAGTAGCCTGCCGCACCCTGGCCCGCTCATTTTCCGCCGCGCCTGGGTCGACGGCGTGGACCACTGGGAGCCGCGCTTTCAGCAGTCTTTCCGCATCATCCAGGACCGAGGACGCGGGCTGATCCTGACTGGCGCACGCGAGTGGACCGACTACCAGGTCAGCGCGCGGATCACCTCAGCCAAATTCCACGCCGGCGGCGTGGCGGCGCGCGTGCAGGGCATGGCCCGCTTCTATACTTTCGAGCTGGTCGACGGCGGACGGGTAAGGCTGCTCAAGGCCCTGGACGGCGAGCAAACCCTGGCTGAGCAGGACTTCCCCTGGGAGCCCTGGCGGCCCTACGAACTGCGCCTGGCGGTTGAGAACACGCCTGGCGGCGTCCGCCTGCGCGGCTGGGTCGACGGCCGCCTGCTGCTGGAAGCGATGGACCAGGAGCAACCGCTCACCGGTGGCGGCGTGGCGCTGACCGTCGAGCGCGGCCATCTCGCTGCCCCCGCTGTACGCGTCGAACCCGTGGAGAAGTAATCGCGACAGAAGGCCCTTTGGAGACATGAGGATTCTTTCCTGATTCACCTCTTGACTTTCCACTCGCAATCTTTATAATAGGTATTACTACTAGGTATTACTATTACGTATTATAATCATGACCATCAAAACCTCCCCCAGCCGGAAAAAGCCCACCCAATTCGACGTCGCCAGGGCCGCCAATGTCTCGCAGACCACCGTGTCGCTGGTGCTCAACAACCCCGAGACCACCTCGGTGCCCGAGGAGACGCGCAACAAGGTCCTCGAGGCCATCCAGGCCCTCGGCTACGTGCGCAACTCTGCCGCGCGCATGTTGCGCACCAGCCGAACCTACACCCTGGCAGCGATCATCCCGATGATCACCAATCCGTTCTACCCGGCCTTCGTCAGCGGCATCCAGGAAACAGCCGAGGAAAACGGTTACGAGGTCATTACCTACAACACCCACGGCAGCCAGGAACGCGAAAAGCGCTACCTGCAGTCGGTACAGCAGGGCCGGGTAGACGGCGTGATTGGAGTATTCTTCTTCAGTCACGCCCGCGATCTGCTGCCGCTACTGGAGAAAAACATCCCGGTAGTGCGCCTGGAGGTGCGCCGCCATGGGGGCGGCGATTGGCCGCTGGACAACGTCTTTGTCGATAACACAGCCGCTGCCTTTGAAGCGGTCTCATACCTGGTAAAAAAAGGGCATACCAGGATCGCCATGATCACCGGGCCGGCTGGGCCACGCAATGCCCGCCGGGATGGCTACCTGCAAGCGCTGGAAGGACAATTGCCCGAACTGCCGCCCATGATCGAGGAAGTCTCGGATTACAACGAAATGGGCGGTTACCAGGGTATGCAGTCCTTGCTGGCAAAACACCGCCCAGACGCCATTTTTGCCGCCAACGACCTGATGGCAATCGGCGCGATGAAGGCCATTCGCGAGGCTGGGCTGCGCATCCCGCAGGATGTTGCTGTGGTGGGTTTCGATGACATCCCCGCCGCCCAGCTGGTAACCCCCGCCCTGACCACCATCTATCAGGATCAGGAAGGCATGGGGCGGAAAGCAGCCCAGCTTCTGATCGAGCGCCTCGAAGGCCGGGCCCCAGCCCAGGGCCTCAATATTGAGATGGCCTTTGAATTACACATCCGGGAATCGGCCTGATCACCCGGCATGAATTACTTACTTAACCCTTGTTTCGTCCTGTCCGAAACACTCTTGAAGGAGGAAAATCCAATCGGAAACGCACGAACCTGAAACCGGCCTGGTCGCTCCGCGCCGTGTGAGCGCCCAAAAGATTGTTATTTCCAGAACCATATTGCATAGATTATAGAACAAGGAGAATAAAAGATGCATCGCTTCTCGCGTTTGTCTATCATCATCGTTTTGTTGGCTCTGCTCGTCTCCGCTTGTGCCCCCACTGCTCCTGGAGAAACGGGAGGTGAAACAGATGTGGAAGAACAGATTACCCTTAATATCTGGGGGTTCGAAGGGGAAACCGACTTCTTCCCCATGTTGATTGAAGCGTTCGAAACCGAAAATCCGAACATCAACGTCGAGCTGACAGAAATTCCAGAAGGGGATTACGTCACAAAAATTGATACCGCCATGCTGGTTGGAGAAGGTCCGGATATTGCCTTTATCTACGTTCCCCGCTGGCTAAAAGCAGGCAAATTCCTCGCTCTGGACGAAGCCATCAAGACCTATGAAGTTCCCTTCGAAGATTTCAATGAGGGCGCAATTACCCAGAACTGCGTTTACGAAGGTAAGGTCTATTGCCTGGGAACCTACACCGGTGCGATCATCATGGTGTACAACAAAGATGTGTTTGACAAGTTTGGTGTGCCGTACCCCTCTGCCAGCGAACCGATGGGCATGAAAGAGTATTACGAGATGACGCTCAAACTGACCCAGAAGAGCGAAAACATCGAGGAGCGCATCTGGGGCGGCGACGCGCAGCCCCACATCTGGTGGATGGACTGGCGCACGCATATCAGCCCGGACGGCAAAAAGATTGAAGGCTACACCAACGATGAAGCCACCGTCCAGGCGTACCAGTACATGGCCGATATGCGTAAAAATGGTTCAGCCATGACCAGTTCAGAAGGCTCAATGGTGCAGATGGAAGGCACCGACCTGCTGGTGCAGGGTAAACTGGCGACCACAATCGTTGATAATATTGTCTCCATCCCGGCCGCGGAGAGCGCAGGCATCAACTGGGGCGCCGCGATCGTCCCGACTGAACGAAGCGGTGACCAGAAATGGACCACCACCTGGACCGATGGCTTTGGCGCTTTAGCCACCAGAGATCGGAAGAGCGTCGTGTAGGGAA
>CAZBDC010000254.1:0-6928 GCA_964490575.1 uncultured Anaerolineaceae bacterium | reverse complement strand
TCAGAAATCCTTAAACTTTAACGATTTGGTTTATGTCCCAAGTAAGCGAATCAAGCAGGAACAATTTATCCGGAGAGGAGATATTGTTATCTGTATGGCAAGCGGAAGTAAAGCATTGGTTGGTAAGGCAGCGCAAGCTTTGGAGGATTTTCCAGGAAGTTTTGGCGTTTTTTGTGGAGTTCTGCGACCATTTGATCGAGTTTTCTATAAATACCTGGGCTTATATTTCCAAAGTCCATTTTATCGGAAAGAAATGTCCAGGTTATCTGTTGGTGTGAACATCAATAACCTGCGAAGAGAACACATTGAAGACCTTTTCATTCCTCTTCCCCCACTAGCCGAGCAGGAACGGATTGTGGCGCGGATCGAGGCGCTCTTCACCCAACTGGACGCGGGCGTCGCGGCGCTGGAGGCGGTCCGCGGGAGGGTGAGGCGGTACCGGCAGGCGGTGCTGCAGGCGGCGGTGAGGGGGGAATTGTTTAAGCAGGATGGAAATCGTGTAGATGGTAACCTCCCTGATGCATGGAAGAAAAATAAACTATCTGAATTTGCGGAAGTCAGACTTGGAAGACAAAGGTCTCCTTCGAGAGCTGTTGGTCCGAACATGACCAGATACCTGCGAGCAGCAAATGTTACCTGGAATGGGCTTGATTTGTCAGATGTAAAACAAATGGACTTCTCACCAAAAGAACAAGAGGTATATTCACTTCGCCCAGGCGATGTTCTTCTCAACGAAGCATCAGGAAGTATCGGTGAGGTGGGCAAACCTGCGGTATGGCGGGGTGAGATTGAAAACTGCTGTTTTCAGAATACTTTATTGCGCGTTCGATCAAAAGGCCCATTGCCAGAATACCTATACTATCACTTTTTACATGATGCTACAACTGAACGGTTTCGTAGCGTCGCCAAGGGAGTTGGAATCCATCATTTAGGGGCGGAAGGATTATCGAATTGGGTGGTAACAATTCCCCCGCTAGAGGATCAAAAGTTGATTATATCTGAGATAGAACAACGGTTTACGATCGCGGCCCATATTGATGAGAATATCACTTTATCTCTCTTACAATCAACCCACCTTCGGCAGTCGATCCTGCAGCGGGCGTTTACGGGGAAGTTGTAGAATTAGCATACCGATAATCTTGAAATATTTTGCACTTGTGAGGGAGTCCCATGGAAGTGAAAAGCCCAATCGCCAATTTCATCGAAGTGCTGAAACAGGTCAACCAGACCGCCCAAACCTATGCGGCAAAGCTGCGGGTCAATGAGTCGGCTACCCGGGCGGCGTTGATCGATCCTATCCTGAAGGCGATGGGCTGGGACCCGACCAATCCTAATATGATTGAGTTTGAAAAATCGTATATCGATACGCGCGTGGACTATGCATTGATCGATATCAACGGGAAGGTCAGTGCAATAGTTGAAGCAAAAGCATTGGGAGGTAATTTAAGCGACCCCAAAATAACGACCAAGCTGTTATCGTATGGATTTACATATGGGATTCAAGAGATTGTGCTGACGGATGGGGTGGTCTGGCAGCACTTTTCGCAGTCTACGCCAGGGCATGTAATCCCCGAAAGCGTCGATATCAGTAAAGACCATTTGATCACTTGCGCGGATTATTTCATTAAAAAACTGGACGCAGCGCGGTTTTGGATGGCAGGCGCGCCTTCTGCGCCGTCGCCTGCGCCCACCGCTGTCGTTTCAAACCCTGTCGTCTCGATTGTGGCGACCCCGGCGCCCAAAGCCGATGATTTTGTCCCATTGAATTCCTTAAAAGCCGATCTGCATGGCGAACCGTCGCCTAAATGGCTGCGCCTGCCCGATGGAAATGTCATTCCGATCCACTATTGGCGGGATATTTTGGTGGAAAGCGTAAAATTTGTTCTTGGTGAAAATCCCTCTATCCCGATCCCGCTTCCAGATAGGGCCGGAAAGAAAATATTGCTGCTCCGGTATGAAAAGGGTGACAGGAAGGTCGCTCAGATAGAGATGGATTATGGCGGAAGGAAAGTATACGTTCACTTGAATTACGATGCTAATAACTGCGTTGCCAATGCTGTTTACATTCTAGGCTACTTGCCGAAGGGAAAGACGTGGCAGGCGGTGGCGGTCGCGTTCTAGCATCTCAGGTCCAATCGTTAAATGTGCTGATCCCCTCGATTGCCGGCAGAAATGATATTATTCCGAGGAATTGACCTATGACCAAAAACGGGAAAAATTTACAGCCTCTTGAAGTGATTGGGATCATTGTGGGCGCTTTGGCAGGCATTTTTGCGATCATCGCGTTCTTCACCGACCTGCTGCCTTGCAAGCCTTTTGCCGTGTGTACCCCCCAGATTACTTTCACGTACGAAGGTTCGATGAGCGAGGGCGAACCCGTCTATGAGGTCGCGGAAGGATTGTACTACCAGGGTGACCTGGGCAGCGTTGAGATTGTCGTCAATGCGGAATATGATGGGAAGGAATATGGCAAACCTGTCGTCGTGAAGCTGGTCAACAGTAACGGCGACCGGGAAACCGTCGCCCGATGGGAGAATTTTCAAACCGATCATAAAAAATCGCTCACGGTTGAAATCACCCCGGATCGGCTGTTCCAGCTGGCCGGCCTTCCGGCCGCGCTCGATTCCTATACCTGGCAAACCGGTTCCGATCAGGTCACCACCGGCCAGTTCCAGATCCTGGTAGAGACATTGGATGGTAAATACAAATTCGACGAAGACACCGTGACTGTTTTACATACTCCCTGGTACCACCTGACGCAGCTCTCATCCTCTGTCATCCATCTCGGAGAAGATGTCCAGGTATCCATCCAGGTCAATAACCTTGGAGCCGCCTCGAACTTTGCCGTCGAAGCCTATCTTTATGATGCCACCGAAATCAGCCCGGACAGCCTGACGAACGAACCCGATGGCTGGTGGGCGTCGAAATCCTGGCCGGCGGTAAACTTCTCGCATGTCGAGCTGAAAGAACTGGCCAGGCAAGGTAAAGGGGAAATGAGTTTTACGATCCCCGACACAGTCTTTCAAAAGCAGCACGTTTATGTGCTCAGCACCGTCGTCTACAAAGAAATCCCGTACCTGGAGCTGCCAGACGACAGTTGGGAAAAATCAGACCATAAATGGCGCTACCGCGATCACCTTCGCTTTGATACGATCGTTGTCCTGCAATGACAGGTTGTGCGTTGATCAGAGGAACGAATGGCGACAGCCTGGTGATTCTGGCTGAAAAGGAGATATGATTGACTTGAGTACGCCAATGGCGTATAATTATCAGGGACTACACAGCGAGTACACCTATGATCTTCATCGAAACCACAATTTTTACTCGTTTGGTTCAAGAGCTGCTGACAGATGATGCCTACCGTAGATTACAATCTGCATTAATGGATCGCCCTGACCTGGGACCGGTTATTCAAGGAAGCGGCGGCCTGCGCAAGCTTCGCTGGGCGCTGCCAGGCAGGGGAAAAAGCGGCGGTGTCCGGGTCATCTACTATCTGGTCACCCAGGAGCAGATTTTGATGGTATTTATCTATCCGAAGAGCGAGCAAGATGACCTGACCCCTGACCAATTAATGCGGCTGCGCCGAATGATTGAGGAGGGACGTTGATGGATGACAAGATGTTTGCGGAATTAGAGGCCAGCCTGAAGGAAGGGATGGCGATTTTGCGGGGTGAGGCGCGGCCTTCGCGCACATTCAACCTGGATGCGCCGGACGTGCGGGCCATCCGGGAAGGGTTGAACCTTTCTCAACAGCAGTTTGCCGCTTTGATTGGGATCAGCAAGCGCACGCTTCAAAATTGGGAGCAGGGGCGCCGCTCACCGGAGGGCCCGGCCAGGGCGCTGTTGATGGTCGCGGCAAAGCACCCGCAAGCGGTGCTGGATGCGATGAGCGCCCAGGCGCAAAAGAACCGGGATCATCGCCCGTGACAGCGTCGCTGCGCCCCGATGGCCGGGAACACAACGATGGAATCGCACATCCCGATCATCGGGGTGATTCCGTTGTGGATACGGGGTGCGGCGGTTCGGCGGGTGTAGGGGCGCAGCGACCCGATCACGAACCTGTGCATGGAACGGCCGCGCTGCGCCCTGTTGGCCGGGAATACAATGATCGAATCGCGCGGCCCGTTGGCCGGGAATACAATGGTGGCATCGCGCCCCCCGATCATCGGGGTGATTCCGGTGTGGGTGTGGGAGGCGGCGTTCGCGGGGATGGGCCGGGGTGGTCCGGTGGCATATGCGCGCGGCGGACCGGGGCCGGGGCGCAGCGTTGCAAACGCGGATATTTGCCTGCGACGGCGTCGCTGCGCCCCTACAAAAACAACAAAACCAATGCGGGCGCGGGGATCGGTATTCCATGACCCACGCAAACGCACGTCAACGACGGTCGATCCGCCTGGACGGGTATGATTACACCCAACCGGGGGCGTATTTCGTCACTGTCGTCACGGCAGACCGTGAAAACCGGTTCGGGACTGTAACCGATGGGGAAATGCGCCTCAATGGGATCGGGCAAATGGTGCTGCGCGAATGGCAGCGCCTGCCCGGGCGGTTCCCGGGTTTGGCGTTGGATACGTTCGTGGTCATGCCCAACCATGTGCACGGGGTTTTGGTCCTCAGCGGGGCGGAGGGGGGAATGGGGGAGGGCGTCCCCGTTCACGAACACCCACACGTGGATCCCGGTTCGGTGGGGGCGATCATGCGGGCGTTCAAATCGGCCACGACGCTGCGATACCACCGCACGCGCGGGACCGATCCCGGGCCGTTGTGGCAGCGGAATTATTTCGAACATATTGCGCGCGGACCGGGCGATCTGGAGAAGATTCGCGCTTATATCCTGGCCAATCCCGCCAACTGGGAGGATGACCGCGATCACGTCAATCCAAATTTTATATGCCATTTTAATGTTCCCAAATTGGGATCATAGTATAATGAATCATCAGGTCGCGCATTGTTATGAACATCATCGCCAGGCCGAGAATCGATCAATACTGCCGTGACTACCCCAATGCCCGCCCGGCGCTTTTGGCCTGGTATGAACACGTCAGCAAAGCCAGGTACGATAAACCGGCGGACGTTCAGCAGGATTGGGGCAGCGACGCGATCTTACCGGATAATTGGGCGGTCTTCAATATCAAAGGGAACCAATACCGGCTGGTCGTGCGGCTCAACTACTTTACGCATTCGGTTTATATTCGCTGGTTTGGAACCCACGCGGAATACGACCAGATCAACGTGTTCGACCAATAAACAGGATTTCAACCATGGAGATTAAGCCAATCCGCACCGATGAAGATTACCAGGCCGCATTGAAGGAAATCGAGGCGATTTTCGACGCGCAGCCGGGCACCCCAGAGGGCGACCGGCTGGAAATATTGGTGATCCTGGTCGCGGATTACGAAGAAAAGCATTACCCGATCCCGCTCCCCGATCCAATCGAAGCGATCGAATTCCACATGGAACGGCTGGGCCTGGACCGGAAGGACCTTGAGCCATGGATTGGGAACCGCGCGCGGGTGTCTGAGGTGTTGAACCGGAAACGCCCGCTTTCGCTGCGCATGATCCGCAATTTGCACAAAGGGTTGGGGATTTCGATGGAAATCCTGGTCCAGGAATATCCGCCGGCCGCTCGAACCGGCCGGCAGGCAGATGTCCTCGCGGAGAGCAGCCGCAAAGATCGGGGTCGGGCAAAGAAGGTTCCGCGTTATCCGGTTCTGCCAGGATATGGCGACCGAGTCTCAAAAAGAGTGGATAACCCCGAAGCCAAAAACGCCGGGCTGCTGCGAGAGCGCCGGCCCCAGGAAAACGAGCTTTCTGAGGAATAGACGCATTGACCACCACTGAAACCACCATCGTTTCCCGCCTGTGGAACTACTGCAACGTCCTGCGCGACGACGGCGTATCGTACGGCGACTACGTCGAACAGCTCACCTTCCTGCTGTTCCTCAAGATGGCCGACGAGCAGACCCGCCCGCCTTTCAACCGGCCTTCGCTCATCCCGGCCGGGTTCGACTGGCCGGCGCTGCTGGCGCTGGATGGCGCCGCGCTCGAGGCGCACTACCTCAACACGCTGACCGCGCTGGGCAGGCAGGGCGGCTTGCTGGGGCTGATCTTCCGCAAGGCCCAGAACCGCATCCAGGATCCGGCCAAGCTCAGGCGGCTGATCAAGCTGATCGACGAAGAGACCTGGACCGGGCTGGGGATGGACGTGAAGGGCGCCATCTACGAGGGGCTGCTGCAGAAGAACGCCGAGGACGTCAAGGGCGGGGCGGGGCAGTACTTCACCCCGCGCGAGCTGATCCGCGCGATGGTCGAGGTGACCCGCCCGGCCCCCATGCAGACGATCTGCGACCCGGCCTGCGGCACGGGCGGCTTCTTCCTGGCGGCGCATAAATATATCTCGGATACCTACAAACTCGACCGCGACCAGCAGCGCTTCCTGCGCTTCGAGACCTTCCGCGGCTGGGAGATCGTCGACAGCACCGCCCGGCTGTGCGCGATGAACCTATATCTGCATGGCATCGGCGGCACAGGAATGGCGGGCGGCGACGGCGGGCAGAACGGCGGCATACCGATCACGGTTGGCGACAGCCTGGCCTCCGACCCGGGCGAGCGCTTTGACCTGGTGCTGACCAACCCGCCTTTCGGCAAAAAATCCTCCATTACGGTAGTCAACACCGAGGGGCAGGCCGCGCGCGAGAGCACGATCTACGAGCGCCCGGATTTCTCGGCCACCACCTCCAACAAGCAGCTCAACTTCCTCCAGCACGTAAAGACGCTGTTGAAGATCAACGGACGGGCGGCGGTGGTCGTGCCAGACAACGTCCTGTTCGAAGGCGGCGCGGGCGAGACGGTCCGCCGGCGGCTGCTGGCCGAGTGCGACGTGCACACCCTCCTGCGCCTGCCGACCGGCATCTTCTACGCCCAGGGG
>CAZBDC010000253.1:0-6931 GCA_964490575.1 uncultured Anaerolineaceae bacterium | reverse complement strand
GATGCAACCCGGCTAACCGGGCCCGCGAGCCCCTCGAGCCCCTCGTTCCACCGGTCCCCGGTGGAACGCTCTTGCTGCGCTCCGCGTCTGGGGCGGGTGGACCGGCGGGGGAAGAACCTCACCCCGGCCCTCTCCAGTTTCGAAGACCGCGAAACTGGAGAGGGAGATGCCTTGCATGGCCCTGGGGGTATCGGCCGGGGGCGCGTATTGCCCTCATTGGCGCCGCAAGATCCGCCCCGATAGCGCTAACGGCATCACCGGCGGATCCTGTTGCAACCGCGCCAGACCCCTCTAATCTAATGTTCTATTCCGCATACCCGCTTTCTCCCGTTTTGTACAACCTTCCCATCCTCCCCCAATGCAATTTTTGCACTCAGGCCGGGGTGCAGCGGGCGCATTCAGGCGGGCGCATCCTCAGCCCCCACTCCGCCAGGATGCAGGTTTTGCAGGCAGGCCAGCCGGCAGGATCCGCACCCAGGCCGGCATGCAGTTTGCGCCTCCAGCCCGGCAGGAAAATTTCGCATCCAGGCCGCCAGCGGGCAGATTTTGCACCCCTGGTGAGTGCAATTTTTGCCCGTCTTATGAGTGCAGAATTTGCACGTGATTCATATTAACGACTCTTTTAACGACTCTTCCGACTTTAAGAACGGGTCCACAGAAAGAACGCGGTAAAATCAAGCCAGCCTGTTACCCTGGGAGAATCGCATGATTGAAAAACTGATCGCGTGGGGTCAATCCCAACCGCTGGTGCGGGCCATGGTCCTGACCAGCACGCGGGCCATCCCCAACCACCCCGATACCGACCGCTATTCGGACTACGACGTGATCCTGGCGCTGGCGGATGTGCAGCCCTTCCACGCCAGCCGCGACTGGCTGGCGGCCTTTGGCACCGTCCTGGCCATGTTCCGCGACCCGCTCATCGAGGAAGACGGCCTGCACTGGTCGGGCAACGTGGTCCAGTTCGAAGAGGGCCTCAAGATCGACTTCAGCCTGTGGCCGGTCGAGATGCTGCGCAGGGTCGCCCGCCAGGACCCGCTGCCGGATGAGTTCGACGCCGGCTACCGGGTGCTCCTGGATAAGGACGGGCTGACCGAAGGGATCAAGCCGCCCACCTACCAGGGCTACCTCCCCCACCCTCCCGCCCCCGAGCGCTACCGCGAGGAGATCGAGAACTTCTTCCTGTGCGCGACCTACGTGGCCAAATACCTGCTGCGCGACGACGTGATGGCGGCCAAGTTCCTCCTGGACGGCGAGATGAAGCACGAAAACCTGCGCCCGCTGCTGGAATGGCACATCGAGATCGCCAACGATTGGAAGGTCAAGCCGGGCAATTACGGGCGGCGGATGAAGAAGTGGCTGCGCCCGGACCTGTGGGCCGACCTGGAGGGCACCTACGCCGGCGCGGGAATCGAGGAGAACTGGCAGGCGCTCTTCCGCCTGATGGACCTGATGCACAAGGTGGGCAGCGAGGTAGGCCAGGCGCTGGGCTTCGAGTACCCCGAGTCGATCGAGCGGCGCATGCGGGCCTACCTGGGCAAACTGAAGCGGGGTGAAATATAAGCTGCCGCTCTTTCCCCTCTCCAACATCCTTGATGTTGGAGAGGGGTCGGGGGTGAGGTAGTAGCAATCTCGCCCCGTGGATTAATCCCTTTAGCCAGTGCAAACCGGCGCGCTTTTTGCTATGATCATTGTGGCGATCGATCATTTCGTCTGTTTTAAGTTGCTGAGTATCCAAAGACTGGCCAGGGGGTCACCCCGGCTGGCGAGGAGGAGCATGGCTGCCGAAATCACTGCCATCCGGGCCCCGATGCCGCTGGGCCTGGGCGCCGTCAACTGCTACCTGCTGCGGGCCGCGGCGGGCTTTGTGCTGGTGGATACCGGCGCGCCGTCCGGGCGGGCTTTCCTGGAGCGCGAGTTGGAGCGCCTGGGCTGCCGCCCGGGCGACCTGCGCCTGGTCGTCCTGACCCACGGCGATTTCGACCACACCGGCGGGGCGGCCCACCTGCGCCGCGTGTACGGGGCCAAAATCGCCATGCACCCGGCCGACGCGGGCATGGCCGAGCAGGCCGACATGTTCTCGAACCGCGGCGGGGGCAATGCCCTGCTCAAGAAGGCCGTCCCGGCCCTGTTCGGGTTTGGCAAGGACAGCCGCTTCAGCCCGGACATCCTGGTGGAAGACGGCTTCGACCTCACCGGTTACGGGCTGGAGGCGCGCCTGCTGCACCTGCCCGGCCACTCGGCGGGCTCCATCGGGCTGCTGACCGGCGCGGGCGACCTTTTCTGCGGCGACCTGCTGATGAACGAAAAGGGAAAACTCACCCTGGGCTACGGCGACCCGCCCGGCTTTGCCGCCAGCCTGGCGCGGGTCAGGAGCCTGCCGCTCCGGAGGATCTACCCCGGGCACGGGCAGCCGTTTGGCCCGGCGGAACTGGAGAAGTTATGAGCGAGCATAATGGGAGTCATGGATGGATGAACAGGGATTCGCGCAGTTTTTAAAGTCCCGCCAGCTCAGCGACGAGCAGGCGGCGCAGCATATCGCTGTCATCCGGCGCTTTGCGGGCTTCCTGGGTGGGCTGGAACCGCCCCAGGCGCCGGAAAACGCCAGCGCCGAGGTCGCCCAGGCCTTTGTCGACCGCCTGATTGACGAGGGCGCCAACAGCCTGGAGGCGCTGTACGCCCTGGCGCGCTACGGGCGCTTCTGCCGCAACGACGCGCTGTACGTGGCCATCCTCGAACTGCTCGACGGCAGCGAGGCCTTCGATGGCCTGTACCGCAAAGTGGGCGAGGTGGTCGGCGAGCAGCGGCGGGCCGAGATCTTCGCCGGCCTCGCTCCCCCACCCCTGGGGATCGCCAACCGCGCCAAAGCTCCCCTCACCCGGGCGGCCATGCAGCGCCTGGAGCGCCTGCTGGACGAGGAAACCTTCGCCCAGGTCTTCTCGGACAGCTTCCGCGACCTGCCGGAGGCCTATTACGCCGAGGACCGGCGCAAGTATGCGGAGATCAACGACTTCGACCGCTTCCTGGAGCACAAGCGGGCTGAGTTCATCGCGCTGCTGGAGCAGCTGATGGCCGAGGGCTGCCTGTTCTTCAGCCAGGAGATCACCCCGGCCGTGATCGACTTCGTCCGCGCCGACCCGGAGATCTCGCAGGGCGTGCGCGAGGGGAACCTCCTGTACGTGACCAAAATCCCGTACATGACGAAGGAGTACCTGGCCGAAAGCGACCCGGAGAAGAAGCGCTATTACTACTGCCACTGCCCGTGGGCGCGCGAGTCGCTCCGCCAGGGCCAGACGCCCGTCTCGGCCCAGTTCTGCCGCTGCAGCGCCGGGTTCCACAAGAAGCCCTGGGAGGTCATCTTCGGGCAGCCGCTCCAGGCCGACGTGCTCGAGTCGGTCCTGCAGGGCGACCCGCGCTGCCGCTTTGCCATTCACCTGCCGGAGGCCCTTTCGCGCGGGTAGATTGCGCGCTTGCGGAGCAAGCGTCCGCTCCGCTCGTAATGACAGATCGAAAAAAGGAGACTCATGAACATCACCGTCCGACCGCTTCAAGGCGATGAAATGCTCGATGCCCTCTATGCCCTGAGCCAGTATGCTTTTCACCCCTCGCCCCCGTTCACCGACAAGGAAGAATGGCTGGGCCGCGTCCGCGGGCGGAAGGGCTATACCTGCCATGCCGCGTTGGAGGATGAGCGGCCCGTGGCGGTGGCGTGCAGCACCAGCATGACCCAGAACGTGCGCGGGGCGCTCTACCCATCGGCGGCGGTGTGGGGCGTGGCCACGCACCCCTCCGCGCGGCGCAAGGGCTACTGCCGCCAGGCCATCGCCAGCCTGCTGGCGGCCGAGCGCCAGTCTGGCAAGGTCGTCTCGGCCCTCTACCCCTTCCGCGAGTCGTTTTACCAGCGCCTGGGCTACGTGACCTACCCGCAGACCAAAATCGCCCGCTTTGCCCCGCCGGCGCTGGCCCCACTGCTCAAGCTGGAACTGGGCGGCGAGATCGAGCTCAAGCTGATCGGCGAGGCCTACGAGACCTACCGCGCCTACCTGGCCGAACTCCAGCCGCGGCGGCACGGGCTGGGCCTGTTCGATTTCGGCGACCAGGCGGCGGCCGCCCGCAACCACCTGTGGGTCGCCCTGGCGCGCTTCGACGGCGCCATCGAGGGGCTGATGCTGTATTCGCTCAAGGGCGAGGAGATCACCCACTTCAACTTCTCCGCCCTGCGCTTCTACTACCAGACCAGCCGGGCGCGCGCCCTGCTGCTGGGCTGGATCGCTCGCCACATCGACCAGGCCGACCGGGCCGAGCTGCACCTGGCACCCGATGAGACCCCCGAGACCTGGCTGGCTGACCTGCAGGTGAAGGTCGAGTCGGCCTTCCCCACCCCGATGGGGCGCGTGCTCGACGTGGCCGCTGCCGGCGGGATGAGCGCCGGCCCGGGCAGCTTTACCGCCCAGGTCAGCGACCCGCTCTGCCCGTGGAACTCCGGCGCCTGGCGCTTCGAGTCGGTCGAGGGCCGCCTGGCGGTATCGCCGGCCGCCCAGGCCGAATGCGCGCTGTCCATCCAGGGGCTGGGCGCGTTAATGGCCGGCACGCACGACCCGCAGGATTTCTCCCTGCGCGGCTGGGGCGACCCCTCCCCTGCCCTGCAGGAGACCCTGCGTGAGATGTTCCCGCGCCGGCTGCCGCACATCCACGAGATGTTCTAGCATGGACCTGGCCGCCCGCCCCCTGCAGACCGAAGACGATTTCTGGCGCGCCCGCCGCTTCCTGCGCGAGGTGTTCCTGTGCAACGACCGCCTGGAGCACAGCTGGAACGTAGCCCGCCTGGATTACTGGCGCTGGCACATGATCCCCACCGCCCAAACGCCCGGCCCGGTCGAGAGCGTCACCACGCTGTGGGAAACCGGAGATGGCAAAATCGCCGCGGCGCTCAACCCGCTTGCCGCCGGCGAGCTGCGCCTGCACGTGCACCCGCATTTCCGTACGCCCGCACTGGAGGACGCGATGCTGGCGCAGGCCGAGGCGCGCCTGTTCACCCAGGACGAGCAGGGCCGGCGCTTCGTTTACCTGCCGGTGGAGGACGGCGACCGCCTGCGCCAGGAGGTGCTGGCGCGGCGCGGCTACCGCCGGCTGGAAGGGAAAAGCCACGCATGGCGGCGTGACCTGGGCGGCGCGCTGCCGGATGCGCCCATCCCGCCCGGCTACACCATCCGCGCGATGGGCGAGCTGGACGAGCACCCCGCCCGCAGATGGGCCTCGTGGCGCGCTTTTCACTCCGATGAGCCTGCTGAGGCCTACGACGGCGACTGGTCGTGGTACCGGAACGTCCAGTCCGCCCCGCTCTACCGCCGCGACCTGGATATCGTCGCGGTTGCCCCGGCGGGCGAGGTGGCCGCGTTTTGCACCATCTATTACGACGACCATACCCGCAGCGCGGTGTGCGTGCTGGTGGGCACGGCGGCCGAGCACTGGCGGCGCGGGCTGGGCAAAGCCGTCATGCGCGAGGGGATGGCGCGGCTCGAACCGATGGGCTGCACGCGCGTCTTTGCCACCGCCTACGACCCGCCCGCCAATGCCCTGTACGGTTCCATGCTGCAGGCCTGCCAGGTGGCCGAGACCTGGCTCAAGGTGTTGTAAGCGGAGGATTGAGTGACTCCCAAAAGGAAAGTAGCAAGATGCCAACCCTGAAGCTGTTTGCCACGACTCACCCGCTCTGGTTTGGGCTGGCGCTGACGCTCGCCTGGCTGGCGCTGCTGATCGTTTTGATGGGGCTGGCCTCGGGCGCGCTGCGCCGGCCGTACGGCGACGCCGTGACCGGCGGGATCGCCCGCCTGGCCGTCACCGCGGGGGTGCTGGTTTTGACCTGGCGGCTGGGCTGGCTGGGCGAGGCCGGGCTGGCCCGCCTGGGCGGCTGGCAGGCCTGGCTGCTGGCCCTGGCGGGGCTGGTCTATTACGGCGCGGCCAGCCTGTACGCCTTCTTCGGGCGGGTCGCCTTTGATTTTTCGAGCCTGGCGCATTCCGGCGCCCCGGACGTCCTCGGCACCTGCCTGCTGGTCGGGCTGAGTGAGGAGGTCCTCTTCCGCGGGCTGATCCTGTTCGCGCTGGCCCGCGCCTGGGGCCACAATCCCCCCGGCCTGATCGCCGCCGTGGTTTTCAGCGCGCTGCTTTTTGCCGTCCCGCACCTCCTGCAGATTTTCACCCACCGGCTTGTGCCCGAAGCGGCGCTGCTGCTGGTGCTGGAGACGGTGCTGACCGCCACCTGGTGGGGCGCGCTGGTTCTGCAGGGCGGGAGCATCTGGCCGGTGGTGGCGCTGCACATCCTGGGCAACACCATCGTCAGCCTGCAAAGCCTGCTCATCCAGGCCACAAAGCCGCCAAGAGCGCTAAGAAGAGAAGGAATGTTTTCTTTGCGAGCGATCTTCCACCCATCCACACGGGCCAGATTGCTTCAGTCGTTTTACGAATTGAGGGTAAGCTGGTTGATCGACCCGCTCCTTCGCAATGACAACCAGAAAGGATAGAAAACAATGGACTCACCATACCGCATTGTCTACGTCGAGGACCCCGGGCAGTCCGCCTGGGGGATCATCGGGCGCGGGATCGACGAATACAACCGCGAGCAGGCCGGGGATTACCACGGCCAGACCCTGTGCTACGCCATCCAGGCCCCGGGCGGTGAGATCGCCGGCGGGGTGGTGGCCCAGGTCTATTGGGACTGGCTGTACGTCGACCTGATGTGGATGCGCGCGGAGCTGCGCGGGCAGGGCTACGGGCACGAACTGCTCACCCGGGTCGAGGAGGAAGCCCGCCGGCGGGGGGCGAAGCAGGCCTTTCTGGATACGTTCAGCTTCCAGTCGCCGGGCTTTTACGAAAAACACGGCTACCGCAGATCGGAAGAGCGTCGTGTAGGGAAAGAGTGTAGGATAGGGTGTAG
>CAZBDC010000252.1:0-7042 GCA_964490575.1 uncultured Anaerolineaceae bacterium | reverse complement strand
AGGACGCGCTGATTCTGGCCTATAACGCGGCGTCGCGGATCAACCGGGAACTGGATCAGATGAGCGACGAGCAGGTGACGGCGCAGTATGGGATCCCGAGTGGGGCCGTGGCGGTCTTTCGGACCACGATTGACGAGGCCCTGACCTCGCTGACCTCAACCGCAATCACCAACGTCATCAGCAGCCTGGGCTTTAGCGTCTAAGGATTTCGATGACGATCAGCGTCACCAGCCTGACGAGCGGCAGCGCAGCCAGTTACCAGGCGACCACGAGCACGATCTCGCCGACCTCGACGCCGGTGGTTGTGTTCGTGGCGCAGGCAGCATCAAATCCGCTCGTCTCCACGGACATGAGTGTAAGTGGGTGCGGGCTGACCTGGACGAGGACGGCCTTCACGGTGTACGCCAGCCGGCGCGGGCTGCTGCTCCGAGAGGGCGTGGTCGTAGCTGGTCACCAGCGAGCCGCCGCGCGAGACGGTGGTGGTGGAGGTGCGCACCCAGTTGATCCCCGCCATCCACTCGTAGCACCACACCGGGATGCCGGCCCGCCCCATGTTCTCCAGCAGCGCGCAGACCGCCTCGATCTCCTCGTCCCGCCCGGGCAGGCCGCGCTTGGCCTTCTCCAGCGGCGGGCGCGCCTCGATCACCGCCAGGGTGAAGCCGCCTTCTTCATAATCATGCTTCATGTTGAGCAGCGGGCGGTAGTCCCACGGGTTTTCGGCCCCGCGCTGCCGGGCGGAGGGCAGCCCGCCCACGGCATAGCTCACCCCGGCCTGCTGGCACAGCGTCCACAGCGCGTTTGGGTCGGGCGGAAGCGCTTCAGCAATTTCGATCATTCGATTTTCTCCTCTAAGGTTCGTCTTCCCTTGGTTGAATGATTTCCTTGGCGGCCTTCCCGGTCATGTGCTCGACCTGGACTTCCGCCGCGCACACCCGCTTCCAGTCCCGCGCGATCTCAGCCTGCGCCTCGGCGGGGTAACCGGGCGAATATTTTTCCGCCAGGCATTCGAGCGCGTGCTTCTTTTCGCCGTCTTCGGTCAGGATGCGCGCCCTGCCAAACACAATCGCGCTGCGGAAATGGGTCGTAAAGGTTTCCGGCACCACCTGGTCCGCGGCGATCACGCAGAACGAGACCTTATTGTTTCTCAGGATCCCGTCCAGCTTGTGCCCCGCTCTGGCAAAATGGAAATACAGTTTCCCGTCTTTGTAAGCGTAGCTCAACGGGACGGCGTACGGGTAGCCGTCGTCGCCTTCCACCGCCAGGACCCCCGAGGTGCCCGAGCGCAAGATCTCAATCGTCTCCGCCTCAGAGAGCTGCTGCTTTTTCCTTCGCATATCTCGAAACATCGCGCTTCCCTCTTGTGAAGTTTAGAGTGGCCCGGCCCAGGGCCAGCCTGGTTCCGCCGCGCTCAAGGCTGAATTATACAGGCTTTGGGCGGTCCGCCTGAAAGCAATTTCCCGGAAGGTCTTGACTCCGGCAGCCAAATGTCGTATTATGTAAAAGTACTTTGAAATACAAAGTACTTTTAGAAAACCCTGGAGGTCGTTATGCAAAACCCCATCAGCCTGAAATCCGCCGAAAAGCAGGCCTTCCGGGCCGCCTTCGCCGACGGCCTGTGGGACGTGCTGCTTGGCTGCTTCGTCCTGCTCTTCGCCCTGGCCCCGCTGTTGAGCGAGACGCTGGGCGATTTTTGGAGCTCGTTCATCTTCCTGCCCTTCTGGGGCGCGGTGTACCTGGCAATCTGGCTGGTGCGCAGGCACATCGTCGCTCCGCGCCTGGGGCGGGTCAGCTTCGGGAAGGCGCGGGTCACAAAGCTGCGCCGGCTCAACCGGGTCATGCTGGGCGTCACTGCCGCCCTGTTCCTGCTCGGGCTGGTCGTGGTGGTCCTGGGCGAGCGCGCCCCCGCCGGCCTGCCGGCGCTCGGCTCCGCCTACAGCCTGGGCATGGGCCTGCTCCTGCTGGGCGGGTTTTCCGCCGCCGCTTTCCTGCTGGATTATCCGCGCCTGTATGTCTACGGCATCCTGCTGTTTGCCGCGCTCCCGCTGGGCGAGTGGCTGTACCAGAACCGCGGCGCGGCCCACCACGGCTACCCGCTCGTCTTTGGGGCCGTCTCCGCGCTGATGATCCTGGCCGGGCTGGCCCAGTTCGCCTGGATGCTCAAAACCAACCCGCCCGTGCCGGCCGAGGTGGAATAAGATGGCCGGCCCCGAGCCCCATCCCCTCGCCGACCTGGACCAGGTGATCCACGCCCCGGCCCGCCTGATGATCCTCTCGTACCTGTTCGTGGTCGAAAGCGCGGATTACGTCTTCCTGATGCGGCTGACCGGGCTGACCTGGGGCAACCTGGCCACCCACCTGGGCAAGCTGGAGGAAGCCGGCTATGTGGAAGTGGAGAAAACCTTCCAGGGCAAGAAACCCCACAGCACCGTCCGCCTGACCCAGGCCGGGCGCGGCGCGTTCAGCGCCTACAAGAAATTGATGAAGCAGGTCCTGGACGACCTGCCGGAATAATTTGCGGGTTCAGCGCAGCCCCTCGGCCTCCGCCACCATCACCTCGTAATTTTCCAGCGCCCGCCGGCTGAGGACCCGCCCGTACGGGCAGGAAGAAGGCATCAGTACGAACCCGCGCCCGCCCGGGCCTTCCGCCAGCGCCCGGCGCACCTTCACGCGGAATTCGGCGGCGGGCAGGTTCTCCAGGTCGGAGGCCTCCAGGTTGCCAAACAAAACCATCTGCTGGCCGAGGCGCGCGCGCACCTCGGCCAGTTCCATGTCGCCCTGCGGCGGCGGCTCGATCGGGTCCAGCCCGTCGCAGCCGGTGGCGGCGATCTCGGGCAGGATCAGGCGCAGCCGCCCGTGCAAATGCAGGCGCGCATAGCCGCCGCCGGCCTGGATGGCTTTGACCATCGGCGTGTCGTAGCCGGTCACGTATTCGCGGAACAGGCGCGGCGGCAGGTAAGGCGGCGAGGCGTACTCGGGGCCGTAGATCCGCCACAGCCGCCCGGGCAGCGCGCGGGCCACCGCCTCGGTGCGGCGGTAGAGGTCGCCGGCGAAGCGCTCGAGCAGGCGGTGGAACAGGGCCGGCTCGGTCAGGGCCAGCACGGTGTAGTCGGCCATGTGGAACAACCCGGCGGCGACGCACAGCGGGTCGGGCGTGTCGATCAAAACGATGCCGCTTTCGCCCAGCGCGCGCTCCGCCGCCAGCACGCCCTGGGTGTCCGGCGGGCCGGGGTCGGGCGGCTCGGGCAGGCTGAGCAGGGCCTCCACGTCGGTGGGATCTTTGAGCAGGTGCTCGACTACCCACACCGTGTTCACGTCCGCGTCGCGGCGGGTGACCTCGGTCAGCGTGCGGCGGCCCACCTGGATCTCGCGCCGCTCGTAGCGGCTGTCGCCATCGTACCAGGTCGCCCGGCGGGTGTGCGCCTCGAGCGGGTCGGCCTCGGCGGGGAAAGACACCTTGCGCATGACGATCCGGTCGCTCCGCTCGCGCGCCAGGCGGATGAGCGGTTCCCAGGAGGGGTGGTTGTAGATGTTATACGGGTCGCCCGGCTCGGGGCGTTCGTCCAGCCCGTTGATCTCGTAAAAGCACACCGCCGGGCGGTCGACCGGTTTGCCCGCCAGGGTGGCCATCAGACGCTCGCGTGGCTGCATGGCCCCTCCCCTCACGCCTCGTCGATTTTCACCGGCAGCGCTTCCCCGCTCAGCGCCACCAGCCTCGTCACCTGCCGGTGCGCCTCGGGCCCGGCCAGGCCCAACATGCGGTCGCCCGGCTTCAGCACCACGCTGCCGTTGGGGATGATAAACTGGTCGCCGCGCGCGATGAGCACCACCAGGTAATCGCGCGGCAGGCCCAGCTCGAAGATGGCTCTGCCGCTGGCCGGCGAGTGCTCCTGCACGACCACTTCCTGCAGCACGCCGCGCCAGCCGCGCAGCGGGGTGGCCTCCAGCGGGAAACTGGGCGGTTTCTCGCGCGGGTCATCCACCTTGAGCCACTTCGCCACGGGCGTGAGAGTCGTGCCCTGGACCAGCACCGAGGAGAGCACCACGAAGAAGATGACGTTGAAAATCAGGTCGGACGGCCCCAACCCGGCCAGGCGCGGGTAGGTCGCCAGGATAATCGGCACCGCGCCGCGCAGCCCCACCCAGGAGATGAAGGTCTTCTCGCGGGCCGAGAGGCGGAACGGCAGCAGCCCGATCCACACGCTGACCGGGCGCGCGACGAAGATCAGCACCGCCGAGAGGATCAGCCCGGGGACGACGATAGGCGCCAGCCGCGAGGGGAACACCAGCAGCCCCAGGGTCAGGAACATGATGATCTGAAACAGCCAGGCCAGCCCCTCGTAAAAGCGCGCCACGCTGCCCTTGTGCAGGAATTCCCTGCGGCCCAGCGCCAGCCCGAGCAGGTAGACCGCCAGGAAGCCGCTGCCCTCCAGCAGCATGGTGACCGAAAAGGCCAGCAGGAGCATCCCCAGCACCAGGACCGGGTACAGCCCCTCGTACCCCAGGCGCAGGCGGTTGATCAGGAACAGCAGCAGCTCGCCAAACAGCAGTCCCAGGATGCCGCCGATGATCATCTGCTGGAAAAACAGCCCCACCAGGCTGATCAGCGGCTGCTCGGGCGCCTGGATGAGCTGGATCAGGCCGACCGTCAGGAAGACGGCCATCGGGTCGTTGCTGCCCGACTCAAACTCCAGCAGCGGCGCCAGCCTGCCCCGCAGCCGCACCCCCTGCGAGCGCAGCAGCGCGAAAACCGCCGCCGCGTCGGTCGAAGACACGATTGCCCCCAGCAGCAGCCCCTCCAGCAGCGAAATGCCCAGGATGCGGTGCGCCGCGTAGCCCAAAATGCAGGCGGTGATCAGCACCCCGCCCGTCGCCAGCACCAGCGACTCGCGCATGACCGGGCGGATGCTGTGCCAGTCGGTGTCCAGCCCGCCGGAGAACAGGATTACCGCCAGGGCAAAAAAACCGATCGCCTGGGCCACCAGCGGGTCGTCGAAGTAGATCCCGCCCAGGCCCTCCGAGCCCGCCAGCATGCCGATCGCCAAAAAGACCAGCAGGGCCGGCACCCCCAACCGGTCGGAGAACTTGCTGGCGCCCACGCTGAGCACCAGCAGCACGGCGACCGCCAGGAAGGTAAGCTCGATCGACACGCCCAAGATTAGCGCCCCGCCCCGGGTGGGGCCTGGTCAATCTCCTCCGCCGTCACTTCCCGGCCCAACTGGGCGGAAAGGTAAACGCCCTCGGCGATCTGCGACACGCGCAGGGCGTAGCGGGCCGTATCGATCAGCGGGACGCGCCCGAGCAGCGCCCAGGCCCAATGCTTCTGCGGGCTGTCGTAGGCCTCGTAGAGCGGGTCCACCTGGTGCCAGCGCCAGTCAGCCGTCTTCAGGTCGAAGGTCCCATCCATCTCCATATCCGCCAGGGTGGTGAAGTAGGTGAACGGGTCCAGGCGCACCCCGCCCCGGGCCCCCATCAGGTAGTCGCCCTCCGGCTCGCCGGCGTGGATGGCCCAGCTCGACTCGAGGAACAGGGTGATCCCGCCCGCCAGCCGCACCAGGGCGATGCCCAGCTCCTCCACGTTGTAGCCGCTCGACTCGCGCCGGTCGGGGTACATGCCGGTCTCCTGGTAGGCCGCGCCGGAGACGGTCAGCACCTTGGGCGCGTCCAGCAGGTGCATCATGCGGCCCAGCGAATAGACCGCCATATCCAGCAGCGTGCCGCCCCCCGAGGTCTCCTTGTTGACGAACTGGGCCGTGCCGTAACCATCGACAAAGGGCCGGTTGCGCCGGCGGTAGGTGTAGCACTTGGCGTAATACAGCTTGCCCAGGTGGCCCTCGCCAATCATCCTTTTGGCCGCGTGCGTCTCGGGGGTGAAGATCGTGGCGAGCTGGATCGCCAGCTTGCGCCCGGTGCGTTGGGCGGCCTCGTACATCTGCCTGGACTCGGCGTAGGTCCACGACATGGGCTTCTCGCAGAAGACGTGCTTGCCCGCCTCCAGCGCGGCGATGCTGACCGGCATGTGCAGGCGGTTGTGCAGGCACACGTCCACCGCGTCGATGTCGTCGCGCGCCAGCAGGGCCTGGTAATCGGGGGTCACAAGGGGGATGCCGTACTGCGCGGCGACCCGCGCGGCTTCATCCTCGCGCAGGTCGCACACGCCAACGATCTCGATCTCCGGCAGGTCGGCGTAGCGGCGGATGTGCGCCTTGCCGATCTGCCCGGTGCCGATGATGCCAACTCGGAGTTTGCTCATCGAGGGTTCCTCCTGGGGGATGGTGGGGTTTGGAAAGCGGACAGGTTTAATTATACAGCAAGCACCGAATATTCCTCGCCAGCGGTAGGTCCCCTTCTATCCGCCCGCCAGGGTGTAGCAGCGCAACAGGCCCATCACGGGTGAAATCCGTTGTCAGCCGTCTTGCCGCCGCTACCCCCTACCCGCCGCCCAGATCCAGGGCGCGTGCTCCTCGTCGTGCTCGAAGGTGTTGGAGCCGATCGCCTCCAGCAGCGTCGGGCGGGCGGCGGGGTCGGGGAACTGGATCACCCGCCCCAGGCCGGCCTCGTCCAGCCGGTCGACGCGCTCCAGGAGGTCCTCGTGGGCGGCGCGGAACTCAGCCAGCACCGCCTCCGGGGGCAGGTCGCGGGCGCGCTGCTGCAGGACGGCGTTGATCGCGTCGATCCCGCCCCGTGCAAACAGGTCTGCCTCGACCCCCAGCGCTTCGTGCCAGCGCTGCCCGTCGATCTGGCTGACCTGGCAGCGCCGCCACGCCGAGAGATGCGCCAGGTGATCCTTGACCGACCACCCGCCGCCCGGGACGGGCCGCTCCAGCGCGCCGGGAGGCAGCGCGGCCAGCAGCGCCTCCAGGTTCCGGCGCGCGGCGCGGATGCGGAAGATCAGCTCCGCGCGGGTCTCCGGGAAGCAGCCCGCCATCCCCAGGAGTGCCGGCAGCCCCGCCGCCGGCTGGTTGTCCGCCGCCGGCAGGTTATCCGCCGCCTGATCCACAGCCGCCGGCAGTCCGTCCGCCGCCGGCAGTCCGTCCGCCGCCGG
>CAZBDC010000251.1:0-7043 GCA_964490575.1 uncultured Anaerolineaceae bacterium | reverse complement strand
ACACCCTATCCTACACTCTTTCCCTACACGACGCTCTTCCGATCTGCTTCCAGAAGGTCTTTGACCAGAACCTGTACGCCTTCGACGCGCTCGAGCGCCTCCCGACCGAGATCGAGGGGCCCAAGTTCGTCTACGCCCACCTCTACTCCGCCCACTGGCCTTTCATGCACAACCCGGATGGGTCGCTGCGCCTGCCTTTCAGCCAGAAGATGACCACCGAAGGCTACGTGGCAGGCGTGGAGTTCACCAACAACCGCCTGCTGGCGGCGATCGACTCGATCCTGGCCAATTCGGAAGTCGAGCCAATCATCATCCTGCAGGGCGACCACAACAACGGCTGGGTTGGAAATGTCGAGTGGTCGGGCAAGGACCGGGTCAAGATCCTCTCGGCCTACTACCTGCCAGGTGGCGGCGAAACGCTGCTGCGTGAAGAGATCACCCCGGTCAACAACTTCCGGCTGGTGTTCAAGCATTACTTCAACGAGCCGATCGAACTGCTGCCGGATACTTCCTACTACCTGGATCCGCTGACAAAGAAGACCCGGGTCGCGCCAAAGACCTGCCTCGGAGATTTAGAGAACCGGTAATGCTGGGCGGGATGGCTCCCACCGTCTGCCTGGAGCAGCTCGTCTACGCCACCCGCCTGATGAACGTTGCCGCCGGGCACGGCAGCGCTTCGGCCCGCACCCTGCGCGACTGGTGGGTCGAGTCGGACTCGGCCTATGACCCGCAGGCTTATGTGCTGCGCCCGGATGTGGTCCTGAGCCTGGCCGGCGAGATGGTCCAGGAAGCCACCCCCTACCGGCGCACCCGCCGGTCTGCCCTGGCCACGCTGGAAACGCTCCGCCGGGCATCTGCCCAGGGCCAGACCCCGCTGAGCAAGCTGGAGCAGCGCTGGCTGGAACGCCTGTCACGCCAGGCCGACGGCCTGCCGGAAGAAGAAGAGGCGCTGGTGGCCAGCCTGGCGCCGGACCTGGATGCAAATAAGGTGCGGCTGGTGGAGTACGGGTTGGCCGGTTAGCGCGCGGTTTCCTCCCCGGCCGGTTGGAGGCTGTCTCGGGCAATACCGGACACGGCCGAAAGAAACAGCAGTCCAAACATACAGACCAGCAGCGCCCAAATGAGGGTATCGCTATGGAACCCGAAGCAGCAGCTCAAGACGCCGATGCCCAGGAACATAGCCAGCCAGGCCAATATGCAGGCGCCAAAGAACCACGGGAAAAGCGCACCGGTGAAGCGGCGCAGGCCGGCTGGGAAGCGCGCCCGCCACCAGTCCGGGGGAGCGTGCAGGCGGGCTGCGGCGGCGCCGATCAGCAGGCCAAGCACGGGCGGGAATAACCCGCCGCCAAAGAGGAGCATGGGCGCGCACAGCAGTATCAGCGCCAATCCGGCCTGCCGGTGTTCAACCAGCAGGATCGCCCAGGCCAGGTAAGCCAGCGAAGATAGTATGGCCAGGATCCCCGTCGCCAACAGGTTGGGAATGATAGTTAGGGCCGGTTCACCGCCCAGGCTGGCAAAAACGGCGCCTCCGGCCAGGATAGGATGAACAGCCCGGCGGGGGCTGTGCTGCCCTGCAGAATTTCCCCAATGCCATGCTCGATTCCGGCCAACCCCACCAGTCCGCCCAGAGTTGAAATCACCAGACGCCTGGCGCTTTTCATAGGGCCTCTTCAGAGAGGGTAAACCGTTCCGCCAGGCCGCCTGTCCAGGCGCGGATGGCGTCCCAATCGCGCAGGTCGTTAACCGGGATCTGCTTCATGGCCGGGATCAGGTTCCAGGGGAAGCGCAGCCGGGCCGGGTCAAAGCGCCCGCCAACGACTTCGACGCAAACTGGCGCCAGCCAGGGATACTTCGCCAGTTCCGCGCTCAACATCTTGCGCACCTCCTGCCACTCATCCAAGTCTCCCTTGCCAAACGGGCCTCCGGCAAATACTGCCAGCGGCAGGCCGCCTTGCAGCGCCTGGCGGTGCCGGGCGAGGAAGCGGTGCGCATCCCCGTGCAGGCGGAAGATATACAACGGCGCGCCCAGCACGACCGCGCCGTAACCGCTCAGGTTCTTCACCTGGCGGGCCAGTTGGAGATCGACCGGCAGGCCCTGCGAGCGCAGCTCCGCGGCAATCACCTCGGCCACCTCGCGCGTCGCGCCATGCGTGGAAGCATAAGCAACCAGTATTTTTTGTTCCATGAATTAACTCCATCCTTTCGGCAGCATCTTACCGTTAACCCACCTTCTCGTCATCTATCAAAGGTTAGATCAGGGGTTAGATTCTGCGTGTAAAATTATGGCAGATGGATGATTCTTCTGCCTCACCCCTGGTTCTCACCAAGCTGCGCGCGCCTGTGGCGCGACCACGCCTGGTTTCTCGCGCGCGGCTGCTTGACTGCCTGGCAGACGAGAGCAGCAGCGGGCTGATCCTGGTCTGCGCGCCGGCCGGGTACGGTAAGACCACCCTGCTGGCAGAGTGGGCCCACCTCCTCCGGCAAAGCGGCACGGCTGTGGCCTGGTACGCGCTGGACGCAGGCGACGCCGACCCGATTGCCTTCAGCGCATACCTGGTAGCCAGTTTCATGGATGCCCTCGGGCCGCTGCCCGAGCTGGTCCAGGCCGCTCAGCGCCTGCGCGCCGCACCCGAAAGCGACCCGCAGCGCGTCCTGCCGGCGCTGATCAACAGCCTGCTGACCAGCGGGCGAGCGTGTACACTGATCCTGGATGACTACCATCTGGTCGACTCGCCGGCCATCCACGCCGCGCTGGTTTACCTGTACGAGCACCGGCCAGGCAACCTGCGCATCGCTATCGGCAGCCGCGCCGACCCGCCCCTTTCGCTGGCGCGCCTGCGCGCGAGCGGCGACCTGCTTGAGATCCGCGCGGCCGGACTGCGCTTCACCGGCGAAGAAGCCGGGCAATTTCTCAACGAAGTCATGCGCCTGGATCTGTCGCCGGCCGGAGTCGACGCGCTGGCCGAGCGCACCGAGGGCTGGGCAGCCGGGCTGCAGCTCGCCGCACTCTCGCTGGCCGGTCGCCCGGACAAGGAGACCCTGGTCCCATCCTTCAGCGGAAGCCACCGCTACCTGGTCGAGTACCTGTTGGAAGAAGTAGTTGGACGACTATCCCACGCCGCGCAGGCCTTCTTGTTCGCCACCGCCGTGCTGGAGCGGTTGTGCGCGCCGCTGTGCAACGCCTTGCTGGGCCAGGATGCGGACAGCCAGGCTACCCTCGAACATCTAGAACAGTCCAACCTCTTCTTGATCGCGCTTGATGACCAGCGCCGCTGGTTCCGCTACCACCATCTTTTCCGCGATTTCCTGCAGGCCCGCCTGGAAAAACGCCAGCCAGAGCGCATCCCCGGCCTGCACCGGGCAGCCTGCGAATGGCTGGCAGGCCAGGGTCTACTGCGCGAAGCCGCCGCGCATGCCTTCCAGAGCGGAGATTGGGAATACGCCGCCGCGTTCGTCGAACAGCACAGCTTCACCATGATCATCCACACCGACACAGCCACACTATACGAGTGGTGTGCGACCTTCCCGGAAGAGGTCATGGACAGCCACCCGCTGCTGTGCATCTTGCAGTGCTGGGCATGGGTGTTCAGCTTCCGCCAGGAAAACCGAACGCTTGTGGAAGCGCGCCTGCGGCAGGCTGCGCAGGCCATCGCCCGCATGGAAGACCGCCAGGCCGCCGCCGAGCTAAGCGAGCACGCCGCCGTGGTGCGTTCCTTCTTAAACATGGCCCCCGACCCGGCTGCAGATCCCCGCCCGCAGTTGGCCGCAGCCCGGGATATGCTGAGTGAATACCCGGCGGGCGAACCAGGACAGTTCAGCGGGATGCTGTCCGCCGGGTACATGCACCTGGCCCTGCATGAAGCGCAGGCCGCCCGCGAGGCGCTGGAAACCGCCTTGCAGATCGCGCTGCGCGGGGGGCTGTTCGCCGGGATCATCGAATCGACCTTCCACCTGGCGCGACTGGCCTGTACGCAGGGCGAGCTACGCCGCTCAGTTGAGCTGTGCCGGCGAGGCCAGGCCGAGGTTGCCGTCCGCCTGTCTCACCCGGAACAGGCGCTGCCCGGGTTTGGCTGCCTCGACATCGCACTGGGCTGCGCGCTGCTGGAGCAGGACCGGCTGAACGAGGCCGAGGAGCACCTGCGCCGCGGCCTGGAGCAGATCGGTTACCGCGCAAACCCTTACTATCTGATGACGGCTCAGGTGGGGCTGGCCCGGCTGGATGAAATCCGTGGTCGCTCGCCAGAAACATTGGAGCACCTGGCACAGATCGAAGCAGCCTGGCCGGATATCACCTTCTGTACCCGCGGGCTTCGTGCAGCCCACTGCTTGCGCGCTGCTCCGGGGAGCACGACAGCTCGAGCAGAGGCCGACGCCTGGCTGTGCGCGTACACGCCGGCGGCTGACCTGCCTGCGCCGGGGATGGGGCCATTCGGGGCCGCCGAAATTTACTACCTGGCGCTACTGGCCTGGCTGCGCTGCCAGATCGCAGCAGGTACGGGCGAAACCACCCGCTGGCACCTTCAGCGGCAACTGGAACTGGCCCAGGCTAATGGCCTCGTCACGCGGGTGATCGAGCTCTCGCTACTGGAAGCTGAACTCGAGGCGCAGGACAATCCTGAACGCTCCTGGGCAGCGCTCAAGCGCGCGCTGCGGCTCGCCCGGGCTGAAGACCGCCTGCGCATCTTCGACCAGAGCCAGGCCCTGGCCCATCTGCTGCGTGAGGCGCTCCACCGGGAGATCGAGCCGGACTTTGTGGGCCAGATTCTGTCAGTGATCGAGCAGCCAGTTTCCCGGTCAAGCCAGGCAGCGCCAGCTGCCCTGGTTGATCCGTTGAGCGAGCGCGAACTGGAAGTGCTGCGGATGGTTGCCAGTGGGGCCTCGAACCAGGCGATCGCAGCGGCGCTGTATATCACGATTGGGACGGTCAAGAGCCATGTCAACCACATCCTGGGCAAGCTGGACGCGCGCAGCCGGACCGAAGCCGCGGCCAAGGCGCGCGAACTGGGCCTGCTCTAACATCTAACCCGCAATCCAACTTTGGATAGATGCGGGCCGGCGAGTTTCCCTGCCAGGCAGATGGGCTGGGCGCTGAGCGGTAAAAGCCCAGGTCGTCAGCGCGCCAGAGGACATCCCATGCCTGGCGCTTCTGCGAAACACAGCTGCGCAGGGCAGCCGGCTGGTGCGCGTTGCTCCCTGCCAGGTCCACATCCGCCGGGTAGGTGGGTGGGGCGCAGGTGAAACAATCGATTTAATGGCAGCCTGACCAATACAGCGGAACTTCAGGTATAGCCCGGCAGATATTAAAATCGAGTGTGTGATCCGAAAGTGGATTTAAGACAGGCTTCTCCTAGCTTCCCCGCGAATTCGCCCGCGGTGTATAGTAGCGCTTCTGCCACTGGCTCAACCCGTCCAGGCCCGGGAAGAGGACCCGCTCGGTAATGTTGGCCTGGTCAAGCTTATCGCGGATTTCCCACTTCAGGTGTGCCGGGATGACCAGCCTGCGCCACAGGCTGGGATGGGCCGCCAGCCAGTCGTCCAGGCAGGCGCGCGGGCCGGGCATGACCGAGAAAAGGGCAAACTGGTTGACGATGCGGTCGTCGATCGAAGGCGGCTCAAAGAAGAGGACAAAAGGTGAATCCGCCAGGGTATCCATGCGCGATAAATCCGGGACGGCCTGATCCAGCATCTCCACCGTGAAGAAATCGGCCCCCTCGGCTTCGAGGAAACCGCGAAGCAGGGCGGGCAGCATCCGGTGGGCCTGGCGCGAGTCAACCATCCAGATGACGCCATCCTGGTCGAAGCACAGCGGGTCGGCAGTGGCAAAGTGCGCGGCGACCAGGGGGGAGAGCGTCCAATCAAGCAGGCGGGTCGGTAGTCCATGGTGCTGGGCCAGGCTCAGCCAATCCCAAAACGTATCGCGCTCGACGGTGTCGCGCCGGGCGTACTTGCGAAAATTTCGCAGCAGGTGGCGCTCGAGGCCGGCGTAATCGCCGCCCAGGCGCTGGAGACTGGTCTGGAGCGGGTAAGCCGCCCGCGACATGCCGCGGAAAACATAAGGCGAGCGGTGAAGGCGAATGTCAGGCTGCCACGAGCCGGCATACAGCTGGTCGAGCAGGTCGAGCCAGGATTGGATCAGCATTTTTCTAACGCCCTCCCCATCACAACCCGCCGGCGGCGGTCGTGTTCAGCTTCTTCTTCACCGTCGGGCAGCTTGCGGGCAACGCGGCGCAGGGCGCGTTCGATCGTAGGCAGGGCGTAGCGGATTTCAGCCCGGGCGGCAGGAAGGTCGATCTCAGACAGGGCCAGGAGGGTGTAATAGAAAGGGAAGCGCTTCCAGCGGCCCTTGCCATCCCGGCTGCGCTTGAGCGCACCCAGGCCATTCTCGAGCCGCTGCGAATCATCGACGCGGCCCGAGGCGAGCAGGTGCCGCCAGAGCGAAACCGAGCAGGTGGCGCAGCAGTACACCCCCGCCAGATTCCCATCGTTCCGCTGATCGCCGCGCACATCCCCGTCGATGCGGCGGAGAATGCTGGCGCGGGCGCGCTGGAGGGCCGCGCGCGGCTCGGGTTCATCCACGCCCAGCCGGTAAAGCGCGTGGCAGGCCTCTTCGCTGAGGATATGGGCCGTGCCGGACGCCGACACCACCGGCTCGCCGGTGAAAGTCAGCGCCCCCAGCACATAATCCGAAGCGGTGGGGGCAAACATCCCGGCATAGGAGCGAGGCAGCCCCTGGCGGCCGGCGATCCACAGGGCGGCTTCCCGGCGCGCGGCTTCATCCAGCGGCAGCCGGTAGAACAGGGCCGCGTTGACCGCGTCGAGTGTGTCGCCCAGGCTGTCCGGGTGAATTAGAGGAGCTGGTAAATCCATACGCGCCGCCGCATAACTGGACATTTGTTCGTATTATAGCATGATTATCTTTTCCTGCCGGCCCGAGAACGATCTAGTCCGTTTATCTCAGTTTCGGGCCGAAATAGCGAAATATATTCACATCAATACCTTCGCCAAAAATGGCTTAAGCAGATAGGGCTTTTGTAGTAAAGTTG
>CAZBDC010000250.1:2196-7055 GCA_964490575.1 uncultured Anaerolineaceae bacterium | reverse complement strand
CAACTTTACTACAAAAGCCCTATCTGCTTAAGCCATTTTTGGCGAAGGTATTGAAGAAAATGATTCTATTCCTAGTTCATCATGAACAATTCGGCTTGAACAATTTACTGTTCTTTGCCAGGCCAGTAAGAAATTATCATATGTTGCAAATTCATCCCACAATGTTGACATTTTGACCGTGCTCCCAATATTGTTAGACAAGTTTGGATATAAGTTCCTTCAAACTGTAATTCACACTCGTCGCTGCAAAATCCGGCTCGCGCTGGAAAGGCTGCTGAATGTAGGCGATGCGCCCGGGGAGAGCTTTGCCATCCATAAACCTGACCTCCACCACCGCCAGGAAGAAGTCCTCCAGCTTGTTCAAACCCGCCATGATCTCGTTCTTGCTGACCGTCACGGTGGTGGCTCCCTCGACCCTTCCCTTCACCTCAATGAAGCGCAGCCTGCCCGTCCCGGGAACGCGCGACTCGATATCCCAGCCCAGCTTGGCCGCGCTCACATCGAGCGGGGTGTAGCCCAGGGCACACTCCTGTTCCATCACCGCCTGCATGGCCGCCTTCTCCACCGCTTTGCGGCCTTCGCTGCCAAACAGGCCCGGTTCCTCGGCCGTCCTGCCCTCAATCCGCGCCAGCAGCCCGCCCGGGATGACCAGCGCCCCACCGATCACCACCGGCGGCTGGGGCGAAACCCGGCGGTCCTGCTCCAGCTCGGCCAGACGGCGCGCCAGGCGGCCCTGCAAATCATCCGCCCGGCGGCGGGCCATGGTCGAGTTCAGTTTGGCGTTGAACTTCCCGGCCTGTTCCTGCGCTTTCAACTCTTCCGCGCGGTGGTCCCAGTAGGCGATTTCCTTGGTCAGGCGTTCTTTCACCGCGCTGTAAGTGCGGTCGATCATCTCGGCCCGGCGGGTTTTCACCTCGCCCAGATGCTTCGGGACGAGCTGCTGGACGGCATAGGCAACCACCTGGCGCTCCAGGTCGCCGCCAAGCCAGCCGGCCCGGCTGACGATTTCGGCGACCGCCGGGCGGAATTCCTCTTTGAGCGGCTCGTAGTTTAAGAAGGGCGCCGGCCCAGCCATCTGGATTGAAAAGCTCCCCTCTCCCATTTTGGGGGAGGGGGATCGAGCTGCGCTCGATTCAGGGATGGGGGTGATCTCGACGAACTGCATCTGGCGCGAGATCGCCCGGCGTGGTTCCCCACCCGCCAGGATCGAATGCTCCAGGTAATACAGGGCGCGGATTTCCTCGCCCGGGTCGTCCGGGTCGACCAGGTACGCGCCGCTGCGCAGCAGGTGGCGGTAGCGCTCCAGGGCCAGGTCGATCACCGCATCCATCAGGGGATGCCCGGGGCAGATAAATTCGGCGGTCGGCCTGCCGGCCAGGTTGATCTCCTCTTTGTGGAAGGTGATGCGCTCGTAGCGCGCCAGGACCACCCCCGCCCCAACCACCCGCCCGCGCTCGCGCACGACCGCCGGAACGCGGGTGATCTCGTAGCGGCGCGACTCGCGCGGGTAAAGTGTACCGCCCAGCCGCTCGAAAGCCGCCTTGAAGAAGGAGGCGACGAAGTGGGGCTGCAGGCGGCGGGCCTGGGCCCGCTCGAACTCCTCGCGGATGTGCCGCACCTGGGTGGTGTCCAGGCTGTCGCGCGCCAGCGAGTAATCCGCCAGCAGTTCACGCACCCGCTGCTGGTCGGCGGCGTTATCCACGGCCTGGTACAGCCGCTCGCGCACCTCAGGCCGGTCGCCGTAGCGGACCGCCTCCAGCAGCAGCTTGCGCAGGCTGACTTCCTGGAAGAGGTTGCCCAGCACATCGAAGACCCCATCCCCCAGCGCCTGGCGCTGCTGCTCGATCTTTTGCAGCAGGCGCATGTAAACATCACCCTCGCGCGTTTCCTCGGCCACCAGGTTCCACAGGTGGCAGACTTCGGTCTGGCCGATGCGGTGGATGCGCCCGAAGCGCTGCTCCAGGCGGGTTGGGTTCCAGGGCAGGTCGTAGTTGATCATCAGGTGGGCGCGCTGCAGGTTGATGCCCTCGCCCGCCGCGTCGGTGGCCACCAGCACCAGCACGTCCTTATCCTGCACAAAGGCGGCCTGGATGGCGCGGCGCTGGTCCCTGGGAACCCCGCCGTGGATGGTGACGACCGCTTCCGGTCTGCCGACCAGGCTGCGGATCTTCTCGGCCAGGTAGTTGAGCGTGTCGCGGTGTTCGCTGAAGATGACCAGCTTGCGGCGCTGGCCGCCCGCATCGAACATTTCCGCCTGTTCTTGCAGGATGCGCGAAAGCTCGCTCCACTTGCGGTCAACCCCGCTGCGCCTGACCCGCTCGGCCAGCGCTTCCAGCTCGCGCAGGGTGTGGATCTCGGCTTCCAGCTCGTTGATGGTGCGGGCAGCGGTGGCCTGGTCCAGCACCTGCTCGGCGGTTTGTTCCGCCTCCTCTTCGGGTGCGTCCTCCAGGTCCTCCCAGGCGTCTTCATCGATCTCCAGGATTTCGGCTGCCGCCTCAGGCAGCAGTTCTGCGCCGCGCTTCATCAAACGGGCTTCGCGCAGCCGGCTCTCCAGGCGCTCTTTCCTACGGCGCAGCGACTGATAGATGGCTTCCGGGCTGGAGGCCAGGCGGCGCTGCAGGATTGTCAGGGCAAAACCAACCGTCCCCTTCCGCCCGCTCTCCAGGCTTTCCGCCCGGTTGAACTCCTCGCGCACGTAGCTGGTTACCCGCTCGTACAGGGCCGCTTCCAGGTCCGACAGCCGGTAAGCGACCGTGTAAGCGCGGCGCTCCGGGAACAGCGGAGTGCCGTCGAATTTGAGCAGCTGCTCTTTGACCAGGCGGCGCATCATATCCGAGGCGTCCGATTCGTGCACGCCCTGGCGGTAGCGGCCTTCGAAGCGGTCCGAGTCCAGCAGCGCCAGGAAGAGCTGAAAATCTTCTTCTTTCCCGTTGTGGGGCGTGGCGGTCAGCAGCAGGATGTGCCGCGCCTGCTGGGCCAGGACCTGCCCGAGGTGATAGCGTTTGGTGTACTTGATCTCCCCGCCAAAGACCGAGGCCGACATCTTGTGGGCTTCGTCCACCACGACCAGGTCCCACTCCGTTTGGACCAGCCTGGCCTGCAGTTCCTCGTCGCGGCTGAGCTTATCCAGGCGGGCGATCACCAGGTTCATTTCCTGCAGCGCATTGCCAGTGCGGGCCGCCGTGATCCGGTCATTGGTGAGCAGTTCAAAGGGCAAATGGAAGCGCTGGAACAGCTCGTCCTGCCACTGCTCGACCAGGTTGCCGGGCGCAACAATCAGGCAGCGGTCCAGGTCGCCGCGCAGCATCAGCTCTTTAATGAACAGGCCGGTCATAATCGTCTTACCGGCGCCGGGGTCGTCCGCCAGCAAGAAGCGCAGCGGCTGGCGCGGCAGCATCTCCCCATACACCGCCGAGATCTGGTGCGGCAGCGGCTCGACCATCGAGAGATGCACCGCCATCCATGGGTCGAACAGGTAAGCCATGCGAATGCGGTAGGCTTCCGACACCAGGCGGAACAGCTCGCCGGCGGCGTCGAACGCCCATGGCAGGCCGGCTTCCAGGACATCCAGGTCCGCTTCGCGGTCGCGGTAAAGCAGCTCGGTATGCGGCTGGCCTTTTTGATCCCGGTAGGTCAGCTCGACTACATCCGAGCCGAACCAGGTAACATTAATGATGGTGACCGGCCCGGCCGGATCGATCCCCTTGATTTGTGCGCCTTGTTTGAGATCTTCGAGTTTTGCCATCCGTCCCCAACACCTGAGATGAAGTAGGATCCGTACCCGGCTGCGATTGGGCAGTTCCTTCGCCACCAGGGATCCCTTGCTGATTGCCCCCTATCATGGGGAGAATGAGAGCGGTAATCAATATTGTGGCATTTTATTGTGGGTTTGTCAACGGTTCCCAAATCTTTTACGTGCTTTATATGGGTCTGCCCGCCTGTTCCGCTCCCCTTCCCCCACACCACATCCATTTTTCCGATACAATATCCCGGTAAGGACCAATATCCTCTTTTTCCGTATGTTCATAGCCGAAAGAAGGCCCCCCATGACCCCCATCCACCTCTCTGACTACCGCGAGCGCTTCGCCGACCTGGCCCTGGCGCGCGAGCTGGGGCAGGCCCTGTGGCCGGAGGGCAGCGCCCTGGATTTTTCCGGGCTGGACGCCGTCGACCCGGCCTTCCTGACCGAGCTGCTGGCCAGCTTCTTCCAGCGGGGCGACCTCCCGGCCCTCTCGCGCCGCCTGGCCCAGGAGACGATGGCCCCCGGGGTCATGCAAGCCGTGCTGCAGACGGCCTACAGCATCATTTAACGAGGCAGCCATGCAACCCGAATCCCCCCTCACCGAAAAAGAAGCCGCCCTGCTGTTCGCCAGGGCCTGGAACCTGCTGAGCAGCGAGCCGCTCGAGCCGTTTCTCAACGAACTCACCGTGTACGAATCGCAGATGGTGCTGGTCCCCATGACCGGCGGCGAAGAGATCCTCGCCTACCTGGCAGGCAAGTTTGAGACGCTCTCCCGCGACCCGGCCTACCAGCCCTACTTCGAGCTCGGCCGGCTGCACGGCATCCGCCCGTGCGTCATTATGTGCCAGGGATCCAAAGACAACCCGCTCGCCCTGGCCCTGTTTGAAGTCGAAGGCCGCTCGATCCGCCGCATCGACATCTGCATCGCCCCCGCCCCCGCCGAAGCCGAGCGCACCGGCATCTTCCCGGGCCTGGCAACAGGCTGAAACCTATCCCCCTCAGTCCCCCTTCCCGATCCGGGAAGGGGGAAGCGGAAAGCACCTCGGACCGCGGGGGAATCTTCGCTCCGCGGGGGATAGGTCATCGGCGGACGCACAGACGCAGGCAGGGCCGCAAA
>CAZBDC010000250.1:0-2096 GCA_964490575.1 uncultured Anaerolineaceae bacterium | reverse complement strand
TCTCCGCTCCGCGGGGGATAGGTCATCGGCGGACGCACAGACGCAGGCATAGCCGCAAAGAAACCTATCCCCCTCGGTCCCCCTTCCCGATCCGGGAAGGGGGAAGCGGGAGCCAACTCGGAACGCGAGATTATCTCCGCTCCGCGGGGGATAGGTCCCACGACGCAGGAGCGTCCAGAAGACGTTACCACGAAGATCGTGGTAACGAGGCAAGTTCTCAGCGTCCCATTCTTCTTCCTCCCCGCGTCCCATTCTTCTTCGTTTGCCGTTACAATATCCCCATGACACCCAACATCCTCTTCATCCTCACCGACGACCAGGGCGCCTGGGCGCTGGGGGCGGCCGGCAACCGCGAGATCCGCACCCCCCACCTCGACCGCCTGGCCGCGGATGGCCTGCGCCTGGAGAACTGCCTGTGCGCCTCGCCGGTCTGCTCGCCCGCCCGCGCCACGCTGCTGACCGGGCGCATCCCCTCCCAGCACGGCGTCCACGACTGGATCCGCCAGGGCAACCTGGACGAGCGCGACCTGGCCGGGCTGGAAGGCCACGCCTTCGCCGGCGACGCGCGCGCCATCGACTACCTCCACGGCCAGCCCGCCCTGACCGATTTTCTCGCCGCGGGCGGCTACACCTGCGGGATTTCGGGCAAGTGGCACCTGGGCGACAGCCTCCACCCGCAGAAGTCCTTCAGCTACTGGCAGGTGGTCCCCTACGGCGGCAGCGACTACTTCAACGGCCCCATGATCGTGGACGGCCGCGTGCGCCTCGAGCCGCGCTACCTGACCGACGCCATCACCGACAACGCCCTGGCCTTCCTGGAGCAGCAGGCCGGCCGGGAGCAGCCCTTCTACCTCAGCGTCTGCTACACCGCCCCGCACTCGCCCTGGGACGCCGCCCAGCACCCGGCTGACCTGCGCGGGTTGTACGCGGACTGCCCGTTCGAGTCCGTCCCCGAGCTTCCCGCCCACCCATGGGCGATCAACAGCGCCCCGCGCGGGACGGGTGAGCGCCGCCGCGAGCTGCTGACCGGCTACTACGCCGCCATCAGCGGGGTCGACCGCGGGGTGGGCCGCCTGCTGGCCTGGCTGGACGAGCACGGCCTGCGCGAGGACACCCTGGTGGTCTTCACCTCCGACAACGGGATGAACATGGGCCACCACGGGCTGTGGGGCAAGGGCAACGCCACCTTCCCGGCCAACATGTACGAGGAGTCGGTCAAGATCCCGGCCATCTTCTCCCACCCGGGCAGCCTGCCGGGCGGCGCCGTCAGCGACGCGCTGCTCTCGCACTACGATTTCATGCCCACCTTGCTGGATTACGTTGGGCTGCCCAACCCCGAGGCCGAGCGCCTGCCCGGGCGCAGCTTCGCCCCGCTGCTGAGGGGCGAGGCGCTGGAGGAACGCGAGTCGCTCGTGGTCTTCGACGAGTACGGCCCGACCCGCATGATCCGCACCCGGCGCTGGAAGTACATCCACCGCTACCCCTACGGCCCGCACGAGCTGTACGACCTGGAAACTGACCCCGGCGAGCAGCACAACCGCATCGCCGATTCCGGTACAATAGAGACAGCCGCCGCGTTAAGCCACGAACTGGCCGAGTGGTTCGCCCGCTACGCCGACCCGCGCCTGGATGGCTCGCGCGAGGCCGTCACCGGCAAGGGCCAGCTCGACCTGGCCGGCGCCGCCGGCAGCGGCCACCCGGCCTATGGCGCCGACTGGTGGTACGTGGACGAAGAAGGCCGGCGCCGGTGATCGTAGCACCTTAACAAGCGGATACTTAACCACAAAGAACACAAAGTACACCAAGAAATTCCTATCTCTTTCTTCCTTTGTGTTTCGCCTGGTTGCTACGGTCCCCGTAGCAACCTCCCCTCTTCACGCTCCGCGTCCCATCCCCAAAGACGCAGAGCGCTCGAAGAAGGTTACGACGCGGAGCATCGTAACCAGGGCCGCCACGGCAGCCGGGCAGATTGCTTCGGTCCGCTCGCAATGACAGCACCTAATCCGTTCAATCCGCTCCCAAAATCCGTTGACAGCCCCCCCTTACAGGAGAGATCGGAAGAGCACACGTCTGAACTCCAGTCACGAGATTCCATC
>CAZBDC010000249.1:0-7192 GCA_964490575.1 uncultured Anaerolineaceae bacterium | reverse complement strand
CGAGATGGAATCTCGTGACTGGAGTTCAGACGTGTGCTCTTCCGATCTGAACAAACTTTCGAGACAACCCGAGTGCAGATCAATGTATTAATGGAAGAATACCAGGCGGTGCGCGGCCTGGTGAACAAACATGCCGAGTGGCATGCCCAGCTCGATGCGCTGGCGCTGGCCGGGCTGGGCGCTTCGATCCCGCTGGTGCTGCTCGTCCTCGACCACGACCCGAACCTGGTCGGCGTGGTCCTGCTGCTGCCGGTCCTCTTCCTGGCCATCATGTACGCCCAGCTTCGCCAGGAGCGGCTGCGGGAAATCGGCGCGATCTATATCGACGCTGAGCTGCGGCCCAAGCTGACCCGCCTGCTCGCCGCGATCTCTTCCGAGAAGATGAACGTGCTGGGCTACGAGGGCTACCTTTCCAGGAAGAACTGGGCCAAAAATTTCTGGCTCGAGTGGCTGTCGACCCTCTCGCACAGCGCGGTCAGCCTGGCCAGCGGAACCGGCATCATCGCTTTGTTCCTGTACGTGCGGCTCTTTGTGGCCACCAACCCAACCTGGAGAGGCTATGAGATCGTGCTGTTGGTGATCAATGGGTTGATCATACTCGCCGATCTGACCATCGCGTTCCTGGTCGCCCGCATCCGCTATAACTATTTGAGCCGCGCCCACTATATCAAACCGGACCTGGCGAAAGAAAACCAGAGCTGAAAATGAAAAACGGGTTCCGCGCAGCAGTTACCCATTTCCGCGGGACGGCCGGCCGGCTGGCGCGGCGCCTGTCCGGGCGGGGCGCCCGGGCGAACGCGAGCCCGGCCGAAACGGCCCTGCGCGAGAGCGAGATCCGTTACCGCGCCATCGTCGAAGGCACCCCCGACCTGATCTGCCGCTTCCGGCAGGACTCGACCCTCACCTTTGTCAACGAGGCCTACTGCCGGTATTTCGGCCGCGGCCGGGAGGAGCTGACCGGCCGGCCCTTCCTGAGCCTGGTCCCGCGCGAGGATTGGGACGGCGTGCTGGCGCACATGGCGATGGTCGCCAGCACGAAGACGCCGGTCACTTACGAACACCAGGTCATCACCCAGGAGGGCGAGGTGCGCTGGCAGCAGTGGACCGACAGCCCCATCCTGAACGATGATGGCGAAGTCATCGAACTGCAATCGGTCGGGCGGGATATCACCGAGCGCAAGCGCATGGAAGAAGCGCTGCGCGGCAGCGAAGAGCGCTACCGGTTGATCAGCGAGCTGATGTCTGACTACATCTTCAAGCTCGAAATCGACCCGGCCGGAAAGGCTGCCATCGCTTACCTGTCTGATAACTATGCCAGCATCACCGGGCGCGCGCCGGCCCAGGTCAGCACGCCGGACACCTGGGGCGCGATCATCCACCCGGAAGATTTACCCCGGCTCATGAATATCCTCCACATGATCATCGCCACGGGCCAATCGGCGGAGATGGAATGCCGCTCGGTCGTACAAGACGGCAGGCCGCGCTGGGTACAGGTGGCCGCGCGCCCGGTGGTCGACCCGGACAGCAGCCGGGTCAGCGAAATTATCGGCTCGGTGAAGGATATCACCGAGCGCAAGCGCATGGAAGAAATGCTGTTCGAAGAAAAAGAGCGCGCGCAGGTCACCCTGCACTCGATCGGCGACGCGGTGATCAGGGCCAGCATCGACAGTAAGGTGGAATATCTCAACCCGGTGGCCGAAAACCTGACCGGCTGGAAACTGGAAGATGCGCTCGGAATGCCGCTGGACCGGGTGTTTCGCATCATCGACGAAACCAGCCGGCAGCCGGTCGCCAACCCCGTGGAGCGCTGCCTGCAGGAAGGCCGGATTGTTGGGCTGGCGAACCACACCCTCCTGGTTCGCCGGGATGGCCAGGAATTCTCCATCGCCGACTCCGCCGCCCCCATCTACGACCGGTATGGGGATGTGATCGGGGTGGTGCTGGTCTTTCACGACGTGACCGAGGAGCGCAGGCTTTCCCGGCAGGTGGCGCACGACGCCATGCACGACAGCCTGACCGGCCTGGTCAACCGCCGCGAGTTCGAAAAGCGGCTGGAAAGGGCCTTGTTCAACACCAGGCAGCAAAATCATATGCACATCCTGTGCTACCTGGATCTCGACCATTTCAAGATTGTCAACGATACCGCCGGGCACGAGGCCGGGGATGCGTTTTTGAAGGAAATAGCCAGGCTGGTGGTCGGCATGTTCCGCCAGCGCGATACCTTTGCCCGGCTGGGTGGAGATGAGTTTGGGCTGCTGCTGGAGAACTGCCACCTCGACCAGGCCCTGGTCATCTGCAACGAGATCAAAGCCAAGATCCGCGGCTTCCCCTTCGTGTGGGCCGGGCACGGGTTCCAGATTGGGGTCAGCATCGGCGTCGTGCCGGTCACGCCCGGCAAGGAAAGCGTCTCGCAGCTGCTGAGCCAGGCGGATATCGCCTGCTATTCGGCCAAAGATCTCGGCCGCGACCGCATTTATGTCTACCACGACGAAGACAGCGAGACGATCCAGCGGCGCAGCGAAATCCTGCAGGCCGCGCGCATCCGCGATGTGATCGCGAATGACCAGTTCCGGCTGTTTTGCCAGCCGATCGTCAAGGCAGCCGGGGAGAAGCGGGGGTTTGCGCAGTTCGAGGTGCTGCTGCGCATGGTCGATCTTAACGAGAACCTGGTCCTCCCTAGCGCATTCATCCCCTCGGCGGAACGGTATGGGCTGATGAACACCATCGACCGCTGGGTGATCCGGCAAACCCTGCGCACCCTGGCGGGCTATGATTTCGAAAATATGCTGGTCAACATCAACCTCTCGGGGAATTCGCTCGGCGACGAAAACCTGTTGGATTTCGTGCTCGCTCAGTTGAAAGAATTTTCGATTCCCCCGGGCCAGATCTGCTTTGAGATCACCGAAACGGCCGCAATCCACCATCTCGAGAAAGCCCAGCGCTTTATCACCCCCTTCCGGGGGCAGGGCGGCAGGATCGCGCTGGATGATTTCGGGACCGGGTTCTCCTCTTTCCGCTACCTGAAATCGCTGCCGGTCGACTATATCAAGATCGACGGCGTTTTCGTGAGCGACATGTTATCCAACCCGGGCGACCACCTGATGGTTGAGGCCATCACCCATATCGCGCACACCCTGGGGATCCAGGTGATCGCCGAACACGCCTCCACGCAGCAGATCATTGACTGCCTGGAGGAGATCGGCGTGGACTACGTCCAGGGCTATGGGTCCGGCCTGCCCGTGCCGGTGGAACAGGCCTGGAGAAAGAAATGAACGGTGACGGATTTTCCATGGAGGCCCAATATGACCCGACCTGAATCGATTGAAAACCGCTGGGACATCCTCTACCGCGACTACCCGGAGGTGTACGAGGCTTTTTCGAACACGCCCTACCACCCGACACCCATCGAGCAGCTGCCCGGGATCGTCGAGCTGGCGGGCAGGGTGATCGCCGACGTGGGGGCGGGCACGGGCAGCTCGACCCTGGCGCTGGCGCAGTACGCGCGGCAGGTGATCGGGATCGAGCCTGAGGCGGCCATGCTGCGGGTGGCGCAAGCGAAGCTGGCGGCGGCGCGGGAGGGACTCGCGGAGGATGCGCATAGCCGATCTTTCGGGCAGGTGACCTTCCTGAGCGGCGACGCGCTGGCCCTGCCACTGGCGGATGACTCGGTCGACCTGGTGACCGGCATCACCCTGGCGCTGTGGCCGGTGGCGCAGTACCGCGACTTCATCCGCGAGGGGCTGCGGGTGGCCCGGGGGCCGCTGGTGTACCTGGGCATCCCGCCCGGCGGCTACGGCGGCGACCTGTACGCCGTGATCGACGACGTGGAAATCGTTGACGACGAGGTCGACCGCATTTTCCTGGAGGAGTTTCATTTTAACTACCAGGACATCTTCTGCGACCAGGAGTACGGGACGCTCGAACACATCGTCAGCACCTACGGGTTTATCTTCGGTAAGAAGGCCATCGAATACCTGAAGCGCGAGCAGAAGACGAACATCCGCTGGACGTTCCGGGTGTATTGGCGGGGGTAGCGGGCGTAGAACGACCTCACCCTCTCGGTCTCCCTCTCCAAAATCGCAAAGCCGATTTTGGAGAGGGAGATGCCTTGCAGGGGCGTGAAGTATCCCAGCCCACGTCTTGCGATCCGATACGCCTAGTACCACCGGTCCCCGGTGGTACCTTCTTGGCGCGCTCCGCCTTAATTATATCGATTTTTACATTCAATTAACAACGAAATTTCAATCCCTATAAATCGGTAATTTTCCAATGTCCGCCTGGTGGTCGGTAACCCCACCGATCTCAACGCGCCCCCCGCAACCGTGTGCGCCATCGCCGCGAATCTTTTGTATAATGAAAGGGCGCGGTTCAAATTCGCGCCGCGCGGCAAGATTTTACCTGGAGCGAACCCCATGGACCTCAACCCTTTGACGGCGGCCGGGCAGCCCGCCCCGGCGGACGACCTGATCGTCCGCGCGGCGGGGGTGACCAAGGCGTACCATACCGGCCTGGTGAGCGTGCCGGCCCTGCGCGGGGTGGACCTGAACGTCCGGCGCGGCGAGATGGTGGCGGTGATGGGCCCGTCCGGCTGCGGCAAGACCACCCTGCTCAACTGCCTGTCGGGGCTGGATACGGCCGACCAGGGCCAGATCGAGATCGAGGGTGTTTCGCTCTCTGAAATGGCCGACCGCGAGCGCACGGCCTACCGCGCCCGGCGGATGGGCTTCGTCTTCCAGTTTTACAACCTGCTGCCGGTGCTCAGCGCGGTGGAGAACGTGGAACTGCCGCTGCTGGTTTCGGGCGTGCGGCTGGGTGAGGCGCGCCGGCGGGCGCTGGATGCCCTGGCGCAGGTCGGGCTGGCCGGGCGCGCCGCCCACCGCCCGGCGGCCCTCTCCGGCGGGGAGCGCCAGCGCACGACCATCGCGCGCGCGCTGGTCAACCGCCCGGCTCTGGTGTGGGCCGACGAGCCGACCGGCGACCTCGACTCGGAGACGGCCGCCGAGATCATGGACGTTTTGATTTCTTTGAACCGCGCGCAGGGGCTGACCTTTATCCTGGTGACGCACGATCGCGGGGTGGGCGCGCGCTGCGGGCGCATCGTGCGCATGCGCGACGGGCTGGTGGTGGGCGAGGAACCCAGGACGGAGCAGGGGCCGGGCTGATGGAAAAGCTGTTCGGGCTGGAGATGATGACTATCGCCGCCGCGCTGAGCGCCCTCCTGGCGCTGGTGCTGGTTGGGCTGGCGCTGCTGGCCCTGCGCCGCCCGGTCTTCTTCAAGCTGGGGCTGCGCCCCATCCCGCGCCGGCGGGCCCAGTCGGTCCTGATCGTGACCGGGCTGATGCTGGCCACCCTGATCATCACCGCCGCCTTTGTCACCGGCGACACGCTCTCGCACTCGATCCGCTCGGTGGCCATCGAGGGCATGGGCGAGATCGACGAGACCATCCAGGCCGGCGGGGGCTATTTCCAATTCGCCCGCTACGAGGCGCTGGCGGAGGACCTGGCCGGCTACCCGCTGGTGGACCGCTTCCTGCCGGCGGTCAGCGAGACGGCCCCGGTGGTCAACCTGACCCACCGCCGCAGCCTGGGACGCGCCAGCATCATGGGCCTGCAGGCCGAAGACGCCTGGGTGCTGCCGCGCGAGGAAGTGACCGGCGCGGACGGGCGGGAGCTGTCGCTGGCGGCGCTGGGGCCGGGCGAGGTCTATCTCAACGCCGCCGCGGCCGAAGCGCTTGGCGCGGCGCCCGGCGATACGCTGGAGATCTACACCGGCAGCCACCCCAGGCAGGTCACCGTGCGGGCGGTCGCCGCGCGGGGCGAGACCCCGCGCCTGCTGGTGACCCTGCGCCAGGCCCAGGTGATGTTCAACCAGCGCGGCAAGATCAACGTCATCCTGGTCTCCAACCAGGGCGACGCGCTGGGCGGCGCGGTCCACAGCCAGGCGGTCACCGCCCACCTGCGCGGGCTGCTGAGCGACCCGAAGGTGGCTGCGCAGCTGTACGCCTTCCTGGCGGACGACCCGGCCGTGGCCCAGGCCCTGCGCAGCGCGGCGGCGGGCGAGGAGGGCAACACCCAGGCCGACCTGCTGGCGCTGGCCCGCGGGCTGGAGGCGGGCAGCCTCTCGGCGGAGACGCGCAGCCTGCTGGCCGACGAGGGCCTGGCCGACCGGGTCCAGTCGATCCTGGTCGACACCGGCTGGGGCAGCGCGCTGCAGCGCGAGCGGCTGGCGCGCCTGTTCGACAACCTCTCCGAGCTGGCGGTGGAAGACAGCAAGCGCGACACGCTCGACTCGGGCGACCTGGCCGCCAGCGCTTTCACCGCCATCTTCGTGGCCTCCGGGCTGTTCGGCATCGCCGCCGGGCTGGTGCTGATCTTCCTGATCTTCGTCATGCTGGCGGCCGAGCGCAAGTCGGAGATGGGCATGGCCCGCGCGGTGGGGGCGCAGCGCGGGCACCTGGTGGAGATGTTCGTCTTCGAAGGCACGGCCTACGACCTGGCCGCCGCGGCGGTGGGGGTGGCATTGGGCGTGGGGGTGGGGCTGGTCATCGCGGTCACGCTGGGGCAGGCCTTCGCCGGGGTGGGGCTGGGCATCCGCCCGAACGTCAGCCCGCGCAGCCTGCTGGTGTCCTTCTCGCTGGGCATGCTGGTGACCTTCGCCACCGTGCTGGCCTCGGCCAACCGGGTCAGCCGGCTGAACATCGTCTCGGCCATCCGCGACCTGCCCGACCCGCCCCGCCCGCCGCGCTACCTGCGCGACCGGCTGCTGGCGCCCTTCCACGCGGTGGCGGACGGGTTCAAGGCGCTCTTCCGGCTGCGCATCTTGCGCGCGCTGCGCGCCTGGCTGTTCGGGCTGCCGGGCAGCCTGCTGCGGCTGGCCTGGCTGGGTTTCACCGGCGGGCCGTTCACCCTCCTGCTGGGGCTGGCGCTGGTCCTGGCCGGGCTGCAGGCCGCCAGCGGCAGCCTTTTCAGCATGGGCGTCTCCTTCGTCATTGTCGGCGGCGGGCTGGTGCTGCGCTGGATCCTGCGCGGGCTGTTCGGGTGGGCGCAGCGGGGGGGACCCAGGCTGCGGTCCTCGCCTGGATCGCTGCGCCCCTACGCGAGGAACGCGGGCGAGCTGGCCGAGCGGGTTGCCGTTTCGCTGCTGGGGCTGGCGCTGACGGTCTACTGGGCGCTGCCCTCGCGCGCGCTGCAG
>CAZBDC010000248.1:0-7331 GCA_964490575.1 uncultured Anaerolineaceae bacterium | reverse complement strand
TGAGGAGCAAGGGGTGGGGTTTGGAGATGATTTCCCGCCGAATGCCGATTTTGATGGGCGGTGGAAGATAAAGAACACCGGAACGGATACGTGGACCACCAGCGCGGTGGATGTTAAGTACCTTTCGGGCACAAAGTTCCAAACCAAAGTCGACATATTCGATCTGCCATCGGATGTCGCCCCAGGTGGTTCTATCACCATTTTTGTGGATATGCGGGCGCCGGATACGATTGGACGCTATACGACCAGCTGGGGTCTTGTCCAGGGCAGCACAACCATCTGTGTGATGCCGATTACCCTGGATGTCGTCAAGTAGTATCCGGTGAAACTTTAAAAATTTGTAACTGCTCAACCGAGGAGATAGAGGGTAGGGTTTTGTCCATTTTGAGGCGCACCTCAAAATGGACAAAACCCGCCTCCATCCCTCATGTATAGGAAATCTCTATATGCTGTCGAGAGACTGTTCAAATGTTCTTTTTGGACAGACTCAGGCAAATACTCGACCGGGGATGTTATTCCTTCAAGCGTACATAGACGTTGAAGGTCCCGTCGCCTTTCTTGCCCATCTTCAGATCGAACACTTTTGTGTAAGCCTTTACCAGCGCCGATAACTGCTTATAGCCAAAGGTTCGTGGATCAAAGCTGGGGTCAAGCTGGCGCAGATGGCTGCCCATGACGCCCAGAAAGGCCCAGCCATCATCCTGAACGGCCAGGTCAAATGCCCGTTTGAGCAACGGCAGCGGTTCGCCAGGAGGTGGTTCGTTGCTGCTCGCGCCCCCATTGCTTTTTTTGGAATCGGACTGCTTTTGAGCCGGGGCGGTTTCTGTGACCAGGTTCTCAGTAAAGACAAATACATCACAGGCATTGACGAATGCGCGTGGTGTGCTTTTCTTGCCAATTCCCATCACAAAGACGCCCTTTTCGCGGATACGTGTCGCCAGGCGAGTGTAGTCACTGTCGCTCGATACGAGGCAGAAGCCATCGATTCCACCCTCGTAGAGGATATCCATCGCGTCGATGATCATTGCGCTGTCGGTAGCGTTCTTGCCGATTGTATAACGAAACTGCTGAATGGGCTGGATCGCATAACTTTGCAGGGTTTCTTTCCAGCCGTTCATGTTTGCCGTGGTCCAGTCGCCATAAATCCGACGGATGATGACCAGCCCATATTTACTCGCCTCTGCGAGCATGTTGCTGATCAACGAAGGCTGCGCATTATCCCCGTCGATTAACATTGCTATTCGACGGCTGCGCGCCAAATTAGGTGATTCTTCCATTACATTTATATCTCCTCATTTGTTATCGTCGATTTATGGTAACAGAGTAAGCTCATAAATCGAAGTGTAAGACTTGCCAAAGCATCAAGCGCTTCCTGCTGGGCTGCTTACCGGCGCTGGTGTCGGACCGCAGGGAGGGCAGTAAAATGCATTGTATATACATTTTATCATGTAATAAGAGGCCTTTTACACCTTGATCGCACGCGTGGCCATATAAAGAGGCATGTATTGGGCAAGCGGGTCGCGAACGTCGGTGTCTTCATACATATCGACCAGGTGAAAACCGGCGGCGAGCTGGCCACCAATCAGGTCGGTAAATGTATGGCTGAACTCGAGTGGCGATTGAGCACCAAACCGTTCCGCCCGTTCTTCTGGGTCGATACTGCTGGTGTCGGCGTAGGGCAGTGAAAAGCGCAGGTGATGGACCCCGTCACGGAGGTCAAAACAGTAGGTGTGGGGCTGGACAAGGCCAGCCAGCAAAGCTCCGCCGCGGCGCAGCACCCGGTAGCACTCCCGCCAAACTGGCTCGACCGATTCAACAAAAATATTCGAGACCGGATGAAAGATCAGGTCAAAAGATTCTCCGGGAAAAACAGACAGATTGGCCATGTCGCCTTGCATTGTATGGATTACCAATCCTTCCCGTTCAGCGACCGACCGGTCCTGGGCCAACTGCCGGGGCGAGTTGTCAAAGATGGTGACATTTGCACCGGTGGCAGCCAGGATTGGCCCCTGCTGCCCGCCACCCGAGGCCAGGCCCAGGATTTCACTACCAGGTAAATTGGCCGGAAACCAGGCGCGTGGTACGGGCTTTGTGGGTGTGAGAATGACTTTCCAGTTTCCCCGGCGAGCCTCAGCGACCTGCTCAGAGGTAACCGGTAAAGTCCACTCTATTCCATTCTCCACCTGGCGATCCCAGGCTTCTCGATTGAAAGATACGGTATCCAATGTCTCATCTCCAAAGGTGCGGTATTGCCTCAATGATACTCAAAAAAACGGGGCTGTCCAAACATCCTTCTTGGACAGCCCCTCGGCGCGTCAGCCAGCCGGTAAAGTATCCGGTGGGTTAATCTTTTGGACTGCCGGAACTTGTCCGGGGGTCATATCTTCCTCGATGTTCATGATGGCTGGTACGAAGAAGGAACCCAATGCCATGACCAGCGTAATCAGGCCGCCGATCTGCCACCATACCTGCACGCCCAGTCGATCGGCAATCGGCGCTGCCAGGGCCATCCCCAGGGGAGCCATCATCCCCGATAGGCTGCCGACCAGGGTGAATACACGGCCCTGCATCTCGGGGGCGATGCGGTCCTGGAGCATGGCATGGAGTGGGCCGTTAACAAGCGGCGAGGTCAGACCGGCAATAAGGTTGCAGCCGATGGCCAGCCAGAACAGCCAGGATGGAGTCAGCCCGATGGAAAGGCTGGTGATGCCCATAACAACCAGGAAGACCATGCTGGTGACGATGCGTTTTTTGAAACCGCCCCATATACTGAGGAGGAGCCCGCCGGCGATGATTCCAATGCTGAAGGACGACTCGATTGCGCTCAGGTGCCACACACCGCCGTTGAAATGGCGGGTAATCAGGAGGGGGGTGAGGGTGCCCGTCGGGGTCAGGAGGAAGTTGATCATGGCAGCCATGCCAAGCACCATCATCACACCCGGCCAACCGCGGACATAATGCAGGCCCTCTCGCACATCGCGAAGAACAGCCCGCGGGGTAATCATCTCCACATTGGCATTCTCGGGCTGGGGAATATGGACGAAGAACAGGGGGAAGATGGCGATTAGCGCGGTGGCCACATCGATAAACATGATTCCATACAGCGGTAAAAGCCCTACCAACAAGGCGCCCAGGGGTGGTGCGGCAATACTGAGTACCCCCTGGAGGGTCTGGTTCATGCCGGCCACGCGGGAGAGATGCTCTTTTGGCACCATCAGTGAGGTCGAAGCCTGCATGGCTGTCCAGTGGAACACGCCCAGTGTCCCTCGGACCAACGCCGTGATGTACAGGAACCAGATCTCAGCCTGGCCAAGGAGAAACATAACGGCAAGCCATAAAGTCACCAGGGCAATGATCCCGTCTGCGACGATCATAACGCGCTTTCGGTTCCAGCGATCCACCAGGGCGCCGATGAAAGGTCCAAGAACAACCTGGGGGACCATGCTGAAGATGGCCATGGTGGCAAGCACTGCGGCTGAGCCAGTTTCTTGGGTCAGCCACCAGGCGATTGCAAAATGGATCATCTGGCTGCCGACAAGCGAAAAGGCCTGGCCGGCCCAAATTACAAAAAATGTCCGTTTCCAATTTTTCATAAGGTAATTTAGTTTTGGAGGAAAAGCCGGTTGCGCTTCGTTTTGATTTCAACATATTACGCAGGCCGCGCAATCGATGAAATCATCTATAAGGCGATGTCAGGAATTATTCCAGAAAAACCTCGACGTGCTCGCCGTCTTCTTCGTCATAAACATCGACGATCTGGCCAAGTTCGCCCGACTCGATGATGCCCATCAGTTCATTGGCGTCCAGCCCTTCGACCTGCGGGGCAAATTTTGAGCCCATCTTCAACCCGACGCTGACCATGCTGATTGGCAGGCGCACATTAACGCGCGGGCGGCCCGAGTCGGTGTCGGTTACGCGCACGCGCAGCCAGCGCGGCTTGCGTCCGAGCGCGGGTAAATCCTCGTCAGATAACGGTTGATGGGCGTTCGGCGCTGAGGCGCGCCGGGCTGGACCCGAGGGGGCGGCGTTGATGGCATCTAAAAGCTGGGCAGCGTCCTCCGGGCTGATTTTTCCTTCCTGAACCATGGTCAGGATTTTCATGCGTTCTTCCATTGTCGCCATAGTTTTTACTCTCCAATCTAGACCGGTTAGCTGCCGCGCAGGCGGCGCTTGGCTTCTTCAAGGTCAATCTCGCCCCGGCTGAGCATGTCCAGGATGGATTGGCGTTCGTTGGGGCTGGGTGGCTGGGGCGTGGGAGGGGGTGGGGTCTCATCGCGGGCCGGTTCGTATCCCATGGCGCGGACGATGTCGTTCAGGCGGTTGCGAAGCGTAGGATAGGATAATCCCATCTCGTCTTCCATTCGATTGAAACGACCCTCGCAGCGGACGAAAGTAAGCACGAAATGAAGCTGCTCGGCAGTCAGGCGCGAGAAAGGCAGCAGTGGTTTGAGCTGTTCGGGCGAAAAGGCTTCTTGCAGCCGGCTGCTGGCGCCTGGATCAAAGCTACCTTCGATCGTGGTTTCGCAGGCCGGGCAATGTAGTCGGGTGACCACGAGATCCCCGCTGCAGATCGGGCACTTGCCTGGCATTGGATTCATTGGCTTAACTCCATCTCCGCAACAATGATTTGACCATCTTATAAATCCATTTTAACGGAAATTTGAATTTTGTCAAGTTTTTCTTTAGAATAATTTTATGCGGCTTTTATATTTCTAAATATGAATATTGAAAAAACTAACCGCTGATCGGGTCATGTTTCGCCTAATACGCGGAATTGGACGAATATTCCCAACAGCCCCATCAAGATCCAGCCGGTGAGAATGAATGCAGCGCGGTTCATATCGGACAGGCTGATATTTGTAACTGCACCGGCGATACCGGAAACCAGTGCGGCGGCGCCGACAAATGAGCTTGAAGCGATAATCATGAACTTCTGGAAACCTATCGAAGCAAACCCGAGAATCAGGCCCAGTATCACCATCAAAAGAAATTGGGTTGCCGTCTCAGGTATGGGAGGGAAAGCCATCCTGGTTAATGCGGTGACCTGGCGCATCGAAGAGATTCCACCCACGTCGATGACGGCGCCGAACAGGATGCCAAATACGCCTCCCAGCGCTGCGCCGGAGAGAAAGATGACCGCATAATAGAGTGGGATAGCCAGTATCGCGCCAATCAGGCCACCGCCAATAAAAGCGATCGCCTGGTAGAGGCCTTGTTGGGCGCGCGGCGCGGTGAAAACCACCGGAAGGTACATAAAAGCGATCCATCCGAAAAGGATGAAACCCCACAACGGCAGCATGGTGCGGAACATGCTGTAGCCGGCAAAGCAGGCGAGTACACCTAAAACAATCATCACGGCTTCTTGTGGGGTGATCATCGATCTCCTCCAATCAGTCCCTGGTCAGTTCCAGCAGAAAGCGGTGTTCACGAACTGTGTAGCCGCCGCTTCGCTCGATCTCTTGATGAATGCGAAATAATCCAGGCCGGGATTCATCAACCGAAAAGTCTTCAATCTGCCAGGGGATAGCTTTGAGGTAGAAAACAATCCCGGCAACATCCTTAAATGTCCAGCGGGGAAAAACTTCCCTGGCCTGGAGCACTCGCAGCCCGGCCTCGTGTGCTTGCTCGACAGCTTGATCCAGCGCCCAGCCTGCATAGATATGTTCGACCCGATCCTGCAAAGCTCGATTGAGATCCAGACAGTTCTGCCCGCCGACCTGCTGGGTCAGGAAGTGCCCGCCATGCCGGAGCAGGCGCCGGATTTCGGCCGCATTGAGGCCGCCATGCCGGTTGATGATCAGGTCAAAGGAGTCATCCTCAAACGGAAGTCGTTCAGCGGTGTTGGATACATCGGCCACCTGGATTCCAAGTGGCTCAAGGCGCGCGCGCGCCAGGAGAATGTTGGGGGCATAGCCCTCGGTGGCCCAGGTCACTGGTGGGAAAGGAGCCAGCCCGCTGAGGAATTCGCCTCCACCCGTGTCCATATCCAGCATTGCCTGTATGCAGGGCTGGCCATGCTCATGCATGCGTTCCATAACAAGCGCCCGGTAATCCCACGGCAGAGGCTCTTCAATCGTACGGGAGCTCAGCCAGGAGAAATCCCATCCGGTGAGTTCCTGCGCCTGGGCCAGCTGAATGAGTTCATCAAAGGTCATTGTGGTTAACCTTTTCGCTTAGCATTCCTGACGATGTAAACTGAGCCGACCATGCAAAGGAAGTAGAGTGGGCCAAGATAGGTAAATAACCCGCTCTGATGTACGATGAGCAAGGTTGGCACCACGGCAATCAGCCAGAGCGCCAGGATTGCCAACTCGTGTTTCAAGGTTGTTTCCAATTTTCGCATTCGATTTCCATTCCTAACTTGCCCTGCTCCCCTGGCATAACCGTAACAACATCATTGGCCGCGTTGGCAGCCTCGACACATACGAAGAATGGGTGCTGCCCCGCGCCGACGTCAGGCATTGCCGCGTCGTCCAGTCCGGGATTCCATACCACCGATGTACGGCTGCCGTGCTTCCGAAGGTGGATCGTTCTGCGAAAGCCAGGGTCTTCAATGGCCATGTCGCTGGTGGTCGATACATAGACATTATCGATTGAAGCGTGGAAAGAAACCGGCCCATCCTGATGCTTACGCCGGTTTTGATCATATTTATCCAGGTAGTCAGTCCCTTCTAAACCGTGTAAGGTCAGGTCGCGCACGTTGCTGACGAAAAAATAGGGGTGTAGCGCACCGGTGTAATGATAAGGTCGATCACCCGGGTTATGGGCAGTCCATTCAACGCTCAGGAAGCTGGAAACTGTGATGGTAACATCTAGCTTGAAAGCATATGGCCACAGAGGAAGGGTTGCGGGGCTATCTTCAATCGCCAGGCAGACCTGGACGCCTCCATCGGTGAGCATGCGGGTGGCGATCACGTTGAACCGCTGCGTGCGGGCGATGCCGTGGATAGGCATTCCGATCGGATCCACGTGGTGATCCGCAAACCAGGGCCAACAGACGGGAATGCCGCCGCGCATGGCGTTGCTTATCTCGAATGCCGCGCTGGGACTGCCCCACAGAACTTCGTGATTTCCACGTGGCCGGTAAGACATTACATGTGCTCCGTCCAGGCTGACGGTAGCGGCAGCAAAATTATTATTGATCACGATAATGTCTAATCCACCTGGTCCGTTATGAAAGGAAAGGTGGTTCGGGATCGAAAATTGTTGGTTGAGGGTATTCAATGGGGCAGATGTCATGGGTATTGTTTTCCAAATAAATAATTATTGTTCCTGCATTACAATACCTTCGCCAATTACGGCGATGAAACCGGCTGTTTTGCCGGGTGAAT
>CAZBDC010000247.1:0-7402 GCA_964490575.1 uncultured Anaerolineaceae bacterium | reverse complement strand
AGATAATGAGCGGTGACTGGAGTTCAGACGTGTGCTCTTCCGATCTTTTGCAAAGCTCTGCGCCTCTCCGGCCCTGAAAACATAGGTAGGTTTCCTCGAATTCGGCGACATCTAGTTCTACTTCCGGCAAGGAATGGATTTGAATCCATTCTGTTTCAACAATAAGCAGCGGACTACACAAGAGCCTCTCCACAACTCTCAGAGAGGCTCGAAGCTGCCATAGCGCCTGGCGCAGATATTTTTTTGCTTGCGCCCCGGGCAACCCACTCCACAACAACTCTGCGAGAACCTCGCGAGGTTGAGGGTGATCGCGATGAATCAAAAGATAACAAAATAATTCCTGGACTTTGCCTGGCTCAATGATAACTTGATGGTGCTCGTTCCAGTAAAGCTGAAATTTTCCCAACAGTCGAACATTGAACTCAGGCATCCAAGTTTATTTGCAAAAAATACTAACCACAACACACAAATATATTGTATCACAAGAAACAATTAAGATCAATTGATATTACAATTTTATATATAGCGAATTGTTCAGTTGCTAAAAATTGGCATCGCCGGCGCCGGGATGTGGGGCGCCGTGCACGCGCGGGCGTACGCCCAGGACAGCCGCGTCGAGCTGGCCGCCGTGTGCGACCTGGAGGAAAGCCGGGCGCGCCGCCTGGCCTGCTCAACACGCGCCTGATCCTGGCGGCCGAAGAATCCGCCCGCGCCGGGCTGCCGGTGGAGGTTTGATCCGCCTGAACTACCCCTGGCCCAGGGTGTTCATTTCGTACACCAGCCGCAGCCCGATCAGCGCCAGCTCCGGCTCGACCGCGTCGATGACCGGCGCTTCCGGCGCGATCAGCGCCGCCAGCCCGCCGGTCGCCACCACCCGCGCCCCACCGCCCAGCTCGGCCTGGATGCGCGCCACCACCCCCTCGGTCAGCCCGGCAAAGCCGTACACCATCCCCGCCTGCAGCGAGGCGACCGTGTTCCTGCCGATCGCCGCCGCCGGGCGGGCCAGCGCCACCTGCGGCAGCGTGGCCGTGGCGTGGAAGAGCGACTCCCCGCTGGCGACCACCCCCGGCGCAATCGCCACCCCCTCCAGGTCACCCTGGGCCGAGACTGCCACGAAGGTGGTAGCCGTGCCGTAGCCAACCACGATGACCGGCGCGCCGTACAGGTGGCGGGCCGCCAGCGCGTTGGCGATCAGGTCCGAGCCGACCTCGGCCGGGTTGTCGGTGTTGACCCGCATCCCGGTGGGCGTATCCTTGCCCAGCACCAGCGCCTGCCGCCCCAGGTAGCGCCGGGACAGCTCGCCGAACACCTCCGTCAGCGCCGGCACGACCGACGAGAGCGCGCAGCCGCTCACCTGCCCCAGGTAGAGCCCCTCCGCCGCCAGCAGGTTAATCAGCAACATGGCGTACTCGTCCGCCAGGCGCTCGCGGTCGGTGGCGATCCGCCAGCGCGCCCGCACCTCCTCCCCGGCGAACAGCCCCAGCTTGATATTGGTATTGCCTACGTCGATGCATAACAGCATAAGCGACTCCCTCCTGGTCAGTGAACGGTGAACGGTGAACGGTGAACGGTGAACGGTCCACAGCACCTGTCTCCCCATGGATATTTTACACCGGGAGCGCATCCGGCGCGACGAAACCCGCCCAGGTCCCCCACCGGGTCCCAACCCGGGGCAGGCGGCCTTACAGCCAGAACTGTAGAAAGCGGCAGGTAAGAAACCTGCCCTACCTTCTGTTCAATCCCTATCGCCCACCAGCACCCCCGCCTCCACCAGCGCCTCGAACCACACCTGCGCCACCTTGCGCGCGCCGCGCTCGCTGAAGTGGACCCCGTCGATCAAGTCCGCCGCCGGGTCCCAGCCCGGGGCCAGCCGGCCGTACAGGTCGACGAAATAGACCGCATCATCCGGGTCGGCCTCACCCAGCGCCTGGGCCGCCGCGTTGACCGCCTTGAACTCCACCCGGGTCGACACGTCATAGCGGGAAGCCGGCGCCAGCGAGGCCACGAAGATGGTCACCCCCGGGCGCAGCGCCTGGATGCGCTCGACCAGCCCCACCAGCCTGCCCGCCGCCAGTTGCGGCGCGCCCGGGCTGATCTCGCCGGCGTACAGGTCGTTGATCCCGATCAGCAGCAGGATCACATCCGGCCCGGCCCGCAGGTAGTCTTCCAGGTAGGCATACAGGCTGACCGGCTGGCCGCGCGAGCGGATATCGTCCGGCCCGATGGTAAAACTGCCGTGGCCCTCGTGGTCGGGGTCGCTGCCACCGTAGGCCAGCCCAGACTGGGTGCCGACAAAATCGAATGCGTAGCCCGCCTCGCGCAGGAGCGCCTCCAGGTAGCCGCGGTAGGTGTGCGACGCGCCCGTGTTGCCCCCGCCGGTGAGCGAGTCGCCCAGCGGCATGATCCGCAGCGGCCCGGGGCGGCGCAGCCCGGCGGGCGCGGTTTCCGCCCGGGTGGGCGCCAGCGTGGCGGTGGCCGCCGGGGCAGGCGGGGCCGCCGGACGGCAGCCCGCCCCGGCCAGCGCGAGCGCGAAGATCGCCCACCCCAGGCGGCAGGCAGTCTTCCAGGCTGAACAAATGATCAGGCGAAGGTCCATCGCGATAAAGGGCTCCCAGGGTAATTATACCGGTTGTTGCCCGCCCATCCCGTTTGGGTTGCCCCGGCCGGCTCCGCTTCGGGTTGAAACCCTCGCTCAGGGCATGAAAACCCCTGGCGGGGTTAAGAAGTCAATCCGACGCGAGCTTGCAGCCCGTCCACCGTTCACTGTTCACCGTTTACCGTCTTCTCCCAACCCCAGCCACGGATTTCCAAATCCGTGAAATCCGTTATGTAATCCGTTGTCAGCCCGCCCTTCTTCTCCTCAGCACCTGCCACTCCTGCCACAGGGTGAACGAAAGGGTCACCACCGTAAACGGGATCACAAACCACAGCATGGTGCTGAAAAGGATCTGGCGGCTGGCGTGATGCTGGACCGACTCGATGATCAGGTAGGCGGTGTAGGCGGTGAAGTACACCAGGAACAGGAAGCCCTCGGTGCGGGAAATCCGGTTGCCGGTGAAGGCAATCGGCAGGGTGGCGACCGCCACCGCCACCAGCACCGGGATATCGAAGCCGACGGCCGTTTCGGCGACCTGGATGCCGCCCGGCGCAACCGCGGCGGTCAGCCCGAGCACCCCCAGGATGTTGAAGAGGTTGCTGCCCACCACGTTGCCGACCGCGATATCGCGTTCTTTTCTCAAAGCGGCCATGATCGAAGTGGCCACCTCGGGCAGGGAGGTGCCAAGGGCGACGATGGTCAGGCCAATGACCAGGTCGGAGATATTGAACAGCCGCGCCAGCCCGACCGCCCCATCGACCAGCCAGTTCGAGCCAAACACCAGCAGGCCCAGGCCCGCGGCGATCAAAACCAGGTTGACCGCGGTGGAGGAGGTCCCTTTTTTCTTTTCGCCGTACTCGTCCGCGTATTCTTCCTGGACGTCGCGGGGCTCCTTGCGGCTCTGGGAAATGCCAAAAGCGATGTAAGCGATCAGCCCGCCAAACAGCAGCACCCCATCCAGGCGACTGATCTGCCCGTCTAATGCCAGCAGCAGGAGCAGGAGCGAGACGCCGATCATCAGCGGCACATCGAAGCGGATCAACTGCTGGTGGACGACCAGGGGGATGATCGTCGCGGAAATGCCCAGGATCAGCAGGACATTGAAGATATTGCTGCCCACCACGTTGCCAACCGCCACGTCGGCGCTGCCGCTGACCGCCGACTGGATGCTGACCGCCAGCTCGGGCGAGCTGGTGCCGAAGGCCACCACCGTAAGCCCGATGACGAGCGGCGAGATGCCCACAGCCGCCGCCAGCCGCGCCGCGCCGCGCACCAGGATTTCCGCCCCCGCGATCAGGGCGGCCAAACCAAGCACCAGTTGAAGAATGGTCCAAAGATTCATGAATGCGCTTCCTGCGTCTATGGTCAGGGCGGCGGAGAAACCGAGCGCGCCAACCACCCAGCGATAATCATAGCGGAAACAGCAGGCCAGGGCAAGAGCCGAAGCGCCGGCAGTTCATACAGCGGGGAGGTTGGCGGCAGGAAAGAAGATGGCTGCCGGACAACAACGAGGTGGTTGGCATTCAGGTCGAATGGCCCGCGAGCCGGTAATACCAAAATACCGTAAGCGCGAGCGACCTTACCGGAGATCATCCAGGGACTTAACCTTAAAGAATTGGATTGATTTTAACCCTCCTATTGCCACCGTTTGACGGTCGGGAGAGATGGCGATCGATTGCCTTTCATCGTAATCCAGGCTTGCGCTTCCAAGTAGTCGATGAGCGGCTTGTTCACCCTCACCAGCTTTGTGTTCAGGGTGATCTTGCCTTTGGCGGATCTTGTGCTGTAGTCGCGGAAGTCGACCGTCTCGGCGTAGCGGGACTGGCCCAAACTGGCTCAGGTAGAAATAAAGGCTTTGGCTGTAGCTTTCATAAAAGATCCCGCCCGATCAAAAGCTCAGTCATTTTTTCCAGGTGAGTGTTTTGCATGGCAATCTCTCGGTATTGAAAGCTATGCCTTGTCGCCATATTCCTGACATATTCGTCATTGTCATAGGTGATCAATAGATCGCCGCTAACCTGTTCGAGACATGAAAATAATTTTTCGTGATCGATCTCAAAGTGAGTATATAAACGGGTGCCGGCTCGTTTCCCATTTTTACCAGCAGTATAAGGTGGATCAACAAAGAAAGCGACATCTTCTTTTTGCCGATTTCCCTCGATAACCTCGAAAGCATCACCATGAATAAAGGTTAGTCGCTCCCGAATCGCATCGATGTCCCGGATCCGTTTCGCTAATGTCATTGGATACCAGCGAGAGGATATCCCCTTCCCGTTTTCACCAAACTTTATCACTCCGGCCCCTTTCGCAAGGATTCCACCATGTGCGGTACGATTTTGCAGAATCGTTTGAAAGGCGCGTTCTCGGATTGAAAGATCCGTTCGCTTGATTACTTCAGCGACACTCTCAGATGTAAGGATAAATTGCTCAACTCGCCGGGCAAGCCACTCTCCTTCTCCCTGATTGATGATCGTTTCCCATACTGCCGCCACCTGGTCATCTAACTCGACTAGAGTTACATGGTCCGCCAGTTTTTCAAATGCAACTGTTAAACCAACAATTGCGCCACCCGCGAATGGCTCGAAAAATTCAGTTGGCCTGGATTCTTTGGCAAGAAGCCACTGAATAACCCGCGGCACCAGCCAGGTTTTCCCACCTGGATAGCGGAAAGGGCTGCGATGTTTTACCTGGGCGACATTGACAACCTCATGGGCTGGTCGATCAAACAAGGATAACTGCTGCACCTCTACCTCGCTACAAATTTATATCTCTGGTCCTCTTTTGTGTTTATTAGCCAATTTCTTATCAAGAACAGCAGTAAACGCTGTAATATCACCTGCGTGTAATGTGGAAAGGCGATCCATTGCAAATTCAAAGGTCATATAGACCGTGTTTTCTAATTGTAGCTTAAAATGATCCGTTTGTGGGTCAAAGACAAGGTCATATAAAAACCAGGCAAGTTCCGCATCACTTTCTGAAATATGCGGCGAATTATCCAATAAGTGAAGGTGGTCAAAAAATTGCCGTTGACAAACTACCGACATACGTTTATTCCAGGTATTGAGGATGGACCCCTTTACAGTCAGCTGGCGCACCAACCGTTTGATACTTGATAACCAATCAGGGCGCGGGTATTTGGGTCCTTCCCAATCAGCTGCTATCCGAGGCTCTGAAAGTTTTTTATATTCAATGAATGGCTGACGGATATTCCCAGAGATATAAACTGCCTGAATCTCTAAAATGCCAAAGTCTGTAACCTTGTGTTGGTCATTGAATTCAACTAAAACCACATCAATATCGCCAACAGATCTACCTTCAGCATCGATTAATTTTGCTTCGGTAACATAATCCCATTGCTTTGCTCCAGGAAGCAAGAATTTGCTTGCATACGAATAAATTGTTTCACCTGGTCGGCAATCCGAAAGGATTTCCTGACGGAATCGAACCGGGCAAATGATAATGGGAGCATCGTGTTCGTAGACACTACACACACCCAATGGATCTTCGACGCTGGTCTTCGTACATTGTGGAACGATATTATTGTATGGGCATAGCTTTTGCACACGGTGAAAAATTGCTTCGGGTGAGTGGTTGTTCACGGAATAACCAAAAACCTCACAGAGTGGCTGACGCGGCATTCTTAACGCTCCCATCGAAACCTGGTATAGGAGTCCAATTCTACGTCAGGAAACTAAAATGCACCAACCATAAACGATAACCAATGATAACAAGACTCAGGCGATATCAGTCTGGTCATTGAACGGCAAAAACCGCTGGTTGCCAGAGAAGTTGCGCGGGTGACAGAAGAGATCTTGCGTCACATAGGTTCTTCTCGCAGGACGCCCGGGCCAGCAGATTAGATTGGATCAAGCCGCGTTCCACAGTCTTTAGGATGATAATTCCGCCATCGGAAGCTAGCGAATGACGTCGCTGGATAGACCTGGCACGGCTGGACGCGGAGTACCAGGCTGCCAAAGCGCGCGGGGAGAAACCAGGCTGGGGCTGGATCTACGAGCACAACCGGTTAAGTGCATTTCAAACGCAGGTGGAGGGGGAGCTGGGCAGGTTCGCCCAATACGCTGAGGGCGCGGTCCAGGCTGAACAGCGGGAAGCGATCCGGGCAGCGGAGCGAGAAGCGCGGGACGTGGTGGAGCGAAGCGCCCGCAGCGCACGAGTGGATGTGGCCTGGAACGCGATCGACCCGCGGGCCATTGAAACGATGGTGGGGCTGACTCAGGCAGACAGCCCACTGCACCAGTTATTACTGAGTATCAGCGGGCAGGGAGCTCGGGCGGCCGTGGATGCGCTGACGCAGGGAATGCTGATGGGGCAAAACCCGCGCGAGGTGGCGCGAGAGCTGCGGCGGGCGCTGGGCGTGGCGCTGAGCCGGGCGCTGACGATCGCGCGGACGGAGACGCTGCGGGCGCACCGGGAGGCGACGCGAGCCAGCTACCAGGCAAACGATGACCTGGTGAGCGGGTGGACATGGCACAGCGCGGCGGATGAGCGGACGTGCGGGTCATGCTGGGCGATGCACGGGACGGAGCACACGCTGGAGGAGAAGCTGGACGATCACCCGAATGGGCGGTGCGCGATGGTTCCGATCATCCGGGGTGTTGCGTTCGAGGTAAGGGCAGGGCGCGATCTGTTCGCGGAGCTGGCTTCAAACACGCAGATCAAGATCCTGGGTCCAGCGAAGTGGGCAGCGTGGAAAGATGGGAAGGTGACGCTGGACGAGCACCCGCTGACGGGGATTGTAGGGCGGCGGCATGACCCGGTGTGGGGAAGTATGCGGTATGAGCGCAG
>CAZBDC010000246.1:0-7440 GCA_964490575.1 uncultured Anaerolineaceae bacterium | reverse complement strand
CCACACCCCCCCATCCTACACTCTTTCCCTACACGACGCTCTTCCGATCTGGGTTAAAATCCAACCCATGCCCGTTGGCTTTGGCCCAGTCAATCCAGCGGCTAAAGTGTTCGGGTAATAACTGGTCACGCTCGACGCGTTTCGCACCCGTTTCAGCATAACTTGCGTGCAGGTTGAGCCGGTGTTTCCCCGGGATCAGGCGATAAGCCTGGTCGAGATCTTGACGCAGCTCATCAGCAGTCCGAGCTTTACCTGGATAATTTCCGGTGGCTGCGATCCCACCCGATAGCCCTTCGCCGGTGTTTTCGAACCCACCCACGTCATCGCCTTGCCAGCAGTGCAGGCTGAGATTTACTCCTGCCAGGCGGGCGATGGCCTGATCCGTGTCCACTCCCAGCCCGGCATAACGTTCCTTGGCTATTTCATATGCATTTTGAATCTGTTTTTCACTCGGTGTGCCGAACATCAATCTGCTCCTTAGGAAGATTTCGGGAAAGTAAGCATATTGGAAATATTATAGCGTCATTGATAGAAATTACGGGCTGGAAAACTGGATGATTTTATTTGACGTGATACGAAAAGCAGGTACGATTCTTGTTATGGAGGAATTCTCATGACTCGTTATGTTTATGTTGGGGGCGGTACAAACACCGCAGAGGGGCATCGCCAGGAGGGAATTCATATTTTCCGAATGGATCCGGAGAATGGGAAGTTGACCCAAATCTACGCGGTAGAAAGCGGACCTAACCCCACGTTTCTGGCATTCAGTGCTGGTGGTGAGATTCTGTTTGCTGTCAATGAAACGAATGACGGGGCCGCCAGCGCGTTTCGAGTAGACCGGGCAACCGGAGGTCTGAGCTTAATTAATCGCGTCAAAGTTGGAGGCGATTCACCCTGTTATCTCAGCCCTGATCCAGCTGGGCGTTGGATCCTGGTAGCCAACTACTCGAGCGGAAGTTTAAGCGTGCTGCCTGTGGAGAGCGGCGGCCGGCTGGGTGAGCGTTTGCAGGTGGTCACGCACGAGGGATCAAGTTCTGATTCTCGACGGCGATTGATCAGCCGAGATGAGAAAAATATACTGGCAGTGATTCAATTGCCTGGCGCCGGTGATACAGTTCCGGAAGGAGTTCGACCTGAGCGACAGGAACGATCTCATGCCCACTGCATTCTATTTGATCCGGGCCGGCGATACGCTCTGGCAGCCGACCTTGGGCAGGACCGGGTATGGGTCTACCGGCAGGGCACAGATGGGCGGCTTTCACCCGCCAGCGAGAAATTGGAATGGTGTGAACGTGGCTGGATTGGGCCAGAACTGGCTGAAGCGGCGCAAGATGCCCGCCCGGAAGGATCTGGCAACCCGATATCTGGCCACAGCCTGAAGCCGGGCGCTGGTCCGCGGCACCTGGTATTTCATCCCAATGGGCGTTTCCTCTACGTATCTACTGAGCTGGCTTCGACCGTCACCGTTTTTGCCTGGGATGGCCGGACCGGTGAACTGCGACCGATTCAAGATCTTTCGGCCCTACCGGCAGACTATCTGTGCAGCAATGATGCGGCTCACCTGGCTTTTTCTCCTGATGGACGTTACTTATATGTTTCAAACCGGGGACACAACAGCCTGGCTGCCTTTGGGGTGGATGGTGAGAGCGGGCTGCTGACGCCAACCGGGCATTTCTCAACGTTGGGGAATTGGCCGCGCAACTTTGGCGTCTGCCCGGATGGGCGATTTGTTTTGGTCGCCAACCAGGAAAGCAATTCGGTGGTTGTTTTTCGTGTGCAGCCGAAGACTGGCGCTCTGGAGCCTGCCGGTTATTCTGCCCAGGTATTTAAGCCGATGTTTGTGATGGCTGTTGATTTTTAAGCCCATTGGCGCTATTTCCCTTTTGTTTTGGGGCTGTTTGATCATCCTATGATAGAAAGGCATACAGTTTTCGTGATTATCTTCCTACGAAATCTGGTCTGTTTGGTGTTAAATTAGAGGCAGTACGGTATTAACCAATCTTGGAACCTGTGATGGATAGCGATTTCGAACGAAGGAAACTTAAGTTCGGTTTACTCTATGGCCTTTTTTGTGGAGCATCTTTTGTAATCTTCACCTGGGGCATCGATGCTTTTCTGCTTTTTAGGGCCAGCGCCACGCATAGTTTCTTGAAGTTCATTGTTGGATTGTTATTGTGCGTGCCGGTGAGCATGTGGGTGGGGCAGATGACAATGAAGCACGGAAGTCATCTGCTCGGGTTGGTTCTTTGGGTGATGATGGGGCTTTTTTTTTCCTGGTTGGTCATTTGGCTTCCGATGGATGGAAGCAGAATAATTCTTCGGGAGCTTGATCCTGGCCTGGCAGCCCTGCTTCGTTACGGTGAAGTCAATAACTTGTGGCAATACAGGCTGTTTGTCTCGATTCCTATCTCGCTAGCCGCGATCGTGTGCGGATTGTTAGAGATTAACGTCGTAGAGCAGGCTTTGCTCAACTCTTCCGCATCGGGAATTGTGATCTTGGCTATGGTTGGCAGTATGTTGTTCGGTATTGCCGGCAGCGGCTGCGATTACCTGGTGAACAGTACCTTTCGCGAGCCTATCCTGGTCGTGGATGATCTGCTTAATTTTGCCAGGCAAAACATGGGTCAGGAAGTTCCGCCTGAAGTGGCCAGGAAAAAACATTTGAGTTCTGTAAGACAAATTAGTGATATACTAAATTATCCTCACCAGTTAACGCTGGGAGAATATGATCAATTCCTGGGCCAAATGGAAGTGCTTGTCCGTTTTGATCAAATTTTGGTACAATGTACGACAATTTACGGACAGCCTGCAAATTGTACTCGGCTGACGGATGACCGTTGAATATCAGAAAGATTTGTTGAGGTGGCGCTTAACTACGCCGTTATCTTGCCTGCCTTTACAGATTGAAACGATAGAAGGAACGCTTAGTTTTGATGTTTTTTATATCCCGAAATATTTCGAAAAAATTAATAGCTCGCGTTCAGGAGTTATGAATGGCTGATTCATTGTTAGAGGTTCAGGATCTCGAAACGCATTTTAAAACGTCCGAAGGGGTGGTTCATGCTGTAAACGGTGTGTCGTTTAAGCTCGATGGCGGCGAGACTCTTGGTGTTGTTGGTGAGAGCGGCTGCGGGAAGAGTGTTACGATGCTTTCTTGTTTACGGCTGATCGCTTCACCACCCGGAAAGATTGTGGCGGGCAAAGCAATTTTTAAGGGAAACGATCTGTTGACGATGCCTCCTGAGGATATCCGGAAGATCCGGGGGGCGCAAATTAGCATGGTTTTTCAGGATCCAATGACCTCGCTGAACCCGGTTATGACGATCGGGAAACAAATGGCAGAGCCCTTAATGCTCCACATGGGAATGTCGAAAGAGCAGGCCCGCAAGCGCTCGATTGAACTGCTTGGTCTGGTGGGAATTCCCAACGCTGGAGATCGGCTGAGCGATTACCCTCACCAGTATTCGGGAGGGATGCGCCAACGGGTGATGATCGCGATGGGCCTTTCCTGTAACCCTGAAATCCTGATTGCGGATGAACCAACCACCGCCCTGGATGTAACGATCCAGGCTCAAATTGTTGACCTGGTCAAACGGCTGCGCGATGAGCTTGGCATGGCGATTATTTGGATCACGCATGATCTGGGTGTGGTTGCCAGCATCGCGCATAGGGTCATGGTCATGTACGGTGGCTTTATCATTGAAGAAGCGCCTGTCAAAGAGTTGTATGCAAATCCGCGGCATCCCTACACATTAGGTCTGTTGGGAAGCTTGCCGAAAATAAACGAAACGGGTCGAACACGGTTATTTTCTATTGAGGGAATGCCCCCGATCTTATATCAAAAGCCGCAGAGTTGCCCGTTTGCTCCGCGTTGTGTTTTTGCAATCGATCAGTGCTGGCATGAGAATCCCCCCCTGGAACTTGTTGCTCCTGGCCATAACGTTGCTTGTTGGGTGAATACAAAGAATGGGAGCGGGCGAGCATGAACGCAACGAATAATGATGTTTTGATTCGAGTTGAAGACCTTGTCATGCATTTTCCAATCTACCGAGGGATAATTCGGCGCCAGGTGGGTGCTGTGCGTGCGGTGGACGGGGTTTCTTTTGAGATCCGGCATGGTGAAACGCTTGGTCTGGTGGGTGAATCTGGTTGTGGAAAATCCACTACTGGACGCGCGATGCTGCAGTTGTACAAACCCACCTCCGGGCGTGTCTATTTCCAGGGTCAGGACCTGGTGGAATTACGATCAGAGCCAATGAGGCTAATGCGCCAGCATTTACAAATGATCTTCCAGGATCCATATGCAAGCTTAAACCCCAGGATGACTGTGCGAGATATCGTGGGGGAACCGTTGATGGCTTTTGGGCAGGCATCCGGCAAAGAAATTGATGCTCGCGTTGCTGAACTGCTTGAATTGGTAAAGCTAAATCCGGATTTTTCTGGGCGGTACCCGCATGAATTCTCCGGTGGTCAGCGCCAGAGGATTGGCATTGCCCGTGCGCTTGCATTGAACCCATCTTTCATTGTGTGTGATGAGCCAATCTCGGCCCTGGATGTTTCGATCCAGGCCCAGATTGTCAACTTGCTGGAAGATCTGCAAAAAGAATTCCAGTTGACTTACCTTTTTATCGCCCATGATCTCTCCATGGTACGGCATATCAGTGACCGGGTGGCAGTGATGTACCTGGGGGTGATAGTCGAGTTGGCCAATCGTAATGAGTTGTACCACAATCCACTTCACCCATACACCCAGGCGCTTTTGTCTGCCATCCCGGTGCCGGACCCGGTCTGGAGCGAAACACATCAGCGAACGGTGCTGCAGGGTGACGTACCTTCCCCTGTTAACCCGCCGTCGGGCTGTCGGTTTAGAACGCGCTGTCCCATTGCAGATAGTCATTGCGCCGAGGAACGTCCGGTCTTCCGAGAAGTTGAGCCCGACCATTATGTTGCGTGCTTGAAAGTTTAATCATGCCGAAAGGAGGAGCCTATAATTCAAATAGCGGCACCTGATTATCCGAACACAGATCGATCGTTCAATTCAAGTTTCTCTAGGAGGAGAAAAATGCGTAAGTTTCATATGTTACTGGCCCTGTTAGTGGCTTTGAGCATGGTGTTGAGCGCCTGCGCCACCCCAACTGTGGCCCCGACTGAACCCCCCGCTGTAGAAGAACCAGCGGTCGAAGAACCCGCCGCCGAACCTGAGGTGGAGGAACCCGCCCCGACCGAAGCCCCAGTGGTGGAGGAAGCGCCGGCAGAAGAAGCGAAACCCCTGAATCCCTATCTGGGCTCGAATATGCTGGATGGGAACGGTGTGCCACCAACCTTCTTTGATGATGTGCACATTCGCAAGGCCTTTGCCTACTGCTTTGACTGGGACACCGTAATCGATGAGGTCTACCAGGGCGAAGCTGTTCAATCCAAGGTCCTGTCTCTGCCAGGCATGCCCGGTTATGACCCGGACGCGCCTTACTACAGCATGGATCTGGATAAGTGCGCGGAAGAGTTCCAGCTGGCGGACGTCGATAAAGACGGTGTCGCGGCCGGCGAGGACCCGGATGATGTCTGGGAAATGGGCTTCCGTGTGCAGATGCTGTACAACACCGGCAACACCACTCGCCAGATTTACGCCGAAATCCTGCAGGCGAACCTGGCTGAGGTCAATGAGAAGTTCGTGGTCGAGGTTCTTGGTCTGCCCTGGCCTGCTTACCTGGCTGCCCAGCGTGCCCACAAAATTCCGATCATGACCGGTGGTTGGTTGGAAGATATTCACGATGCCCACAACTGGTATCAGCCTTACACGACCGGCACTTACGGCGCTCGCCAGAACATGCCGGAAGATCTGAAAGCACAGTTCAAGGCGCTGCTGGACGAAGGTGTTTCTCTGGTCGATCCTGAGGCGCGCCATGAAGTGTACAAGCAGTTCAACCAGCTTTACTTCGATTCGATTCCTGGTGTGCCTGTGACCCTGGCAACCTCGCATGGTTACGAGCAGCGCTGGGTTGAGGGCCGGGTGAACAACCCGATCTTCTCCGGTACCTATTATCGCACGATCTCCAAGACGGCCGCATCGCCCGACCCGACAACGTTCGTGGACGTGACTATCGGTGATGCGGATACATTCGATCCTGCGCTCTCCTACGACACCGCCAGCGGTGAGATCATCCAGAACATCTACGAAACCCTGGTGTTCTACGATGGCGAGGCGACTGATAAGTTTGTTCCTCAGCTGGCGTCTGAATACAGTGTTTCTGAGGATGGTAAAGTCTGGACCTTCAAGATCCGTGAGGGCGTGAAGTTCCACGAAGGCGGCGACCTGACCCCGTCGGACGTTGCTTACTCGTTCCAGCGCGGCCTGCTGCAGGGTGGTTATTCATCTCCGCAGTGGCTGCTGGCTGAGCCATTCTTTGGCGTTGGCATGGATGACATCACCATGCTCGTCGATGAAGGCGCTTCCGCGGATGACCGCGAAGCCCTGATGGCGAATGACCCGGCGGTCCTCAAGGCTGCCTGTGAGACGGTCCAGGCTGCGATTGTCGCCGATGATGCAGCTGGCACCGTGACGATGACCCTGGCTCAGCCATGGGGCCCCTTCCTGCCGACCATTGCGAACGGCTGGGGCTCGGTCATGGACAAAGAGTGGGTGGTTGAGAACGGCGGCTGGGACGGCACGTGCGATACCTGGCAGAACACCTACGGCATGACCTCGGCGGAAGATCCCTTCACCACCATCGCCAACGGCACCGGCGCCTTCAAGCTCGAGAAATGGACCCAGGGCGAGGAAATCATCCTGGCCAAGAACGAAGCCTACTGGGGCGAGCCCGCCAAGCTGGACCGCGTTGTGATCAAGATCGTCCCCGAGTTCGGCACGCGCTTTGCGATGCTGCAGGCCGGCGAAGCCGACACGATTGACGTACCGGTCGAACAGCGCGCCCAGGTTGACCCGCTGGTGAGCGAGATGCGCGTTTACGACGCCGCAGCCAACACCTACCAGGCTGCAACCCCGGTGTGCGAGATCGACACCAAGAAGCTGGGCCTGGAACGGTTCACCGCCTGTGACACGGCGAATGACCGCCCGCTGCGCCTGTACATCGGCCGCCCTGGCCTGTCGCAGGACGTGATCCTGTTCAACTTCTTTATCGAGTAGTACCTTTCGAATCCAAGCACAACCGGCCATGTGGGAGCCCGCGAGGGCTGCCGCATGACCGGGGGCATGGGCCGCCCGGGTAGGGCAACCCGGCCGGGCGGCCCCATGCTCACCCATGTGTTTTGCTGTACGGAATGGACTGAAACGACCTGTTCAATCCATTCCGCACGGCGAAAACAGACGCGAGGTCTTCAATGACAACTTATATCATCCGGCGCTTGCTTCTTGTCCCTGTCCTGATCTTTGGCGTTACGCTGATCATCTTTGGCATGCTGCAGTTCCTGGGACCGGTCGAG
>CAZBDC010000245.1:0-7461 GCA_964490575.1 uncultured Anaerolineaceae bacterium | reverse complement strand
GATAATGAGCGGTGACTGGAGTTCAGACGTGTGCTCTTCCGATCTCAAATAACTTATAATATTTTGAATCGTGTTGCGCAGGCTTCACCAGATGCCTGCGCAAAACAAAATTTTCAGGTAGGGATGGCTGTGGAAGACTCTTCCCTTTACCAGCAGATTGCAGAAACGATCCGGAATGATATTCTAACTGGCCGGTATAAGCCTGGTGACCGGCTTCCTTCAGTGCGCCAGTTGTGTAAAAGCTGGGGTTGTACGCCCGGCACTGTCCAGCATGCGTATAAAGAACTGGCCCGCGAAGGGCTGCTGGTCAGCCAAGCCGGGCGCGGCACACGGGTGGCGAGCGATATTCCCCACGCCCGGGCGCAGGCCCAGGAAACTCTGCGCCGTGCCAGCCTGGTGAAGCGGATGGAGGCGGTGCTGCTCGAGGCGCTGACCGCCGGGTTTGATCTCGTTGAAATTCAACAGGCGATGGACCTGGCAATGGACCGCTGGCGCGCGCTGAGCGCAGTCCGCCCAGAACCGACCGGTGAGATGATCCGGTTCGTGGGTAGCCATGATATGGTGGTGAATGAGCTTGCTCATTATTTCTTTGGTCAGGTTGTTCAACAGGCCAGGTTCCAGATTGCCTATACCGGCAGCCTGGGTGGCTTGATTGCTCTGGCCGAAGGCCGGGCGGACCTGGCTGGCTGCCACTTATGGGACATGGAAACCGGCAGCTACAACATTCCCTTCGTCCGCCGGCTGCTGCCCAACCAGAATATTACGATCGTCACCCTGGCGCACCGCCGGCAGGGGTTGCTCGTCGCCCCGGGAAACCCGCTCGCGATCCATGGCCTGGCAGATTTGACCCGGGCCGGCGTTCGCTTTGTCAACCGCCAACCCGGGTCTGGCACGCGGGTCTGGCTGGATGCCATGCTCACCAGGCAGGGGATCGATCCCCAGCAAATTGAAGGTTATCAGGAAGAGCGCCTGACGCATTCTGACGTCGCCCGGGCGGTGGCCGAAGGGGAGGCGGATATTGGCCTGGGTCTTGAAAACGCGGGACACATATTTGGCCTGGGATTTGTTTTCCTTGTTCGCGAGCGGTACGATCTCATTCTGAGGTCTGAGACCGCTCAACGCCCGGCCGTGCAAGCGTTAATACAATGGCTGGCTTCAGAATTGGGCAGGCAGTTTATCGCAAACCACGTGGGCTATGAAAACCAATCCACGGGTTGCATTCAGACCTGAAGGGGTAATCATCAAATTGCGATCAGGCTCTCGAATCGCTCAAGAAAATCTTTGCCATCCTGGACGAAGGCTGCTTTCACTGCTTGAGGGCCCCTGCGCTGCTCAATCCGGCGCAAGATCTCGCGACCGGCCCGGTAGGTGACGCTATGGTCACCGTAGATCTGTTCCAGGAACTTGTCTGGCGGATCTCATCGTAGATTCGCAGGCTTTCGTGCAGCGTGCTCGGATCCAGCAGGATCTGTAAATCGTCGTCTGCCAGGTCCTCTTTTTCCAACCGCAGGCGCAGTGGTGCGTAAACAGCACAGTCTTCGCTTTGCACCCCACGGCGCTGACCGTACGCGCTGGTGACCTGGTAATCCGGGTGGTCGAAAACATTTTTCAATAAAGGGGAGAAGGGGCTTCTATCACCCAGGCCGAACAGTTACCCAAAAAATAAGGTCTCCGGTAAAATAAGATAGTGGCGCCGGGTAAGCAGGCCAGTCACTTATCTGGGTTGTAACCGGCAAGAACAAAGGCCAGGATTACCCTTGAACATCATCCAGAATAACCTGACACTGACTCAAGCCCAGGCTGAGGCCGTCCTCTCGGCCTGGCTGGGCGCGCCGGCTGCCTGCACCGCCATCCGGCCCCTGCACGGCGGTATGATCAATGCTGTCTATGGGCTGGAATTCGACCGGGAGCCTTTCACTGCTGTGATCAAGGTGTCGGCCACGGGCGGCGGCTTTGCCAGCAGCGATTTTACCAGCACGGATTTCGCCACCGAAGCGCGCGCCCTTGACTACCTGCGTGCCCACACCCGCTTTCCTTCTCCCCGGGTTTACCTTCTGGAAGCCACGCCGCAGACCATTCCCTTCACTTTCCTGTTGTTGGAAACGATCCCAGGCGTCTGCCTGGAGGGGTTATCCCTGAGCCCGGCGGAGGCTGACGAGATCGACCGCCAGCTGGCGGAGACGCTGCTGGAACTGCACAACCACACCGGCGCCCACTTCGGCGGCATCACCGGCCAGCCCGCGAGCGAGCGCTGGCCAGACGTATTCCTGCCGCTCCTGGTAGAAGTCCGCGCGCGGCCGGAGATCGCTCAGCGCCTGCCTTCCGCAGCCCTGGCAGATGTCGACCGCGCCATCGAGCTGGCTGCCGCTGAGCTGGCGGACCAGGGGCCGCCCACCCTCATCCACGGCGATATCTGGGCCGGCAACCTGATCGTCCAGCCGGGTGAATGCGGCTGGCGCCTGGTCGGGATCGTCGATCCGGGCTTGCATTATGCCGACATCGAGGCCGAACTGGCCTACCTGGAAGTGTTCGGCGCTCGCCGGGATGCCTTCTTCGCCGCTTACACCGCGCAGCGCCCGCTAAGGCCAGGCTACGAGCGCCGGCGGCTGTTTTACTGGCTGAAAACTGCTCTCCTGCACGTCTGGCTGTTTGGCGACCAGTTCTTTTGTGATTTCACCACCCAGACGGCGGCTGCGATATGCCACACGGGGATAAAACTTACATAAATATTTGTTGACTCTTATTCCTTTCATGGTTATATTGTTTATGGTGGCTTGTTCAAAAAGCCCGGACTCTCCAGGAAAGCAAATTCAATTGTTCCAGCCGTAACCTGCCTTTTTTCGCGGGCTGGTTGGGGTGAACTTAATTGTTTTGTCAGGGGGACAAAATGGTGGTTCGAAATTCCAGAAACAAGAGCATGGATTTACGAAGAAGGATATTAGATTACATTGACTCCTATGCAAAGGAATGTGGCTGCTCTCCTGCGGAAGAGAACATACAGGATGATTTTCAGTTTCGATCAAGAAGCAATGTTAAATACCATATTGATTGGATGGAAACCGAAGGCTGGATTACCTCATTTAAAACAGATAATGAGACAGGGATACAAAAACGCTTACCACGCACGTTGCGGCTTACTGAAAAAGGGCAGCGGCTGTTAGCTGAGTATCAGAACGAGCGCAGCCCTGGCGGGCCAGGCCGGCCGGACCCGGTTGAACAACCTGGCAAGGACGAAAACCCTGAACGCCGCTGCGAGCAAAAGGTGTTGGATGTCCATTATGTCATCCTTTCTGCCCGGCTTTCGAACCACAGCGTGGCCGATACGATCAATATTCGTGTGGATAATTTGATTGCCGCCTCGTTTGGTGAGGACTGGTACTCTTCTGACCCTTCAGTCAGCGGTTTGGGAACGGAAAGCTACCTGAGCATCCGTAGAGGGATATTACCCGCCGGCTTAGCGTTGAAGGATCTGTTTGCCCTGGAGGTTCGGGGGAATTCGATGATCGGCGCTGGGATCAGGAATGGAGATTACGTCATCGTTAAACAGACCATGGTAGCTGAAAATGGGGACATGTGCGTGGTTCTGATCGATGGGGAGCAGGCCACTCTGAAGTACTTCCATAGAGAAGGGAAGCGCATCCGGCTGGAAGCGGCAAATTCAAGGATTGATCCACAAACATTCGGCCCCGACCGGACGGTAACGATCCAGGGTAAGGTTGTCCTGGTTGTACGGGTATAAAGCACGGATATTTTGAGGGAATCCCGGCCAGGCTTCCCGAATTCACAATACCCGAGCGGGTTCTCGCTTACAATTGTCCTGTAACCGGCGGATACCCAAACTCCCACCGTTCCCTTAGAAGGAGATGCTTCACTTGCCAGCACTGCGGCACTACCATCCTGGCCCCGGCCTGGGCGAGATCTTTTTCACCTGGCTGGTAACTGGAATCCAGTCTTTTGGCGGAGGTTCATCGACCTTTTACCTCATCCACCAGGCCTGTATTAACAAGGGCTGGTTGGACGAGGAGACCTTCGTGCGCACCTGGGCGCTGGCCCAAATTTCGCCGGGGATCAACCTGCTCAAGCTGACCATGCTGGTCGGGTACTGGCTGCGCGGATGGCCAGGGCTGCTGGCGGCGACGGCCGGCCTGATGGTTCCCAGTGCCCTGTTGACCGTGCTGATGACAGCCGGCTTTACGGTCGTCCGCGGCCAGCCGCTGGTGCAGGCGGCCATGCGCGGGATCCTGCCGGCCACGATTGGGCTGAGCCTGGCTATGGCGGTGCAGATGGGCCAGCCGCTCATCGCGCACGGCCGCCGCGAGGGCCCGGCCCGCCTTGGACTTCACGCGGCGGTGATTGTGTCATCGGCGCTGTTGCTGGCGCTGTGGACGGTTTCGCCGGTCCTGATCCTGCTGGCGGCCGGTGGCGTAACGATCCTGCTGCATGCCCTGGTGCCGGCCCGCCCGCTCGCGCCGGTTGATCCCGCGGCGCAGAAAGGGGCGCATTGATGGACCTGCTGCTCTATTTCTGGCTGTTCCTGAAAGCGTCGTTGCTCTCAACCGGCGGGCTGGGCAACCTGCCATTCCTGCACAAGGACCTGGTGGGGTTGGGCTGGGCCGCCGAGGCGGATTTCATCACTGCCATCGCGGTGGGGCAGGTCAGCCCGGGCCCATCCGGGCTGTGGAGCATCAGCCTGGGCTACCTGACCTATGGCTGGCTGGGCGCCGGGCTGGCGACCATTGCTCTCAGCCTGCCGCCGCTGCTTACACTGGGGGTGGCGGCATTTTACGACCGGCTCGAACACGCGCCGGCCGTCACGGACTTCACCCGCGGGCTTTCGTTGAGCGTGGTTGGGCTGATGCTGGCGGTCGCATTCGGGCTGGTGCACTCGGCTGTCACGGATGGCTGGGGTGTCTTTATCGCCCTGGGCACGTTTGGGCTGGCGCTCAGCAAAAAGGTGCCTGTGGTCGTGCTGCTGGGCCTGGCGGCGTTGGTGGGCGTGATCATTTACGGATAGGCCTGCGCCTATCGGTTTCCTAAATTGCATGTAAAATTCATATGGGTTGTAAAAATATATCCGAGCCTGTTTTATAATTAAAGAAACCACCAAGTTGTATTTATTCTGCTCAATTTTGCCCATGGCTGGATCCATCGCTGCTGCTGGCAGTGGTCTTGAGTTTGCTCTGGCAGTCTCAGGTAAAATATGGTTTTATTTTTACCCGGTTGCAAATGGGCCAAGTTTATTGCCACGATTTTTTTCTGCGACTGTGGCGTTCGTCGCTTGGTGGGTAGGGGGTCGATCCTAAAAAGATGGGGGAATCATTGTGGTAAGGTGCCCGCTTTTGCTGCTGCTCATCGCGCTCGTGCTGGGGTCATTTTTTCATTATTCTGTTTGGGGAGAGCCAACCGAAGTAAATTTCTTCAGTTTTGTCGTGGTGTTTCTGTTGCTGGGATCGAGCGCGCTCATCTTCAGCAGGGCGTTTCCTGCGGACAGAAGCCTGTGGCTTTTTCTGCCGCCGGTTTATTTTGCCTTGATGACCTGGCAGACCAACAACCGGCCGGCTTCGCTGACCCACCGGATGGTTTTGGCGTTTACGATATTCTACCTGGCGTTGTGGGCTGTCACCTATCTGGGCGGGAACTGGCGGTTTTACGGTTTTTCTGACTATCTATTCAATTTCCTCCGGCTGATCCGGGGTATTTTTACCCTGCCGATCCAGGCGCTCAGGCGATGTATCCGGGGTTTGCCTCCTGGCTGGGGGTGTGCGCGGAGCATGATCGTGTTCGCGCTCTTTATCGCCGTGCCGATCGCGGTCAGCTATACGATTATGCTGGCCCGTGGAGACCTGATCTATCACAAACGGCTGGTCGATTTCCTGTTTTATGTGTCTGAGGAACCCTTTGATTTTATAAAAGATCTGCCGGCCATCCTCTTTTGGTCTTATTTGATGGCCGGGGTCCTGCTGTATGCCGGAACGCAGAGCGATGATCGCCGGTTGCGATCCGATATCGGGCCCATCACCGACCGCCTGCTACTTTTTTCACGCACCAGCCTGGCGCTGATCAGCATGATCGTCCCGTTGGGCTTCTTTATGTTGATCCAGATCAGTTTTTCGTGGGGCGGAGATTATTTTGTAAACGCGGAGGGCATCCCCCCAGATTTCTATTTACGTTTTGGGTTCCCCTGGCTGGCGGTTGCAGCCACCTTAAGTTTAATCCTGGTCTACGTGTTCGGGGCGATTACAAAATATCCGCAGGATTGGCAGCGCTGGACGCATCTTGGCTTAAACACGATAATTTATCTATTCGAGATTTTTGTCCTGGGCGCCGCGCTGGCGCGGCTGCCCCTGGACCCTTACTGGATGAGCCGGGGGGAGACCAGGGTGTACGCGCAGGGGTTTCTTATCTGGCTGGGCGGCCTGTTCACGATTTTCATTTTGCTTGACTTTGTGATTATGATTGCCTATCTGGTCCCCTGGCAGCGCGACCGCAAGTTTCCCTTCGCCGCGCTGGTGTGGACGACTCTTCTGGCTGCCGGGGCTTCTCTGCTCAGGGTGCTTGGCCTGATCTAGCCCAGTATGACACTTGAAGAAATTGTGCCTTTCGGTTCTGATCACCGGCAGGTGATATAATCTTGCCGTGCGCCTGATCTTCTTCCTGGCTGGGATCATTTTTCTGGGTCTTGCCCTGTTTGCCAACGTCATCGGGATCGACAATGATCCGGGATGGGGGCCGGGACGGATATTCCTGCTGCTGGGCGGGCTTTTCTTCACGCTGCTTGCCCTGGCCGTTCATCTGTCGAAGCCCGAGCAAACTTCGAGCCGGTTTGGCCGCGCTGCAGCGGCGGCGGTTTCCGCCGCACGTGATCTTGGGCGGCGCGCTGCCGGCTGGTATCCGTTTACCGTGGGCCTGACCGTGCTGGTCTGGACGATCCTGGCGGCCTACCGCGCCTGGCTCACTTCGGCCGGGCGTTTCCCCAATTACCCGCCGGGGGGTGGCTTTTATCCCCTCCAGGCTGAGGCTTTCTTGCACGGGCAGCTTGCGCTGCTTGAGCAGCCAGACCCAATCCTGCTGGCTTTGCCTGATCCGTATGATATGCTGGCACGCGATGCCAGTGGCGCAAAAGTGGTCTGGGATGCCTCGCTGTATAACGGAAAATACTATGCTTATTGGGGTCCGGTGCCGGCTGTCATCCTGGCGGTGGCACAGGCCATCGGTGGGCAGCCGCCCAGCAACGCCGCGTTGGGGTTCTATCTCTATGCCGGGCTGGCCGCGATGCTGGCGGGGCTGCTGCTCCTGATCCGCAGGCGGTTCTACCCTCGCGCGCCGGGTATTTCTATCCCGTTTTTCTTATTAGCGGCCACCCTGAATCTGCACACGCAGTGGCTGGTTGGAAGGTTCTCCACCTATGAAACTTCCATCATCAGCGGCCAGTTTTTTCTCTTTCTGGGGCTGTTGTTGTGG
>CAZBDC010000244.1:0-7482 GCA_964490575.1 uncultured Anaerolineaceae bacterium | reverse complement strand
TACACCCTATCCTACACTCTTTCCCTACACGACGCTCTTCCGATCTTTTTGCCTGGTGTTCCTCAGCAAATCCAACCAAACCGTCGATGGAAATTTCTTCACCTTCATCTGAGATGGCTGTGCCGGTATAGCAGCCGAACATCTGGTGAACTTCGGAGACGATGATGCCCAGGTTGCTGCGAGCAAGTCGTTCTTTGAAGGGGACAAAGGTTAGGTCCAGCCGGCCCTGGGAATCGACGAATCGCCAGGGGTTCATATAGTTCGAATGGTCGTAAGTGATCAGGACGGAATCGAGCTTGTGAATCTTGCCGTCCAGGATCAGAGCGTCTTCCGTGGCGGCTGAGGTATCCCCGAAGCCGGAGCCCAAATTTAGACCGATTGGGCGCTTGTCGGCCAGGAAACCACTTGCGCTGGCCCAATTCCAAAAGCTTTTATAGGCCCACACACCCCTGCCCCAGTCCAGCGATCCAAGCGATTCATGTGGATTAATGACCTGCCGGAGGTTGCCGTAATGCACCAGGCCTTCCGCCGGAAGACAGTTGATTTTGCGGTTGTAGTAAAATCGCCTGTCTTCGATTGGAATCACAATATTCATCGACTCATGCTCTGGCGGACAACTCAGTGTAAGGTCTGCCCTGATTCCGCGCCCATCATGGAAAGCGGGCCAGTCCACCAGAACTTTCCGCAGACCTGGCTCGACCTTGAAACGCAGGTGAGCCTGTTTATTTTCGAAGATCGTCTCTCCGCCGGTTGAATTGCGGGGGAGACAAACCATCCAATCCGGCAGGATCAGGCCTTCTTCGTGCAACTCTCCTGTGCGATATTCGAGGGTATAGACAAAAATATTGGCCGCGTATCCCAGGCTGGCAATCGTAGCTGAAAAGAAGCGCTGAGGCGTGAACAACGCATAATAATCCCAACGCTTCACGCGGTACCGCTGAAAAACTCTTTTCCAGGAAGGGTAGAATGCGGCATTTTCCAGGTTACAGTCGAGGATTGGCTGGCGCGCCCAGCCAACCTGGTCCAGCGAGCCATCGGGCTTGAGAAGCGGTCCATTTTGAGCCAATTCACGCTGCATATCCCATCTCCTGTTACGTCGCCAATTCGCGGTTGAGATCAGTCCAGTATCCCGGCTTTGATCAAATTCAGGCGAAATTCGATTCCATCCGAAGATCCCTCTTCATAAAAGACGCCGGGCTGTCCGGGCGGGGCCGGAACAGTGATCCACTTTCCCTGGTAGGGTGTCCGGTAAATCCGCCCGGTCCACAGGTGAACCCAATTCCCAGCTGGAAGATACACGCGCACCTCTTCCGCGCCAGGGTCCAGGACGGGGGCGACCAGAATGCTGCTGCCAAGCAAGAATTCCTGGTAAGACAGCCGGTAAATTTCTTGATCGTCCGGATGATGGAGAAACGGATGGCGGGCTACCGGCATTCCGTTTCGGGAGGCTTCTTCCACCAGCCTTTTTCGGAGTGGGGCCCAGGCCTGGTAAATCTTCGCCATGCGGGAAAAATGAGCCAACGTGTCTTCATCCGAGTAGAACTGGCTGTTGGCATCTGGAAGATTACCTTCGTGTGTCCGGTAGATGGTGGTGAAGGCGCTCAACTCCATCCAGCGCAGCAAGAGCTCTTTTGAGCGAACATGGCGAGCGAGAGGGTTGCTGATGGCGGTATATCCACCAATGTCAGAGTGGTTCAGGCTGAACCCGGACATACCACCACTGAGCAGCCCGGTCACAGCCGATTTTATTCCGTCGTGTTCGTCCCATGAAACGAGCTGATCGCCTTCCCAGAACAAGGTGGCATAAGCCGGGCTGCGCTGAAATGCCGAGCGACTAAAAAATACGATCTCTTCGCCACCGGGCAGGTTATCCACCAACTCACGGTTCAACTGCGCCCAAAGCTCAGGATACCGGTTGTGCAGCGCAGCGCCGGAAAGGTCCCCAAAAAGGACCGCGTCATATGGAAGCGCTTCACCAAAGTCAGCCATCCAACCTGCAGCGCCAGCTTCCTCGATGATTTGTTGGCGAAGAACGGCTTTATACCAATCCCAGGCAGCCGGATTCGCCAGGTCAACCAGGCCGGCAGAAAAGTCGGTGTTCTGAACCAGGTAGGGCTGCCCGTTTTGGGCTTTCACCAGGTAACCGGCTTGCAACGCTTCCTGAAACAGATTCCTCCTGACGCCTGGTTTTTCGGAGACATCAGCCAGGAAGGGGCTGGTATAAACCATTAGCCGAATCCCGTCACGCGCCAGGGATTGGCGCAGATCATCCCACTCGGGATATCGCTCTCGATCAAGTTCCCAGTTCCACCACAACTGCTTGCCAAAACTGGTCGTCCGTTGGCCCACCCAATCCTGAAGCCAAAATGCCGCGATTGGTGTTCCACTTTCATCTAGTTTTGCATACACCTGGCGTACTTTTTCTGTCCCGCCCTGCATTCCGACAATGGCGCCTTCCAGGATCCAATCCGGCAGTCGGCGCATACGCCCGGCCCAGGCGGTGTAATTCTCAATGAGCTCTTCCGGGTTGTTGCCCGAAACAATTTGTCCAGAAAGGGAAGACGCGAATACCTGGATCTGGACCTGTTCAGGCCTGCGCAGGTCAAATACGGTGTATTCCGGGTTTTCAACGAACAATGACCGCAGGCGGGAGGTGATGTAGTGTGGTACCGCAGCATAGGTGGTATATGCACTACCGCCCGCGCCAGCGACGCGATCGACCAGGAAAGTCAAAGGCTGCAACCCCCGGCCGATCCCCTGTTCAGAAGTCCAGATTGGCACGCGCTGGCCTTTGTGATCGAAGAACGAAAATTGTTCTCCGAAGCCAAAAAAATGCTCATCAGGGTCAGATGCATAGGTCAGGTATGAGCGATTGAGCGCCTGATCGCTAAACGAGAGTTCGAAGGCAAGCCTTCTGCTTGCCGACTGGGTAAACGCCAGGGTATAATGCGTATTCTCTCCAGGCCGGCAGGTTAGCTGACCGGTGATGATCACTTTATCATCTTTTGCTTCAATTTTTTCGATCGTCTGATCTGTGCAGCGGCGAGACAACCGGTCTGTGATCGTGTAAGAACCACGGGATTCCTTGACTGTCTCCTGGCCATTGCCCGCGGCTACAAATGCAGCGCCCCGGCGCGTATACCAGAGCCAGCGCCCAGGCGCGGATGGATGAACGATTACCAGGCGAGGTCCCTGATACCCCCCTGGATGGTCTTGCCCGGTCGCGATTAGTTGGATTTCGAACTCTCCGGAGCGAAAAGCATGCATCCCGGATTCCAGGTCTGGATCTGTGATGATCAGCTTTCCAGCCAGCGGTTGCAGGCTCAATTCCTGAACAGCCCAGGTTATGATCCAGTAGGATGCGAGCAGAAGTGTAAAGGTCAGAAGAATCGGCAGGATGCGTTTGCGCATTGGAAGAGGTACTCACCTGATCGCTCGGTTAAGAAGCAGTGAACCGCACTGCATCATTCTGCAGGCCAGGAAACCAATCTGGAAGACCTGTTATCTCGTGACTACGATTCTTGTGGTGGACGTTTATCAACCCGTTCGACAACAATGGTCATTCGGGCTGCCAGCGCGGCAATTGCGCCAATTGCTGCCCAGACCGGCAGGAGAAGAACGCCGACAACACCCAGCGTCAATGGAATTTCAATGAGGGTTTTGCCCTCTTCATTTTTGAGGATTACCCGGCGGATATTACCTTCCTGGAGAAGTTCTTTCAAAGTGGAGATCACCTTGTCGCTGGTAACATTGAACTCTTCGGTACGGACATCTGCATTGGGGTCTGATTCGGTCATTGGTAACTCCTATGCAAAACGAAAGGCGGGCGTGACGAACAATTTTAACCAACTGCTGATCGTAATAAACGCGATCGGGCGAGCGCTCGAACCTCAACTTCTGAAACACAGGCCGGAACAATAGCGGTCGAAAAGCGATCGAGATCAAGCTCCCAATCTGTGCCAGCCAGCTTTACGGATCCTTCAATGACGGTGATAGCGTGGAATGACCTTTCGGCAGGCGATAGGCGGAGGGGGTTTTGGTCAGAGTCGAGGATTTCCAGGGTGAAGAAATCGCATTTCACCACCTCCTGGCTGGCCCCATCTGTGAAGGCCGGTTGGGGGACGGGCTGCCCGGCGGCCTCCAGGTCGAGCACCGCCAGCGATTGGTCGATGTGAAGCTGTCGCCCGGCTGAGGCAGGGCGACCCCAGTCGTAGACGCGGTAGGTGATATTCGAGGTCTGCTGAACTTCGTATACCAGCAAACCAGGCCCAAGTGCGTGGAGAGTTCCAGGTTTTATGAAGAATGTGTCACCGGTGTGCACAGCGATACGCTGCGCATAGTCAAGAATCGAGCCATCCCGGACGGATTGCCGAATTAAGCCCGGGTCGATCCCCGGGCGGAACCCGCAGAAAATTTCGGCCTCGGGCGCCGCCTCGATGAAATACCAGGCTTCGGTTTTTCCAAAATGGCCTGGCCCTTCTAACTGAACGGCTTGCTGGTCGTTGGGATGAACTTGCAGCGACAGCCATTGGGCGCAGTCGAGCAGCTTGATCAGCAGGGGAAAGCGCCTCCCGGTGCGTTCTACCGGCAGTGTTCCCAGCAGGTCGGAGCCCAACTGTTCGGCAGCCAGGGCAAGCGTTTGCCCGGCCCATGGCCCGGAAGAAATCAGGTTGTCCTCGTGGACGGCCCAAACTTCGGCAGTTATCTGTCCCTGGCGAAGGCGTTTCCCGCCCCACACATAATCACGGTACTTTGGCTCTAAAATGAATGCAGGCAGGCAATTGGCCATCCGGTTTCTCCTTGTTTGGCCTCTTCTCCCCTGTGGCTGAGTAATTACATAAATTGTATCATTCACAGTTAGATCGCGGATAACTGAAACCTATTCTGGTAGAAGTGCATTGACCAGCAAAACGACCCCGCCGAGGATGAGCAAAACAGGCCAAAGCGTTCCAAAGTTTAAATTGAAGAGAAATACAAGAGCGACAAAGGTCAGAATCAGCCCGCCAAAAAGCGACCTGCGAACGGGACCTGATAACCGGCCATCGTTCTTGTAGTTATTGTAAGCATGGCCGAATGCGTTGATCGCGGGGATCAGGATGAATAAGGCCCACCAATTCGAGAGGGAAAAGCCGGTCAGGTTCTGGACCAGAAAAATAAACCCAATCAAGATCAGGATTGCACCGCCAATCCAGGCCGGGTGATTTCTTTCGGGTTGGTGGGGAGTGCCAGACGAAGGGGAGTCGCTCATGGGATTTCCTTTCCATGGTAAGGGATTGCCTGTGTACAGGGATATTCTACAACGATACCGCTCGCAAGTGGTACAAAATTGGATTATCTTCACCGGTATCCGCCAGGGCCGATCTGATTTGCAGGCCCTTTGATTGATCGTTGGGCCTATAATATCTAAAAGCGGCTTGGTTTGAGCATATTTGCGTGAGCGGCGAATTTACTTTTTGCCGGTGGCACAAGGCATCCCGTCAGGAGACACGATGAACATTGGCGTTCAGTATTATCGTCCCCCGTTTCCAGAAGATCGCTTCTGGGATGAGGATTTTCGGAAGATGAAAGACTCGGGGCTTGATACGGTTCAACTATGGGTGGTGTGGGCCTGGGTTGAGCCAAAACCGGGTGAGTTCCGGTTTGATGATTATGATCGTCTGGTTGAGCTTGCTGAGAAGCATGGGCTGAACGTGGTAATGAGCACGTTGGCCGAGGTCCAACCGTATTGGATTCACAGGGAACTGCCTGGTAGCGAGATGATTGACCACATGGGACACAAGGTGATCTCATCCAACCGGAATGAAATCCACTTTGGCATCACCCCAGGCGGCTGCTTCGACCATCCTGAAGTCTGGCAACGAATGGCCGGTTTCCTCACCCAGGTGGTTTCGCGTTATGCTCAGGCGCCCAGCCTGGTTGGTTGGGACGCGTGGAATGAGCTGCGCTGGAATGTGCAGGCGGATGGTTTTGTGTGTTTTTGCCCGCACACGATCCAATCTTTCCGCCATTGGCTGTCTGACCGCTACGGGGGCCTGGAGGGGCTGAACCAGGCCTGGAAGCGCCGTTATACCAGTTGGGAAGATGTCTGGCCTGGAAAACTGCCTGATCGCCCGTATACGGAACTGATGGCCTGGACGCACTTTCTCACCTGGCGGGCCAACCAGCATGCTTATGCCCGGTATGACCTGATGAAAGCCATTGATCCTCTCCATCCGGTAACCGTTCACGGTGGAATGCCGAGCCCGCTTTTTGCGGGAACGCCAGAACGCTACTTTTACGCCCTCGACCGTGGCAATGATTGGTTCTACGCAGACCGCCTGGATGGAATCGGAACGTCAAGTTTTCCGATCTGGGAAAATATTGATGATGCTGGTTTTGGAATGCGAGTTGAGTTCGTAAAATCGGCAGCGCGTGGGAAAAAGGTCTGGTTAAGCGAAGTTCAGGGCGGGCGCTCTGCGGTGGGCTTCAATGCTTATCAGCCGGTCGACGCACACTCTCAGCAGCGGTGGGTATGGAATGGCATCGCCTGCGGCGCAGAAAAAATTCTCTTCTGGTGCTGGCGCAATGAGGTGTTTGGGCGCGAGTCAGGTGGCTTTGGCATCGCGGGGGATGATGGACTGGCTGAAGAGCGATTGTCGGCGATGAAGGGCACCCACGCGGTAATCGATCGACATGCCGGCCGGCTGGCTGGCTACCAACCGGTGCAGCCGCAGGTCGGCGTCCTTTTTTCGCCCCAGACGTACTATATGAGCTGGGCGCAGGAGATGGTGGCAAAACGCCCGGCTGCTGCGCTGCAAGGCTATACTCGCGCGCTGGTCAGGCAGTCGATCCCTTACCTGGTGGTTGAGGAAGAACATCTCGAGGTTCTCGATGGCTTAAAAATCCTTTTCCTGCCAAAAGTCCTGGTTACTTCGGAGGCGACAGAGCAGGTGCTGGAAGCCTTTGTCCGTCAGGGCGGAACTCTGGTATGCGAATCTGAGTGCGGAGCGTTTCACCCAGCCGGGATATATCGTTACCCGGAAGATCGTTTCACGGCTCGCATAAGCGGCAGCCGCGAGATTGGGCGGCGGAACCTGCCTGCCGACAGCCTGGACCTGGATATCGATGGTGAAAGATTGCGATTAGGTGTGGTCCAATGGCTGACGCCCTGGCAGCCCGGAGATGGGGAGAGCTGGGCCAGCCAGCCTGACGGAGACCTCATCCGCGAGGTCCCTGTCGGTAAAGGAAAGCTGGTCCTGTGCGGCTCTTACCTGGGCGAAAGCTACTTCGCAAACTGGAATCCAGATTTTGAGCGCTTTATCGAACGGCTGTGCCTGCGAGCCGGCTGGCAGCCAGAGATTGAAGTACTTTCGCCAGCGCCCGATCAGCACACATTTATCTATACCAAGTATGGCCAGGCCCAGGGTCAGAAGCTGGTGTTTGTTTTCTTCCCTCAAGGCTGCGAAGAGGCCTGGCTGAAAATTCGTCCTGGTTTCTTTGCCG
>CAZBDC010000243.1:6995-7485 GCA_964490575.1 uncultured Anaerolineaceae bacterium | reverse complement strand
CCGCACCGCGCGTCGCGAGGCGGGCGGCGGGCCGGCGGGCGCGTACCCCCTGGCGGCGCCCTCCAGGTATTCATCATCTTCCGGCAGATAGGCCAGGGCCGGCTCGCGCAGCGCGTAGGGCCGCACAGGGTAGTCATCCTCCAGCCCGGCCAGCGCGCCGGTCAGCCACTGCGCGCCCTGTTTCACCGCGCCCGAGGCCTTCTGCCAGGCCTCGCCCAGCGGATCGGCCGGCGCGGCGGCGGGCCCCTGCGTAAAGATGCCAACCGCCAGCCAGCGCGCGAGCAGGTCGATCACCCGCGCGTCGCCCACCCGCTTTTCGACCCGCTTCAGCAGCAGTTCGTGGTCCAGGCGGTCGAAACAGGCTTCGATGTCCCCGTCCACCAGCCAGGCGCAGCCGGCGGCGCGCAGGCTGCGCACCTGTTCCGCCGCGTGGCGGGTCGAAAGCCCGGGCCGGTAGCCAAACGAACAGGGCAGGAAGGCCGGCTCCCAC
>CAZBDC010000243.1:0-6985 GCA_964490575.1 uncultured Anaerolineaceae bacterium | reverse complement strand
CACCGCCAGGCGGCGCTGGCCCCCACCCGGCTTGCGGATGGTGAAAGCGGAAGGCGGCTGGGGCTCGTAGCGGCCACTCAGCAGCCCGTGCCGCAGCGCGTCGATCTGGGCGGGCAGCTGGCGCTCGAACTCCTCCAGCGTCACCCCGTCGGGCCCGGCCGAGCGCGTCCGCCGGTAGACCGGGATGTTGCCCCGCACCGACTTCCAGGCCAGCAGCAGGTTCTCCGGCGCGGCGACCTGCTCCATGATCCTGCGCTCCGCCGGCAGCTTGATCCGCACGTCATTTGTCGCCATCGTTCAACCCTCCTTTCGTTCCAAAAAACCATCTTCCGGGCCATCCCAGGCCCCGTCCGCCGCCTGCGCGTGGCGCGTGGCCAGCACCAGGTGGCCGCTGTCGAGAAAGATCACCCACTGGCAGGCGTGGCCATAGGTCAGGTCGATCAATTTGCCCTCGGCGCGCGCCTTGCGGGCAGCCCGGCGCATGGGGGCCGAATCCCAGCGCCCCACCGCCACCACCCGCCCCGGCGCGACCAGGCCCCCCGGCCCTACCGGCCAGAGATGGAGCGTGCCGTATCCAGGTTCTTTGCGCATTGCAGATCCACCCCCCCTTTGCCTTGCAGCTCGCGCGCGATAGCCTCGTAGGCCAGCGCGTCGGCCACCCGGTTCTGCTCGCGGGCGATGTGGCAGAACGTCACCGCGTCAAACTGGGCCACACACCCGCGCAGCTCGTGGTGCAGCTGGCGCAGCGCCGGCGAGCGCACCGCCGCCTCGCCGCGCATCTGGCGCACCATCACCTGGCTGTCGCTAAACACCGTCAGCGCCAGCGGCCGGAAGCTGAGCAGCTGGCCCAGCGCGAAGATGGCGGCGCGGTACTCGGCCTCGTTGCAGGTCAGCGCTTCCACCGCCCGGTACCACCACAGCGCGATCGTCCCGCGCTCGTCGTACACCACCGCCGACAGCCCGCTCAGCCCGGCCTCCGGGCGGATGGCCCCGTCGGTAAACACCTGCCAGCTCCGTTGAAAACGCCTGCGTCGAAACATCGCCTGATCCCCCTTTGGCCTCCATGCTAGCGAGCAAACGCGGGCGCAATCCACAGATTTTCTCAGGAATGCGGGCGGCTTGAAAGGCGAAAATAGTCTTGACGGGGCAGGCACAGCGCCTGCCGGAGCATAGGAACGAAAAAAAGGGGGATCTCATGAAGATGAATACGGTTTGGTCAACGATCCGCGGCAGCAAACTGGGCGGGTTTGCCGCCAGTTTCTCGCCCGCCACCCGCGCCGCGGCGATTCTGGCGCTGCCCTTCGCCTTGGTGGATGCCGTCCACTACTACACTGCCGGCACGGCGCTGGTGGTTTCGCTGCCGCTGCTGGGGCTGTTCTACCTGGCCTGCGGCGCCCTGGCGGCCCGCTTCGCCGCCGGGGCCGGCGCGCCGGCGCGGGGGGGTGGGTTCCGGGCCGGGGTCACCCTGTGGGCCTTCTCGACCTTCCTCAACACGCTGGTGGGCCTCGTCGCCGGGGCGCTCTCGCTGGGGGTGACCGCCCTGCTGGGCATCCCCTACCTGCTCCTGTGCGGGCCGGCCCACGCCCTGCTGGGCGGGCTGGCCGGGCTGGCCGGCGCGAGCATCTACCGCTCGATCCGCCGCCGCCTGGGATAACCGGCCTCTCCCCCCTTGACTCTCCCCACCAATTGATTTATAATCTCAATAGGTTTGCATTGCAAACTAATCAAAAACATCAACCACGCGGAGGTTCCCATGCAGAACATCCACAAGACCCGCTTCCTGGCCGCCAACTACGCCAATTTGCAGGGGCTCAAGGCCGTGCCGGTCGGGCTGCTCCTGCTGCTGGTGGTGCTGTGGGCCGATGCGCAGCGCGGCCCGGCCCGCGACCTTTCCCTGCCCCTGCTGCTCTCGCTCGGCGCGGGGCTGCTGCTGTGGGTGGTCGAGCGCTACTACCGGGCCCGCTTTGGCAGGGTCGAGCGCACGCCCAGGCAGAAGCGCTTCGAGATCTTCCTGGGTCTCGCCGGGAGCGCGCTCGGGCTGGGCGCCTTCATCCTCGATACCAGCCTGCGCCTGCCCTTCAGCCTGATCGGGCTGGTCTTCGCCGCCGCGGTGGTGGCCGAGTACCTGCGCATGCAGTGGTACGCGCCGGGCAAATACCTGCTGCCGCTTTCGCTGGCCAGCTTCCTCATCCTGCTGGTGGTCAGCATCCTGCCGCTGCTGGGGGCCGGCGAATGGTGGCTGGGGCTGGGGCTGCGCGCCCAGCTGACCGGCGTGCTGGCGGTGGCCGGCGCGGTCACCGCCCTCAACGGGCTGGTCGGGCACGCGTACTTCGTCCGCCAGCTGCCGCCCGGGGAGGCCTAGGCCGTGGCCGGGCTGTTCGAAGAGATGGCCGGGCTCGACCGGCTGGTGCACGAGCCCGCCCGCCTGGCCATCCTCACCGCGCTTTCCACCTGCCAGCGGGCTGATTTCGTCTTCCTCCAGCGCATCACCGGGCTGAACGCCGGCAACCTCTCCAGCCACCTCACCCGCCTGGAAGAGGCCGGGCTGGTGGCCGTCGAGAAGCAGTTCGTCGGCAAGCGCCCCAACACCCTGGTCCACCTGACCGCGGCAGGCCAGCAGGCCATCACCCGCCACTGGCTCCAGCTCGAGGCGCTGCGCAAAGGCGCCGAGGATTGGCAGCCGGAGTAAGAAAGAATACCTCCCCCGGCCCCCTCCAATATCACCGGTTTTGTGATATTGGAGGGGGTGCAGCCCGCATTTGCCCGCCGCGGGCTGAAATCTTAACCCCGTCAGGGGTTTCCATGAACTCAGCGAGGGTTTCAACCCGAGCGGGGCCGGGCGAAGGGCAACACCCGGGCGGGCCGGAAGAAGCCATCCACGAATAACAAACCAATACACGAATGGGCCAACCGGAGCGCCCCAGTGCCTGTAAAAACACAGCCGCAGCGGCCGGGCCCTCTTCATTCGTTTATTCGAGTTCCATTCGTGGACGGCCTGTCCCCAGAATCTTGGGCGCGTTTGCCAAAAATTGTAGTAAAATCAACCGGTCCCCAGGAATCCGTTTCTCCTGGTTGCTACAGTCTGAGACTGTGAAAGAATTCGGACTGTCATCACAAAGAAGCCGGGTTTTGCCAGGAAAGAAGGAGTGGGTGTCGATAATCCGCTCAATCCGCTCCCCGGCACTCCTGTGCCGCAAAATCTGTTGACAGCTCTGCATTAAACATGATTCTTTCACAGTCTCTCCCCGTAGCAACTTCCCTCCCTGGCCGGGGCGGCACAGGAGCCCTGCAACCAGGGCATCTTAACCCCGCAGGGGTTTTCATGGACTGAGCGAGGGTTTCAACCCGAGCGGGACTGGGGACTGCCGGGCAGATTGCTTCGCAAAACCGGCTCGCAACGACAGAGCATCAAGGAGGTCCACGTATGGGTCTTTACTTTCGGTTAGCCTGGCGCAGCGTCGTCCGGCAGCGCCGCCGCAGCCTGATCGTCTTCCTGGCGATCGGGATGGGCATGACGCTGATGATGTGGTACGACGGCTTTGTGGCCGGGTTCGAGCAAGCCATTTACGCCAACGCCGTGCGCGTGCTGGGCGGCAACATCCAGGTCCACGCCGGCGGTTGGGGCGACAGCCTGGAGCAGAACCCGCTCCTGCCGCTGGAAAACGACGCCGCCATCGCCCAGGCCGCCCGCGGGCAGCCCAACGTGGTGGCCGCCTCGCGCCGCATCATCACCGGCGGGATGGCCACCTCGCGCGAGGGGGCCTTCCCGGTCCAGATCGTCGGGATCGAGCCCGAGCTCGAGCAGCCGGTCAGCCTGGTGGCGCAGAATGTGGCCGCCGGGCGCTTCCTGACCGCCGCCGACGAGGACGTGGTCTTCATCGGCAAAGGCCTGGCCGAGGCCATGAACGTCACGGTCGGCGACCGCTTCGCGCTGGTCGGGCAGTCGGCCCAGGCCCAGCTGCGCCGCCACACCGTCACCGTGGCCGGCATCTACGACGTGGGGCTGCCCGACATCGAAAAGCGCACCGTCTACATGGCGCTGGGCGAGGCCCAGTACCTGTATGGGCTGCGCGACCAGTCGACCGAAGTGACCATCTCGGTCGCCAAACTGGGCCAGGAGCCGCCCATCATGCGCGCGCTGCAACCGCAGATCCCCGGCTACGAGATCTCCTCCTGGAAGACCAACTTCCCCGAAATGGAGGCCGCCCTGGCGACCAAGTCGGAGGCCATGAACATCTTCAGCGTCATCATCTTGATGATCGCCGCCATCGGCATCCTCAACCTGATGCTGATGGCGGTCTACGAGCGCACGCGCGAGATCGGCATCCTCGGCGCGCTGGGCTTCAAGCCGCGCCAGATCTCGCTCCTGTTCCTGATCGAAGGCAGCCTGCTGGGCGTGGTCGGGCTGGTGTTCGGCACCGGCCTGGGGCTGGCGATCAACTTCACCCTCGGCCAGATCGGCTTCGACTTCAGCAAGTTCGCCACCATGACCGACTACATGGCCCTGATGACCGGGCGGGTTTACCCGACCCTGGGGGTCGAAAAGCTGCCCATGCGCGCGCTGACCGCGCTGCTGGTCTCGATCCTGGCGGCGGTTTACCCGGCCCGTGAAGCGGCCCGCAGCGAGCCGGCCCAGGCCCTGCATTACGTGTGAGGCAGAAATGATCCAACTATTCAAAATGGCATGGCGCGACATCGGCCGCAACCGGCGGCGCTCGTTCCTCTCGGCCCTCGGGCTGGGACTGGGGCTGGGGCTGCTGATGATGATGGCCGCCGTCATCAACGGCGAGATGCGCTACACGCTCGAAGCCACCGTCCGGCTGCAGAACGGCCACCTGCAGGTGCGCTCGGCCACCTACGCCGAGGAAAAGACCAGCCTGGCCTGGGATAACCTGCTCCAGGACCCGGCCGGGCTGGCTGCCCAGATCGCCGCCATCCCCGGCGTGCGCGTGGCCACCCCGCGCCTGTTCGCCAGCGGGCTGATCGCCGAGGGCCGCGAGACCGCCGCCGTCAGCATCTACGGCGTCGACCCGCCCTCCCCCGCCAACGACCCCTACCGCGAGGGCCTGGTCAGCGGCCAGTTCCTCAGCGCCGACGACCGCGAAGGCATCCTGATCGGGCAAACCCTGGCCGACAAGCTCGGCCTGGGGGCAGGCGACTCGCTCTACATGACGGTCAACACCTCCACCGGCGACCTGGCCGAGCAGTCCTTCACCATCCGCGGCGTGTATTCCACCCGCATCCCGGCCTTCGACGGCAGCACCGTCTTCCTGCCGCTGGCCAAGACCCAGGCCCTCGTCCAGGCCGGCGAGCGGGCCAGCGCCATCTTCGTCCTGCTCGACGAGGCCGACCAGCTCGACGCGGTGATGGCCGCGCTGCCCTCCCCCGGCGAAGGCCGCTACCAGGTCAAGACCTTCGCCGAGGCCAACCCGATCTTCGCCCAGACCGAGCAGATGGCCCGCGCCTACATGAGCGTCCTCTACCTCATCGTCCTGGCCATCACCGCCACGGTGATCGTCAACGCCTTGGTGATGGCCGTCTTCGAGCGCACGCGCGAGATCGGCATTCTGGCAGCCATGGGGATGAAACCGCGCCGCATCATGGCCATGTTCTTCGCCGAGTCGACCCTGCTGGCCACCGGTGGGATCCTGATCGGGCTGGTGGTCGGCGCGCTGCTGGTCACCTACGCCACGCGGGTCGGCTTCTACATCGGCGACATGGGCGTGACCGGGATCCTGCTCGGCGAGCGGCTGTACGCTTACCACGTCGCCGGCGACACCATCGAGCTGGCCATCCTGGCCTACATTGTCACCCTGATCGGCTCGCTCTACCCGGCCCTGCTGGCCTCGCGCCTCGAGCCGGTCGAAGCCCTGCACGGCGGGCATCTCTAAACCTTCATTTATCGGGTTGTTGCCGCGCAGCGCAGCCGCGCCCCAACAACCCAGGGAGAAATCCATGGAAGTCACCCGGGTTGAAAACGTCACCAAATCCTATAAAACCGGCAACGTCGAAACGCAGGCCCTGCGCGGCGTGAGCTTTTCGGTCGAGCAGGGCGAGTTCACCGCGCTGGTCGGGCCGTCCGGGTCGGGTAAAACCACCCTCTTGCAGCTGATCGGCTGCCTCGACCAGCCCACCAGCGGGCAGGTGTTCGTCAGCGGTCAGGACGTCAGCCGGCTGAACCGCGACCAGCGCGCCGACATGCGCCGCGGGACGATCGGCTTCATCTTCCAGTTCTTCGCCCTCATCCCCACCCTGAGCGCGGCCGAGAACGTCGAGATGCCGCTGCTGCTGCTCGGGCAGGACCCGGCCAAACGCCGCGCGCGGGTGGCGGAGCTGCTCCAGGCGGTCGACCTGGTCGAGCGCGCCCACCACCGCCCCGACCAGCTCTCGGGCGGCGAGCAGCAGCGCGTGGCCATCGCCCGCGCCCTGGCGCCCAACCCGGCCCTGGTGCTGGCCGACGAGCCGACCGCCAACCTCGACACCGCCAACGGCAAGCAGGTGATGGAGATCATGACCCGCCTCAACCAGGAGACCGGCGTCACCTTCATCTTTGCCACCCACGACCCGCGCGTGATCCACTACGCCCGGCGGGTGATCGTCCTGCGCGACGGTCAGGTGGTGGAGAACGGCCTGGCGGAAGGGCTGGTGCCGGGAGTGGGCGCGGGGTAAGAACTGTCAGCGGGCTGACAACGGGCTGACAACGGGCTGACAACGGATTTCTTTCACGGATTTCACGGATTACGAGGCGCGCACCTCCGCGGTTTGTAGGGCGAGATTCCATTCCCGCCGGTTTGTGTCCTGGCGTACCTGGCCCCTACGTTCCACGTGGGGGCCTTCTGCTCCCGCTCCGCGTCTGCGCCCCGGGGCAGGACGCGGGAGCGTCCGGGGGGAGCGATCCAACGCGGAGCATTGGATCGAGGAGTCGCGGTACCTGGCGTACCTGGCCCCTACGTTCCACGTGGGGGCCTTCTGCTCCCGCTCCGCG
>CAZBDC010000242.1:0-7494 GCA_964490575.1 uncultured Anaerolineaceae bacterium | reverse complement strand
ACAGGCAGAAGTTGCTTTCGAGGCAGCGCTCCCAGCAAAACTTTTAGATGATGAAAATCTATATCTGGAGATATTGGACGAAGTTACCGGATTGGCTTTGAATGCCGCCCGGGTCCAGATGGTTTCTGAAGATCGACAAAATTTCCTTGTGAAGCTCCCAGTGGTTGTTGGGTCTGTCTTGAAATATCGCTATGTTCGTGATAAAGAACCTGTAGGAATTGAGTACACCAGCCAGAAAGAACAGGTTCGATATCGCATGTACCACGTCGACGGGCCCGGTGTGGTTCGCGACACAATCAGTGCATGGAAATCTACTCCTATCTCCGATAAATTGGGGCGAATCTTCGGTCAGGTAGTTTATGTGGATAGTAATACCCCAGTTGTAAATGCGCTCGTAATTGCCGGTGGTGTTCAAACACTTACAGCATCAGATGGAAGCTTTATCATTGAGGGTTTGCCACCCGGCGTTCATAACCTGGTGGTATACAGTTTAGATGGCGCATTCCAAACTTTTCAGCAAGGCGCTGTTGTTGCTGCCGAAGCGACCACACCGTCCTATGTTGTCAGCCTCTTCGTATACAGGACGATGGACTGGAAGGGCTTCCTGTTCGCATGGTTGGAAATACTTTCTCCTTAGGAAATACTTTCGCCGATTTAAAGGGTGGCGTTAGTGTATTGGCAGCTCGAGCGCCCATGATGCAACTTCAGCCCGACGGACGGTATTCGCTAAAGGTAAAGCTGCCGGTGGGTGGTGATCTTCGTTATAAATACACGCTTGGGGATGGCTATTGGAATGCTGAACGAACCATGGATGGAAAAGTTCGGACCCGCCAGTTGATCGTTCCTGAGGAAAATATAGTAATCCAGGATGCGATCGACACCTGGAAATTGGGTGACAATCAGCCCGTATCAATTAGTGTGACAGTCCCCATAAACACACCAGCATCTGACACTGTGTCTATTCAGTTTAATCCCTTTGGTTGGGTTGAATCCATTCCCATGTGGCGAGCTGGAAATGACCGCTGGTTCTATGTATTGTATGACCCCTTGTATACCCTGGAAGGTTCAGCTTACCGCTACTGCCGTAACGATCAGTGCGGAACGGCCGATTCGGCTGAAACAGGCGGCTTTGACCATTCGGGTAAGCTTTTCCAGGTACGGGATGATGATCTAACAATCGAAGAAACCATCTCTGCCTGGGCTTGGATGGAGGCAAAACCAGAGCCGGTGGTGGTTCCAGCGTCAGAAATTGCCGCCAGAGGGGCCGATTTCAGGGCTGGTGTGAGCTTCCAGGCAGGCTACCACCCAAGCTGGCAAGCTCATCTAGGAACTGCATTCAAGAATGTTAGCGATATGGGGGCAAATGCCGTAATCCTGTCGCCCACCTGGCATTTAACAAACCTGAATCCACCTGTTATGGAAGTTCTCGCTGGACAGGATCCGTTATGGCTGGATCTAACACAAATGACAGCCCAGGCGCAAAGAACTGGATTAAACATATCCATTCATCCAGTTTTGTCGTATGACGAAGATCCTAATACCTGGTGGATGACGGCAAAACGAGATGATGGATGGTGGCAGAGCTGGTTTGACCGGTATCGCACATTTATTCTCTATCATGCAGATCTGGCTGCACAGACAGGTGCAAACGCCATCATACTTGGTGATGAGAGCATCCTTCCAGCTCTACCTGGCGGAACATTGGCCGATGGCAGCCCATCAGGCGTTCCAGCAAATGCCAGTGAACGTTGGGATGAATTATTTGCTGATGTCCGCGTGCATTATAAAGGTGATCTCGTTTGGTTTATACCTTATGCGGGGAAATTACCCGCTTTGCCTGGGTTTATTGATTCGTTTGACCGGCTTTACATCGAAATATCTCCACCGATTGGCTCTTCAGATCAGGCCAGTGTGCCAGAGATCGAAGAATTCCTGGCAGCAAAATTTGATACAGATATCCTCCCGCTACACGAAAATGGGGACAAGGAAATCATAATTGGCCTAATTTATCCATCTGTAAAAGGCGCAATAGATGGCTGTGTAGGAATTGCGGGCAGTTGTCTGGCCGGCGACCTGCTTCAAAAGCCCGCTTACAAAAGCGGTGAAATCTCCCTTAGTGAACAGGCGAATGTTTACAGCGCCATATTATCGATATTGAACCAACGATCCTGGGTAGCTGGGTTTTATGCTGGCGGGTATTATCCACCCGCAAGTCTTGAGGATATGTCAGCCTCAGTGCGGGGAAAACCAGCCAGTGATGTTCTGTGGTATTGGTATGCACGCCTGCTTGGCCGGGAAACACCATAAAAAAACCTTGCAAGTGCGGGAGGGTTGCTATGCAAAACATCGGTCTTTCCAGCCAATACGGATTGGAAAATCATGGCTTACAAAATCTCAGGACGGTTTACTGGAACCTGGTTCCTGCCGAGTTGACTGAACAATCAATTCTCCGCCAGGAAGGGCAACTGTCCGTCAATGGCTCTCTAATTGTAAATACAGGCAAACACACTGGCCGTTCACCTTCGGATAAATTCATCGCCAATACTGCTAATGTGGCCAATAGCATATGGTGGGGAAAGATCAATCAGCCAATCCCACCCGAGAAATTTCAATTGATTTTTCGGAAGATGAAAGCCTATCTTCAAGGGCGAGATGTTTTTATTCAAGATATGCTTGTTGGCGCTCATCCCGCGCACACAACTGCGGTGCGGATCATTTCGGAAAAAGCATGGGCCAGCCTTTTTGCATATAATCTCTTCCGCAGGCTTTCGCGAAAGGAGTTGATCCGGTTCAGGCCTGAATATACCCTGATCCATTGCCCAGGTTTCCTTGCTGAGTCCGAGGAAGATGGAACCAACACAAACACAGTCATTGCCTTTGACTTTGCCCAAAAGATGGTGCTTATTGGTGGAACAAGTTATGCTGGTGAGGTAAAGAAGGCGGTTTTCAGTGTAATGAACTACCTGCTGCCTGACCAACGAATCCTTCCGATGCATTGCTCAGCCAACATAGGAAAAAATGAAGACGTTGCGCTTTTCTTTGGTTTATCAGGCACAGGAAAAACAACCCTCTCTTCCGATCCAGAACGGCACCTAATTGGTGATGATGAACATGGGTGGACTGATGAAGGAGTCTATAACTTTGAGGGGGGGTGTTATGCGAAAACAATCCGTCTTAGCCCAAAGCTGGAACCTTTGATCTGGCAAGCGGTCAATCGGTTTGGCTCGGTGCTTGAAAATGTGGTTTACGACCCGGATACCCGGCGCCCGGATTATGACGACAGCCAATTAACAGAAAACACCCGGGCTGCTTATCCTCTCGAGTTTATCCCCAATCATTTCGCAAAAGGCTATGCTGGACATCCCAAGAATATTTTTTTCCTGACGGCAGATGCTTTCGGCGTTATGCCACCCCTCGCACGCCTTACGCCAGAACAGGCTATGTATTACTTTTTATCTGGGTATACGTCAAAACTTGCGGGTACTGAAAAAGGTCTCGGCAGCGAACCACAGGCTACATTCTCAGCATGTTTTGGGGCACCATTTCTGCCGCTCCACCCACACGTATACGCTGATCTTTTGCGAGAAAAGATTGACCAGCACCAGGTTGGGGTTTGGTTAATTAACACGGGTTGGACAGGTGGTCCTTATGGGATGGGTCACCGAATTCTTTTACCCTACACCCGCGCAATGGCACGAGCTGTTTTAACGGATCAATTTGAGAGTATTAAATTTTCTCAGGAAAATTTTTTTGGGTTATGGATCCCCGAATCCTGCCCGGGGATACCTGGCGATATTCTTAACCCTGTCCGCACCTGGACGGACCCAGAGGCTTATCATCGCCAGGTAAACAACCTGATCATGCGTTTTAAAGAAAACTTCAGCCAATTTGTTGGCGCAGTTCCACGTGAGGTGACTCAAGCAGGCCCGATCCCTGCCTGATTCGTCAAGATCCTTGATGAGCTTTCAATAACCAGGATAGTTCATCCAACGGCAATTCGTAAGCAATCCGATTCTGGTAACCAATCATGGTTTCAGCCGATGTCAATGCATTCAAAATCGACTCCTCTACCGCGTCGGCGGTCGCATCAAATAATGGATCCATTTGTTCATGGGGTAGCATAAAAAGGTCGACCAATCGTTCCGTCTTTGGGTCATAGTTATTTCCAATCGAAAAAGCCAGAAAAAGATCACCGCTTGTGTTATATCCAATCCCTCCTGTTCGCGCCAGTCCCACAGTCGCTCGCTTTGCCAGGCGCCGGCATTGACCCGGGATGAGCGGTGCATTTGTTGCAATGATCACCAGGATCGAACTGCTTTCTTTGCGATCCGAACCCACGACAGGCGCCGGTATCCTCTCTGTGCCTATTAATTTCCCCACAGGTAAACCGGCAATCATCAGCTGATGGCGCCGCCCATGATTCGCCTGAACGAAGACTCCGACAGTATAGGTCGACCCAAGAATTTTCACCAATCTGGACGATGTTCCAATTCCACCTTTAAATTCATAACAAGTCATTCCTGTCCCGCCCCCTACATTTCCTTCCTGAACCGGCCCACTTACAGCGCTTTCTAAAGCAGCAACCACATCTTCTTCTCTGAGAGGATAAGTGTTGATATCGCTTAGATCACCATCATATGTTTCAGCCACCACCGGCAATTTATAGACAAAACCACCAAACTTTCGCGCCCCATACTGAGAAATTGTATTCCAGGCCATTCCGACCTGGTTTGTGTTAGTCAGCACGATTGGCGAGGTTAAAACGCCCCATTCATCGACCAGAGGCAGACCGGTCATTTCTCCAACCCCATTAAAGACGAAATATCCAGCCATTGGATAGCTATTATGAACGGAACCATTTTGGGGCATGATCACACTTATGCCTGTACGTACGACATATGGACGGTCCTGGATCAAAGTTCTTTGGCCAACCAGAATGCCAGGTACATCGGTGATTGCATTAAAGATACCAGGGGGAAAACGACCAATTGACAAGCCCAGATCGCGAATTCGTTTTATGGCCATAATGGTTTAATTTTTCTCTGTTTCACGGAGTATCTGTCAATTGCCTTCTTAATACGCTGCCTTTAGGCCCAACCCGCCAGCCACGCTGCCGAACGTATTGGATGCCTTGACTCGCTCGGGACCAAATATCTTTACCAGCATTTCCGAAAACAAAGGGATGTTGGATGATCCACCTGTCTTTACCACCGCATCCACCTGATCCAGCCCAAGGCCCGAATCGCCAACCACACTGAACAGAACATCTTCGATCTTCTGCTGGTATCCGCTGATATCTTGCTCGAACTGCCAGCGGGTATATAGTTCCCAAAGATCGATATCCCTTTCATTCATCTCAATAATCGTCGCGCCTTGATTGGAAAGCTCAATTTTGCCGCGCTCGACTGCATTATAGAATGAAAAAGCAAGGTCGTTGAAAATAAGCGACTCCAATGCTTTGAGCTGTACAGGAGCTTCACCAGCCCGAATTGCCTGTTCCAACTTTAACCTTGCTTTTGGAACACTTAGCTCTGGTAAAACCATCCAATCAGATACCGCATTGATAAGTTCGAGCAAATCGTGCCGATGATCCACTTTCCCCTTCCCAAAATGTGACAGCAGCCGATTACGAATAATCGCCTGGTCAAAATCGCTACCGGCAATATCGATCCCTCCGTTTGCAAAAATCCGGCGATTAAGAGGGTCTCCCAAACGCATGATTGTGATGTCAAGTGTCCCTCCCCCGAAATCAAATATCAGCACATTTTCGGGATGGTCCAACGACAACTCGTAATACAGTGCGGCGGCTACCGGCTCAAGCTCAAAATCAACGCATTGAAATCCTGCTTCGTGTGCTGCTTCCCGCAGTGTCTGTTCTGCCTTTTGATCCTGCGCAAGTTGATGAGAAAACTTCACCGGCCGGCCTAAAACGACGCCGTCAATTTTTTCGGACAGGATTCCTTCAGCGCGCCGTTTTAACTCCCCCAGATAAAGCACAAGTATATCGGCAATACTGTAATAACGATCAAAGATCAGGGTCCCTTCAAAATCCGGTGTTCGAAGGGCAGTCTTGAGAAACTGCAGCAGCCGTCCGGGCTGGAGTTCGTCAACAAGCGCATACACGTCCGTCACGTAAAACATGTCTGCGCCGCGATATTCAATTTCCCCTACCCTTTTCTTAACATAACGACGCAGCCGGTTGATATTTTGACGATAATATGTTTCCACTGCTTCCTGCCCGATTGAAAAACGATGATCGCGGTTTATATAAAGTATCGTTTTCACAACTTCAGGAACCAGATTCTTCTGATCAATTGGCAGGAGCATGACCCCTCCTCCAGTACTGACCGCCACACCTGAGTTCGATGTCCCAAAATCAATTCCAACCTTTCGGCCCATTGCATCTCCTATCGTGGCTCATCAGGGCTGATTGGGCAGCGCAAAGACCGCAATATCTACGACCTTGACCGATCCCTGGATCATTGCGATTGAGCCGGCTGCCAGAATATCGCTTACCTGGTAAACCCCTATCTGCCCACTTGAACTCAGTACAAAGCACCAATCATTTTTATCAACAGCTGCCGCGCCAGCCAGCCGGATACCTGCTTCACGCCTGGCTGCCGAAAAGATTGGTTGTCCACGTGATTTTCCCGTCTCACTCAGCTCGAGCCAGCCCAATTCCCGGTTCAATACTTTTCCATTCTCCGTCACAGCCAATAAGTTAGATTTTTGGCCGGGCACAAAGGCACTTACAAGATAGTCTGTTATCCCCAAACGAAGAATCTCTTCGGCGGTGTAAGCAACCTGTCGCACTGGTGTGCTTAGAAGATAACCTTCCCGGCTGGCTAATACCAGTACATCCTCTTTCCCAGCCAGGGCCAAGCCGAAGGTTCGGTCAGGTTTTTGTTTGACTCCCGAACCGATGTATTCTCTCGCCAGATGGTTTTCAAAAGTTGTCATGATTATCTTCTTGAGACAACCTTTCCGGCTGGTCTGCAGGCAATAATCGTAAAGACTCATTCGACCTACTGGAAGCGCGGCAGCCAATTCCTCTTCTCCACGAGGCTCAACGAACAAATCTTGCTCCCATCCAATATGATCTCCACCCGCAGAAGGTATTGAGGATACAGGCACTGTAACTGTCCGTCCAGAGTCGAATACAAAAGCGATCTCCTCCTGGGGGTTTGTGAACAGGATTCGGGTGAGCAGTTCTGGTGCGAGGGGACTTCCAAAGCTCGTGACCACCTGGCCTGAGATTATTCTATCCAGATCAATATCCATTCTTGTCACATGACCATCGATCGCGAATGCAATCAGGCTAATGGTGTCAGATGATGTTTGCGCAATTTGATCAGGTCCAGTGCTTCCTAACTGCCTTTTCAGCAGTTCTACCTGGTACTCAAGAACTGCAATGCGTCTTTCATACGCATCCACTTTATTGCCCGAGCGCAAGATCGGAAGAGCGTCGTGTAGGGAAAGAGTGTAGGATAGGGT
>CAZBDC010000241.1:0-7508 GCA_964490575.1 uncultured Anaerolineaceae bacterium | reverse complement strand
CAATATCACCGCACTTGTGATATTGGAGGGGGCAGGGGGAGGTCGCATGGGCAGGCTGGCCCGGGGTCCTTCTCTTGAAACCTCCTTAGGGAGGTTTCCCAATGGTTGCGGCGGTTTCCAACCGCCCCAACCCGGCTCCGGTGGAACCAGGGGTCCTTTCGCCCGCCGGCCTGATCGAACGCTTTTGTAAATAAAACGTTCCAACTATTCTGTAAAGTGGTTCATAAATAATTCTAAGTATAATAAAAAGTAGGTTTTCCTATTCCCTGTAAAAAACCATCGATCTACGGCAAGTAATAGCAGCTCATCTGGCTGAATGCAACGATGGTTGAAGATCGGGATAGGAAAGCAAGCAGAAGTGACAGTATATATTTCTGAACACCAGTGGATATCGTACAAATGGCCCGAAAAACGTATTATGACTTACTTCATTTACAGCCTGATGCGCCTGTGGAATTGATCGAAGCAGCTTATCGGATACTGCAGCGTAAGTATCATCCGGATAATCGTGAAACCGGGGATGAAGAAAAATCAAAAGCTTTATCTGAAGCGTTTGAAATCTTAAAGGATAATGAGCAGCGATTCTTATATAACATAGAACGCAATCTTTCCCTTCCAGATGGGCTGGACGAAAGGTGCTTATCCCCGGAAGCCGAACTGGAGTATGAGTTTAAAAGAAAAGAGAGGGCTGATCCTTATCCGGATTTTATGAATTCGCCACAGGCAGCGGCAGGGGCCAAAACGAAGAAAAGAAGCCCATCGTTGTTACAGCGGTTTAGGCATCTCGTGACTCAAAAAAGAACCGCGATCGATAAAAAGGAGAAAAAATGGGTGTAAACGAATTTGTGCGAGTTATGGGCGTTTGGCTGGTCAAAAAAGGTTGGCCATGGATTGTAGAAAATGTCTGGCCAATCATATTTCAAATGATCTCTGATTTGATTTATGAGGTGATGAAAGATCTGATGGATCGGATCAAGTTGGTATTTGCGGAAAGAAGGAATAACAACCTTAATTTTGTCAGTCAGAAAATTGCCAGGGCAGAACAGATGGTGGGCGAGGCACAGACTCCAGAGGAAGCCGCAAGGTTAAAAGAGCAGGTTGATTCATGGAAAGAATTAGCCGAAACCCTTCAAAAAGAAAATGAAACTCTAAAGACATGCATTACTGAACTCTCGGTTAAAGCCGCGAAAAACTTAAAGAACCGCATAGCCGATCTTCAGGTGGCGAATGTCCTTGAGCTTGATAGTCAAGGCCGGCTGAAAGCCGTGGGCGCGCAAGAGCCTTTTGAAACACTTCCACCCCCACCCATTGCCATGGAATAAATAATCGAGGGGTGGATTCTAATAAAAACAAATGTCGTTGAGAAACAAGGGCCAGCAATCTGAATGGTAAACACCTGATTGAAGGTTCTGCGGCCGCCCCAAGACGCGGAGCGGAAAAAAGCAACTGCCGGTTCATTTTGGCGTGCGAACTGCCTCGAGCGAATAATCGGTTCAATCCGTTCCTATAATCCGCTGACAGCTCGTTGCCAGCCCACGCCATCTTTCCTGGGGAACCCTGACTGCATGTGGGACTTTGCCGTTCTTACCGCGGATTTATCCGCCCCACAGCCCCTCCGTCCATGCCCGGAATTTCCCCCTCTCCATTTTCGCGTACTTCGAAAATGGAGAGGGCCGGGGTGAGGTGGTTCTGCGCCCCTACGCCCTACTGCCCGCCGCCGCCGGCCCAGGCCGGGCGCCCGCCGCCACCCTGCCCGCGCCCGCCCTGCGCGCCCGCGGCCGGGTTGCCCTGGCCCATCTGCCCGCCCGCATTACCGCCGCCGGCCTGCCAGCCCTGCCCGCTCGCCAGGTTCTGGGGCTGGTGGGTGGGGAGGGGCTCCGCCGCGTCCGCCGTGACCGCGGATTGTTCCTGCGCGGCTTCGGCGGCGATCTGCGCCTGCATTTCCGCCACGACGGCGGCGATGGCGGCCTGTTCCTGGGCTTTGGCGGCGGCTGCCCGCGCCTGGGCCGCCTCGAGTTCCTGCGCGGCCGCGCTGGCCTTCTGGTTGCTGAAGCTGGCCAGGCCCGCCACGGCCAGGGTGGCCACCAGTATTCCGACAAGGATTTTTCTGAACATGATCGATCTCCTCTTTTGAAACTTATAGGGTAAGCATACCGGCCGGCTGTGAAGGAGTTGTGAAGAACCTGCGCGCCTTTGATGAAGTATTGGATGGACTTTCACAGGATGTTCATATCCCCTTCAAGCCTTATTCACAGCCGGGGGTTAAGATGGATGTATTCTGCAAAAGGAGAGCCATCACGATGCCCGAAGGAACCAACCCGGAAAACGAACACCCCCTCATCCGCATGCGCCGGCGGCTGGCCCCGCCCGAATTCCCGACCGATGACCGCAGCCGCATGCGCATGGTGGTCGACAGCCTGGTGCTGCACCTGCACCCCACCAAAATCCCCCGCAGCACGCTGCGCTGGACCTATACCTGGGGCCTGGGCGGGCTGTCGGCCATGCTGGTCGTGCTGCTGGCGGTCACCGGTGTGTTCCTGCAAATGAACTATACCCCCAGCCCGCCGCAGGCTTACCTGGACGTGCAGGCCCTGCGCGCCAATACCTGGTTTGGCGACCTGCTGCGCAACCTCCATCACTGGTCGGCCAACCTGCTGATCGTCACCAGCGTGCTGCACCTGCTGCGCGTCTTTTTCACCGGCGCGCATCGCCCGCCGCGCGAGCTGAACTGGCTGCTCGGCGTGGCCATGCTGCTGCTGGTGCTGGTGGCGAACTTCACCGGCTACCTGCTGCCCTGGGACCAGCTGGCCTTTTGGGCCATCACGGTCGGCACCAGCATCCTCAGCTACATCCCGCTGCTCGGCGAGCCGCTCAGCCGCCTGCTGCTGGGCGGGCCGGAGGTGGGGGCGGCCACCCTGCTGAATTTCTACTCCCTGCACATCAGCTTCATCCCGCTCGGCATCCTGGGGCTGATGTCTTATCACTTCTGGCGGGTGCGCAAAGACGGCGGGCTTTCCCTCCCGCGCGGCGCGGCGGGCGAGCAGCCGCCCATCGAGCGCGTCACCACCATCCCGCACCTGGTGCGGCGCGAGCTGGTCTGGGCGGTGGCCTGGCTGGCCATCCTGCTCGGCTGGGCCATGCTGGTCCCCGTCCCGCTGGAAGGGATCGCCGACCCGGCCGTCAGCCCTAACCCGGCCAAGGCCCCCTGGTACTTCCTGGGCATCCAGGAGTTGCTGCTGCACTTTCACCCCCTGGTGGGCGCGCTGGTCGTCCCCGGCCTGGCGTTGAGCGCGCTGGCGCTGCTGCCCTTTTATGACGTGCGCCCGGACAACGTGGGCGTGTATTTCCGCTCGCGGCGCGGGCGCTTTGTCAGCCTGCTGGCGGCGGGCGGCGCGCTGCTGCTCACCCCGCTGTGGGTGGTGCTGGACGAGTTCGTCCTGGATTGGGCGGCCTGGCTGCCCACCTGGCCCACGCTGATCTCCAACGGGGTCATCCCCCTGGCGGTCGTCCTGCTGGGCCTGATCTCCCTGGACGAAATCCTGTACCGGGCTTTTAAGGCCAACACCGAAGAACGCGTCCTGGCGCTGTTTATCTTTACCTTCTCCGCCCTGATCGTGCTCACCCTGATCGGTATCTTCTTCCGCGGCCCCGGCATGGCGCTGTACTGGCCCTGGGAAATACCGGCCATTCATTAAGCGACGAGGAAAAAATGACCGTTGAACCCCAACCCCAACCCGAAAACAAGCCCCGCCGGGATTTCCTGAAACACACCTGGTCCGCCCTGCTGGGGATCGCCGCGCTCGAAGTGGGCGGGCTGGCCCTGGCCTACCTGCAGCCGCGCCTGGCGGAAGGCGAGTTCGGCGGGCAGATCACCGCCGGGGCGGTGGACGATTTCCCGCCCGGCTCGGTCTCGCACGTCCCCAACGGGCGTTTTTACCTGGTGCGCCTGGCAGACGGCGGTTTCCTGGCGCTCTACCAGCGCTGCACCCACCTGGGCTGCAATTCGCCCTGGGACCAGGAACAGGGCGCCTTCATCTGCCCCTGCCATAATTCGAGCTTCACGACCGAGGGCGAGGTGATCAACCCGCCCGCCCCGCGCCCGCTGGACCTGTTCGCCATCACGATCGAGGACGGCCAGGTGGTGGTGGACACCGCCAAACCCATCCAGCGCCAGCACTTCGAGCCGGCCCAGGTGGTGTACGCATGAAAAAGCCCAACCTCACCCCCCGCACGATCGAGCTGCTGGTTGGGATCCTGGCGACCGCGCTGATGGTGGCAGCCATCGGCCTGTACGCCTGGCGCGAGCCGGCCCGCCTGGAGACGGCCCAGGCCGAGCAGCTCGCCGCCGACCTGGACGGCGCCATGACGCTCTACGCGCAGAACTGCGCGGTCTGCCACGGCGCGGCCGGCGAGGGCATCGGCGCCATGCCGCCCCTCGACAGCCCCGCGCTGCGGGAGATGGACCCCGGCGCGCTGACCAAGATCATCGCGCGCGGCCTGTACGGCAGCGCCATGCCGGCCTGGAGCCTGGAAGACGGCGGCCCGCTCAGCGACTACCAGGTCGGGCAACTGGTCAGCCTGGTGGCGGCGGGCGACTGGCCCGCGACGCAGGACCGGGTGGTCAACCTGGGGCTGGCCCCGCTGATCCCCTTTGTGTCCGAGGCCGACCCGGCGGTGCTGGAGAGCCTGGCGGCGCTGCCCGAGGGCGACGCGCTGGCGGCGGGCATCCGCCTGTATGCCGAGAACTGCGTGGCCTGCCACGGGGCCGACGGGGCCGGGACGAGCCTGGCCCCCGCGCTGAACGACCCGGCCGTGCGGGCGCAGGACGCCGCCGAGCTGGAGCGCGACGTGCGCCTGGGCGTCGCCGGCACCCTCATGGCGGGCTGGGAGAAGGTCCTGGACGGCGAGCAGATCGCCGCGCTGGTGGCGCTGATGCAGCGCTGGGACGAGGTGCCCGATGGCGCGATCCCGGCCCCGGACGAGCCGGTGCTGGTGACGGCCGAATCGCTGGCGCTGGGCGAGGAGCTGTACGCGTCTTCGTGCAGCAGCTGCCACGGCCCGGAAGGGCAGGGCAGCCAGCGCGCGCCCTCGTTGAACGTGCGCGCTTACCTGGCCGAGACGCCCGACGCCGCCCTGGAGCAGATCGTCACCCTGGGCGTGCCGGAGACCTCGATGCCCGCCTGGGGCGACCGCCTGAGCGAGGCGCAGATCCAGTCCATTGTCGGCTTCATGCGTTCGTGGGAGCCGACCGCGCCCGAGGTGGCCCAGCCGGTGCGCGTGCGCGGGCCCTGGTGGAAGGGGAGCGCCGCGCCGGGCGGCCAGCAGCTGCCCAGCGGGGGCGCGCCGGCCCCGACCCTGGCCCCGACCGAAGCGCCGGTCGGCCCGGCGGAAGCGACGCCCGATGCGGCCCAGGACGAGTCCGCCCTGCCCGCGCCGGCCCAGGAGCACGGCGGCCCGCCGGAGGGGCGCGGGCCGGGCCAGGACCACGCGGGCGAAGCGGGCCAGGGGGAAAATTCGCCCTGGGTGACGCCGGAACCGGCCTGGTATGAGACGCTCGACCCGCGCGCCATCGCGCTGGTGGCGGGCGTGGCCATCGCGGCGGCGGGGATGATCGCGGCGGCCCTGCGCGGGCTGCGGGGGAATCAGGAAACGGTGAACGGTGGTAAGGGCGCAGCGGGGGGAATCAGGAAACGATGAACGGTAAACGGTGAACGATGGTAAGGGCGCAGCGGTGCGAACATGAACCTGGGCCGGGAACCGCCGCGCTGCGCCCGGGTGGGACGGAACCCTGCCGGCCGAATCGTGCACCCGCGTGGCCGGGGTGCATCCGCGGCCGGGCGCAGAACCACCTCACCCCGGCCCTCTCCAAAACGCAAGCGTTTTTGAGTGGGGGTCTGGGGGCGGATGAATCCGCGCCAAAGGCTGCGAAACGCCACCTGCGTGGCGTTCAAGAAAGGCCGGCCGGTAAGAAACCCGCCCTACAACTGGCACCCCCTCCATTATCACAAGTGCGGTTATATTGGAGGGGGTGCCAGGCCGGCGGGCCGGTGAGATATTCCACCCACCCGCATTTGTAGGGGCGCAGCGGCGCTGTCATGGGCGATGGTCCGCGTTTAAGACGCTGCGCCCGGGCCTGGGGACACCCGATTCGACCGACGGGGTCCCCGACCACCAGGGCGCAGCGCGGTGGTTCCCGGCGGAGTTGCGCGTAGGCATCGCTGCGCCCCTACATGCCCTGGCGGTCCGGAATCCACCGGTCGAAACACGCGCCCCCGTTGGCCGGGAACCCTTCGATCCCTGCAAGGCATCTCCCTCCAAAATCGGCTTTGCGATTTTGGAGGGAGACCGAGAGGGAGGTTGTTCTGCGCCCCGGTTTTCGCTACAATAAAGACAGCGATGACCCAATACGCGGACCTTGAGATTGGCCTCCACCGCCACGCGACCGGGAGTTACACGGTCGAGACGCGCTTCAGCCTGCCCGGCGACGACAGCGATCACTTCGAGTCGGCCGAGGCGCACTTCGACTTTGCCCGCCTGCGCGGGCTGGCGCTTGACCCGCGCGCCTACGGCCAGGAGCTCTCCGCCGGGCTGTTTGCCAGCCCGAAGACCCAGGTGGCGCTGGCCAGGGCGCTGGAGGCGGCCCAGCAGCAGGTCCCCCCGCTGGGGCTGCGCATCCGCCTGCTGATCGGGTTGACCGCGCTCGAGCTGCACGGGCTGTACTGGGAAACGCTCGCCCTCCCGCAGGGCGCCGCCCCGCTCAGCACCAGCGAGAACATCCTCTTCTCGCGCTATCTCAGCAGTCACGACTGGCGGCCCGTCCGGCTGCGGCCCAAAAGCGACCTGCGCGCGCTGGTGGTGGTGGCCAACCCGGCGAACCTGGCCGGTTACGGGCTGGCCCCGGTCGACGTGCCCGGCGAGACCGCCCGGGCCGTGGCGGGGCTGGGCCCCATCCCGGCCGCGCTGCTGCCCGCCCAGGATCAACGCGCCAGCCTGGCGGCGCTGGTGGATGCCCTGCGCGAAAGCGAGCCCGACATCCTCTACCTGGTCTGCCACGGCGCGCTGGTCAACGACGAGCCCTGGCTGCTGCTGGAAGACGAGCAGGGCCAGGCCCAGCGCGTCTCGGGGAGCGACCTGGTCAGCCGCCTGCAGGACCTGCCCGACCGGCCGCGCCTGGTGGTGCTGCTCTCCTGCCAGAGCGCGGCGCCGGGTAAAGGGGACGTGCTGGCGGCGCTGGGGCCGCGCCTGGCCGAGGCGGGCATCCCGGCCGTGCTGGCCATGCAGGGCAATATCAGCATGGAGACCGCCGCCGGCTTTATGCCGGCCTTCTTCCGCGAGCTGCGCCGGGACGGGCAGATCGACCGCGCTTTGGCCGCCGCGCGGGGCGAGGTGCGCCAGCGCCCCGACTTCTGGCTGCCGGTCCTCTTCAGCCGCCTGAAGAGCGGGCAGATCTGGTACGAGATCGGAAGAGCGTCGTGTAGGGAAAGAGTGTAGGAGAGGGTGTTGGGGGG
>CAZBDC010000240.1:3322-7555 GCA_964490575.1 uncultured Anaerolineaceae bacterium | reverse complement strand
CGGGAGCGACGGGATTCGAACCCGCGGTCTCGGCCTTGACAGGGCCGCATGTTAAGCCACTACACCACGCCCCCAGAGGGTTATCTTATCAACCGGCCCAAGTTTACCATGCTGCCCGAAATCCGTCAAGATATTGCGAACATTTTAAGCAAAAAATCGGGCAGATCAACCTGCCCGATTTTTGCCCGCCTAATTATTTTCAAATATCCAGTCATCCAGGGGGCGCTGCCATTCGACCAATTCGTCTGGGCTGAACCACAGGCTGATTTCTTTTTCACCATTCTCGGGCGTGTCGGAGGCATGGGTCAGGTTGCGGCCGATGGTCAGGCCAAAGTCGTGGCGGATGGAGCCGGGGGCAGCTTCGGTCGGGCGAGTGGCGCCCATGGTCTGCCGGACGGCCGCAATTGCGTTTGGGCCTTCCCACACCATGGCCATGACCGGGGCAGAAATGATGTAATTGACCAGCCCTTCGTAAAATGGCTTGCCCTGGTGAATGGCGTAATGCTTTTCAGCCAGCGCCCGGCTGACCTGCATGAACTTCGCGCCGACCAGCTTGAGCCCTCGTTTTTCCAGGCGGGCAGTGATTTCGCCGATCAGCCCGCGCTGAACGGCATCTGGTTTTACCAATACAAGCGTACGTTCCACGTGTTTCGTTCCTCCCATTGTTGGATTGAATCATCATCCCCCTGGTCCTATCTTAAGATACCAGACAGGCGGTCAGGGGGATGATGGTACTGGATTATCTTAGCAGTTCCTCGGCCTTGGTATAGGCATCGAGCGCTTCCTGAAGCTGGTTGTTTTGCGCGTAGGCATCGCCTAATGTTTGCCAGATGGAGATATCCACCGGGTAGCGATAAAGAGCGTCGCGCAGGTCGCGAATGATCTCGTCCAGGAATTCGCCTTTCTCGATGAAGTTTCCGTAACCTGTGAGAGCAGCAGAAAGGTTCCCGCGCGATAGGGCTTCTCGCGTTTCGACCAGCGAGGCCAGGACAATGGCTTCTGCCTCAAGGGGCGCTTCCGCCTCCACCGGCGGTTCTTCGATGCCTGTCTCAGGCTCCCAGGCCGATTGGAACTCACTGACGGGTAGCAGAACTTCTTCCTCCTCGGCCGGGATGGACTTAAGCCAGTCGGGGACCTCTGTTACGCTTTCATCCGCAGCCGCCTGGATTTCTTCTTCACCGGTCTGCTGGAGCCATTCGGGTAAAGGCGCTTCGGTAGAAGCGGGCGCTTCGGTAGAAGCGGGCACTTCGGCAGAAGCGGGTGCTTCCACAGAAGCGGGTGCTTCCATAGATATGGGCGCTTCCTCAGGTGCGGGCGCTTCTATACCAGCTTCGGGCTCTGCCTGTGTCGCTTCCCATTGCCAGGGCTGCTCGATCTCCGGCTGTTCCTCGCCGATATCTTTAAGCCATTCGGGGATTTCCTCTGCGGGTGCGGCAGGCTCTTCAATGGTGGGGAAGATTACAGCCTCTTCGACCTGGCCGGCCAGCTCCTCAAGTGGCTCAATCTCGGCTTCCGCCGCGACCGGCAGCTCGCCTTCTAGCACGTCACTGGCAGGCTCGCCTGTCCATCCCGCTTCTGCTGCGGGGATTTCTGCCAGGGTTTCCTTGGCCTCGGCCCTGGCTTGTTCTTCCTGGATCCAACCCGGCGGTGTTTCGAGCCGGTCTTCCGCGGCGGTGATCAATGTCTCTTCATCGGCACCTTGCCGGGCAGCCAGGGATTCGAGCCAGGCAAAAGCAGCATCCAGATCGGCTGTTTCAGCCGGAGCCTGGTCTCCAAATGCGAGCGCCGCTTCCGCCTCGGTGGGTTCAAGGGACGGCAGTTCTTCTTCGAGTGCTGGTGGAAATTCAAGGGCCGGAACTTCCTCAGCTGCAATTGGCATCTCTTCCGCCGCCGGCAGGTCTACCGCCGCCGGCAGTTCTTCCGCCGCCGGGGCCTCTTCTGTTTCGCTGGCGGCTACTTCTTCGACCCAGCCCGGGATTTCTTCGATCGTTCTGGCCGGTTCTGGCTCCTCGCTGATGCCAAGCTCGCGCAGCCAATCGGGCAGCGGTTGTTCGGCCGGAAGCTGTAATTCGGCGGCTGCAGGTTCCTGATCGGGCACCGCTTCTTCACGCGACAAGCTGGCAATCTGCTGGAGCCAATCCGGCAACGGGATTGATTCCGCGGGCAGTTCTTCTACGCCCCGTAGTTCTTCTGCCACCAGCGGCTCTTCTGGCACCAGCGGCTCTTCCACCGCCGGCAGTTCTTCCGCCTCCGCCTCCGCCAGCTGTTCCTTGAGTTGCCCGGTGTCAATTTCGCGCTGGACCCAATCGGGGGGAAGCTCGGTGCGCTGCTCAGGCGGCGTGATCAGGGTTTCTTCGTCAGCCCCTTGCCGGGCTGCCAGTGCTTCCAGCCAGGCCATGGCCGCATCCATATCTGATAGGTCTGGCATGCCAGGTTCAGCCAGGCCAGACTCTGGCGCTTCGCTAACCAGCGCGCCTTCGGTTGTAACAGGTTCTTCAGCGTCGATCTGCTGCAGCCAGTCTGGCAAGACTTCTTCTTCGGGCGTTTCTGATGGGGAAATGGCAGCTGCGCTTTCGACCACAGGTGCGCCTGTCTCTTCCCCTTCAGCGCCCTGGCCGGCCGAAATTTCTCGCTCAAGCCAGTCTGGCGGTGCTTCCAGCCGCTGCTCAGGCGGTGTGATCAGCGTCTCTTCATCCGCGCCCTGGCGGGCCGCCAGGGACTCCAGCCATGCCATGGCGGCGTCCTCATCGCTCATCTCAAAGGCAGCAGCGGGCGCCTGGTCTGGAACGGTTTCCTCTCCGGAGATGATTGCTTCGAAAGGTTCGGGTTCTACGGGCGCCGGTTCTGTCACATCTGCGCCAAATTCTTGCAGCCAATCAGGCAACTCGGCCTCAACTGCCGGGAGCGGCTCGGTGGGTGGAAATTCAGCGCCTTCCGATAAATCATCAGCAAATAATGAGGTTTCGGCTGCCAGCAATTCTTCCAGCGGTGCTTCTTCCGCCTCGGGTAGTTCGATTGCCTCTGGCAGTTCTTCCGCCGCCGGCTGTTCTATCGCCGCCGGCTGTTCTATCGCCGCCGGCTGTTCAGCCTGCAGGTCGATCTCCTGCTTGAGCCATTCTGGCAGTTCATCACTGCGCTGGTCGGGCGGAGTAATCAGTGTTTCTTCGTCTGCCCCCTGGCGAGCGGCTAATGCTTCTAACCAGGCCAGGGCGTCTGTCTCGGCCAGGTCGGGAATTTCTGCCGAGGGCTGCTCGATGCCTGGCTCAGGTTCACTGGTCGACTGCCACTCCATCGGTTCTGGTTCGGAGGAGATCGCTTCAGGCTCAGCAATACCCGCTTCCGATGTGGGTAGGCCCATTTCCTCGCTGGCAGCTGTCTCCAGCGTTTCAGGGCTGATCCCGCTCAGCCAATCTGGCGTTTTTTCGGCAGGTTCTTCTGTCGGTGATTGCTCTATCTCCAATGAAGCAAGCCAGTCGGGTACTTCCTGTTCTGACTCTGCTGGCAGATCTGCAAAGGTTTCCGCAAGGGGGCCGGCTTTACTTTTACTCTCCAGGGCTTCGGATTTACCCAGGAGGGATTCCAGCCATTCGTCCTGCTCAGGTTTTCCGCTGCTGTCCTCCATAACGCCAGCAGGTGCAATGGACTGGAGCCATTCAGGAATCTCGGCCGAGGCGATTTCCTCCTCACCGGCCTCCTCCTGTTCGGCCATAATTTCATCCGCGCTGCGGTCAGATGCCTGCCAACCCGCATCTGCCATCCAATCAGGGATCACAGATTCTTCAAGGAGCGAGCTTTCGGCTGCTGGTGAGATGGATTCGGGCTGTTCTTCGTCGACCGGGTGTGTTTCAACGGATAAATTTTCAGCCGCGGCAGCCTGTGAGGTGTCAGGTTCAAGGGCGTTGATCCAATCCGGCAAGGCTTCTTCCTCGGCCTCTTCCCATTCAACGCCAATCGTCTGGGTCCATCCAGGAGTCTGGGGTTCCTGGAGAGAGGCGTTCCAATCGAGTTCCTCAACCATGACCGCCTGGTCGGGGACCTGGTCGCTGGTTGGCGCAGATGGGGAGATGAAAGTTGCGTACGGATCCAGCGAATACACGCGCTGTTTGAATTTTTTAGCGTCTCCGGCGCGCGAAGTGCCGGGAAGGATTTCGGCGAGTAGGAGATTGGCTTCGTAGCAGTAGGGCAGCTTGCTAATGAGTGATGAGCACACTTCAGTAGCTTCGATCTTTTGAT
>CAZBDC010000240.1:2459-3312 GCA_964490575.1 uncultured Anaerolineaceae bacterium | reverse complement strand
TACAGGCGCGCCAGCAAAACCAGCAGATCAAAACGCTGCGAATCCTCAGCCAGGGCGGCACGGGTTTCGGCAATTGCCTGCGGAAATAACCCGCCGCGGGTGTACATGCGCACCAACGCGCCGCGCGTCAGGCGTATTTTCGGCGGCTCCACCCCATCCCTCCGGCCATACAAACGCCTCAGTTCTTCCTGAACAGCCGGGTTAAATGGCTGGACTTCATAAGCGCGTTCCATATGCCAGATTGCGGCATCCAGATTCCCCTCATCTTCGCGAATGATGCTCATGCCGATCTGAGCCACAAAATCATCCGGGATGACAGAAAGGACGCGCTGCAGGATATCCGACGCTTCTGTATAGCGCTTGCCTTCCAGATAAGCTTTACCCAATATCCGGTAAGTATCGATGTGTTTGGGGTAACTTTTCAGAATATTCCGGGCATGCGCAATGGCCTGATCGATCTCGCCCCGGTCGATCCGGTTCTCGATCTCTTTTATGTAAACCCGCAAGGGAATTTTTGCCATAGAAGACAACCTCCGCGGATTAAGTATGCAACATTATGCAGTATTGCGCAAGTACTTAATCGGGCCGCGCTTGCGTGCGGACCTGGATCCGCCATACAAAAACGCAAAGAAGGAGAGGCTGTCCAACCAGTTCTTTTTGGACAGCCTCCCCGAATAAATACTTTTCGGACAACCCCGCCGATAAGTTGTAAGGAGAACGAACAGGCGAAGTTATTCGCCCAAATAGTCGCGCAGCTTGCGGCGGATCGAGGGATGGCGCAGCCGGCTGAGCGCCTGGGCCTCGATTTGGCGAACGCGTTCGCGGGTGACGCCCATCTTGCGCCCAACTTCTT
>CAZBDC010000240.1:0-2449 GCA_964490575.1 uncultured Anaerolineaceae bacterium | reverse complement strand
CGAGGGTATATGCCTGGCCATCCAGCAGTCCATATCGAAGCTGCAAAATGCGCACTTCGCGCGGCGGAAGCGTGTTCAACACCTCTTCCAAATGCTCGCGGAGCAGATTGTAGGTGGCCATTTCATCTGGCGGGGGCGCTTCATCATCCTCAATGAAGTCACCCAACACCGAGTCTTCTTCATCGTCGGTCGGGGTCTCCAGAGAAAGTGGGCGGCGCGCCACCTGGATCATGTTCTCTACCTTCTTGGGCGGGACATCCAGGGCCTCAGCCAGTTCTTCGACGCTGGGCTCTCGGCCCAGGCGTTGCGTGAGCTGATGCTGGACGCGCAGCAGCTTATTGATCTGGTCGCCCATGTGAACAGGCACGCGGATGGTCCGGCCCTGGTCGGCAATCGCACGGGTGACAGCCTGGCGGATCCACCAGGTAGCATACGTACTGAACTTGTGGCCGCGCCGGTAGTCGAACTTCTTGGTGGCGCGGATCAGGCCAATATTGCCTTCCTGAATTAGATCAAGGAAGGGTACACCCCGGCCCATGTACTTTTTGGCTACGCTGATCACCAGGCGGGAGTTGGCGGTGATCAGATGTTCGCGAGCAGCCCACCCGTCTTCAATCAGGCGACGCAATTCGTGCCGGCGACGGGCATTCACATTGCCGCGGGCTAATTCCTCGCGGGCCATCCGGCCGCGCTCAATGCGCTGCGCCAGCTCAACTTCTTCTTCAGCGGTCAGCAAAGGAACCCGGCTGACTTCCTTGAGGTAAAGTCCAATCGTATCGTCGGTATCGATATTGGCCAGATCATCTAACGATAAAGTTTTCGCGGCATGTTCGGTATCATCTTCATCCGCCGCACCCGCATCGAGCTCATCTTCTGACGGCTCTTCAACCGCTTCATCTTCCAGGTAGGGAATCCCAGCACTGATCAATGCGGCAAAAGCTTCTTCCAACTGCTCGACATCCTGCTCGGCTTCTGGGAAAAAGTGCAGGATATCGTCAATCGTGACGTAAGTCTTCTGCCGGCCCATTTCAATCAGCCTGGCAATCGCGGGATATTCCTCATCCTCATCAACAACATTAATCAATACATCATCCATAGATTACGCCTTCTACACCTCATTCTGAGATGATTATTTTTCCAATTCCAAAGTGCCATTATCCAAAGATTTGGAGACAAGAACACCTGTCACCTCAGAATACACTTTTTTAAGGTAAAAATCAATAGCTTGTGGAGACATATTTTGCCTAACACCACACGGCAAGTTATCAGGGCTGCACGGTCGGAAAAGTCTCCAGTTGAATCAGTACATCTCTCTGCAGATTGCGGAGAATGTCATCAATCGCGTACTTGCTAACAACGGCTGGGGCCGCATTGTCTACCTTTACATAATATCCGGTCTCTGTGGGAGTTAACTGACCGATGTAAATGATCGTTTCGCGGCCTTGAGCGTCCTGAATCGTCAGCGTGTTCGATGGGATACTTAAGCCAATCGCGTTCAGGTCGTAGCCCGGGTCTAGAAATGCTGTTATGCGAGCAGCAGTGATCTGTGTGCGGATTTCTTCGACGATTCCAGCATCGGCTACATCCCCATCTGGCGAATCAATCAGCCATTTTCCTTCTTCATTTTGCAGAATTTTCAGCCGGCTGCCCTGGCTGTCAAGAATTTCAATCTGGGTGATGTCGCTTGACTGCCAGCCATCAACCATCATTGCCTGGGCGGTTGGGCCGGGGGTGGGGGTCTGGGCTGGTTGGATCAATTCCGGGTTCTTCTCCAGAACGATCGTCGCCGCGAGCACGACAATAAAAACAGCCAGCAAAATCCAGGTTTGCTTGCGAATCATCTCGGCTTACCCCTGACGCCGGCGTTGAATCCAGATCAGCACCCCGGTCGCAATTACAAGCCCGGGCAGCAAGAAAACCGACCCGAATAAGACCAACCCCATCGTGTAAGCCTGGGGGGGGACCAGGACGCGCTGGGTGGTTTGGCGCGGGGTAAGGCTGATCAGATTATCCTGCTCGGCAGCCCAGTCAATGCCGTTCAGGATAAAATCGGCGTTTCCGTATTGATTAAACGCCTGGTTTTCAGCAAAGTCAGAGTCGCCCAATACGAGGATCCGGCCGCCGGTGTTGGAATTTTCCCCGGCAACCGCCAGCCCCACCGGTCCCATCAGATCCTGGTTCTGGTCGGCGGACACCTGGTTTTGCTTAAGACTCTCCAGGTCCGTTTCGCCCCAGGCATTCTGGGTGGTATAGGCCAGCTCGGTCAGCGTGACACCTTCAGGTGCGGTGCCTGCGCGCACACTGCGAGCGCTTGGCATGACGAGTACCAGTGTATACATGCGATCGGTGATTACATGGCTTCCAAAGCGATTTGAGACAACCGTGAAAATTTGAGGGTTGTTCGAGATCGGAAGAGCACACGTCTGAACTCCAGTCACCGCTCATTATC
>CAZBDC010000239.1:0-7556 GCA_964490575.1 uncultured Anaerolineaceae bacterium | reverse complement strand
TAATGAGCGGTGACTGGAGTTCAGACGTGTGCTCTTCCGATCTATGATCCAGCAGAACGCGCCGGGCACGAACGGGCTGCCGTCCGGTTCCATGCGCTGGCGGGCGCATTCCGCGCGGGCGAAGTCCACCACCCGCCCGACCAGCCCATCGACCTCCGCGCAGGCGTTGCCGTACTTGGGGTGGCCGTTGAGGAAGCGCTGGCGCTCGCGCTCGCGCCCCTCGAAATTGGTCCGCAGCAGCGCGTCCATCTCGGCCAGGCTGAGGCGGCGCGTTTCAAACACCTCCTCGCGCAGGACGTGCAGCGAGTCGGCCAGGTTGGCCAGCCCGACGAACGAACACTCAACCCAGTTGTAGCGCGCCCCGCCGTCGTCGATGTCCCGCCCGCGCGCGATGCAGTCGCGGGTGAAGACGCTCTGCAGCGGCTTGCCGCCGTGGGCCTGGCGCTCCAGCCGGCGCTGGTTCTCCGCCGCCGCCGCCGCGTCGATCTCGCCCGCCAGGCGCGCCTGGTAGCCGGCCAGGAATGATTCAAAGGTATCCGGCTGCGTCCCGGCCTGGGCGTGGGCAGCGACCTCATCCAGCAGGAACTGGGGGGTCGAGAAATAGGGCGAAGCCACCCACACGTTGCTCGACCCGCACGGGGTGATCTCGACGCAGGTCGAGTTGATGTACTCGCAGGCCTCCTCGGGCGGGACGCCGTACCCGCGCAGCCCGCGCTGGATGGTCTCGTCGCCGAAGAAAGCCGGGTTGGGGCAGCCGCGCGCGATCAGGTCCACCGCCAGCTCGCTCAGGTCGCCCGGCGTGCCGGCGTGCCAGCAGACGCCCACGGTCGGGTAGACCAGGCGGGTGCGGCGCAGCGCCTCCAGGCACAGGTACGAGAGCGGGTTGGTCACGTCCGCGCCGAGCGGGTCGCGCCCGCCGACCATCACGGCGATGGCCAGCCCGTCGGGGATATTCTCATTGAGCAGCAGGTAGAGCGCCTCGATCAGCAGCAGCGCCCGCTCGGGGGTCAGCCGCCCGGCGGCGATATCGGCCTGGTAGTAGGGCCCCAGGACCCGGTCCAGCCGCCCGGGTGAGATCAGCCAGGCCCGGTCGGCGTAGGTCGTGCCGAGGATGGCCAGCCACAGCAGCTGGATCGCCTCGTGGAAGGTCTCCGGCGGGCGGTGGGCCACGTTGCGGCAGGCCGCCGCCAGCGCGTCCAGCTCGATCACCCGCCCGGTGGAGGCCCCCACGCTCGCCGCCTCGGCCACGCGCCCGGCGTTCTCGACCAGCGCCGAGAGCCCGTCCAGCGCGTCCCAAAAGGACTGGTAGGTCTCGGCCGTCTTCCCGCTCGCCCGGGCCTTGCGGTCCAGCAGGTCGTCCTTCAGCCCGTCGATCCCCAGCGCGAACAGGCGGCTCAGGTCGAGCTGGCAGTGCCCGGTCTGCCCGGGGGTGAACAGGCGCGGCTCGTCCACGCGCAGCGCCGCCAGGGCCTGCTCGCGCTCTGCCCGCCACTCCGGGCGGTCCTGCGCCAGCCGCCCGGCCAGCGGCTCCAGGTCGTCGATTTCGAGCGGCAGCTCGCGCAGCAGGTCGCGGCTGAGCAGCCCGCGCCGCAGCGTCCAGGAGGCCAGCCCGCGCGTGGCAGCCAGCGAGCGGGCCATGCTGCGCGGGTCGCCGTCCATCGGGACGTGGCTGGTCTTGCGCTCGATGCAGCGCAGGCGCAGCGCCGGGGTGCGCGGGTCGAGGTGGGTCAGGCCAGGGACAGGGTTCATCAGCGCTCACGCCTCCAGCCGGACGGACTGCCCGCTGGCAGCCGAGTCGTAGCTGGCAAACACCAGCCGGACGGTTTTCAGGTTATCCTCGCCGGTCGTCTCGGCCGGCCCCAGCCCGCGCAGCGCCTGGAGCAGGTTGGCGTTGCAGGGCACGATGCTGGCGTGGACCACCTCGTAGAACGGGTCGGCCCAGGCGTAGGTGGGCGGCGGGACGTGGCGGGCGTGCGTGCCGCTCTCGGTCGTCACCCGCAGCCAGTAGTTGGGGGCCAGCTCGAGCGTCCCGCGCTCGCCCTCGACAAAGATCGTCGTCTGCGGGAAGCACTCGCGCTCGTGGAAGTTTTCGGCGTAAGCCATCAGGCACAGCACGTCGGCCCCGCCGCGCATGTGCAGCAGCACGCTGGCCACGTCCTCGCCCTGGATGTCGCGGTGGACCTTGCCGGTCTGGCAGTACAGCCGGTCCGCCTCGCCAAACAGGAAGCGGGCCACGTCCAGCAGGTGGCTGCCCAGGTCGGTCAGGATGAAATGCTCGAGCGTGCGCAGGAAGGGCTGGTTGGCGAAGACCGGGAAGCCGGAGGAGAACTCGATCCGCGCGCGGAAGGGCCGCCCGATCAGCCCGGCCTCCAGGGCCGCCTTCACCGCCCGGATAGGCGCCTGCCAGCGGAAGTTCTCGTGGATGAACAGCGGCACGCCCGCCGCGCGGCAGGCCGCCACCATCCCCTCGGCCGTGGCCAGGTCGGGCGCCATCGGCTTCTGGCAGATGACCGGCACCCGGTACTGGGCCGCCAGGTGGACCAGCGGCGCGTGCGCGTCGATCTCGGTGATGATGTCCATGAAATCGATCCGCTCGTTCTTCAGCAGCGCTTCCGGGTCGCCGTACACCCGCGCCCCCGCCAGGCCGAACTTCTCGACCACCCGCTCAGCCCTAGCCACCGTGCGGTTGTACAGCGCGGCGATCTCTACGCCGCCCACCTCGAACCAGGCCGGGATCTGGAAATTGGACCAGAAACCGGTCCCAAACACAGCAAAACGAAGATCGGGCATAATGACTATAGTATATCAAATCTCGCCGATATAATCCCCGGCCTGTTCCTCGTACGGCAAGAAATGCCCCAGCAGGCTCCAGCCCCAGAACGGGTCCAGCCCGTTGCCCTGGCCGGTCTCAGAATCGTAATACTCGCGGTTGCCCGCCGTCTTGACCAGCCGGTGGGTGACATGCGCCACCAGCGCCGCGAGCTGGTCGTAGCCGTAACGCCGCAGCCCGTGGTAGATCATATAGTTGGTCGGGACCCAGGTGTGCGCGCGCCAGTTGCAGCCCAGGTCGCCCGGCAGCCAGTCGCGGCTGTACCAGCGCTCGCTCTTCGCCAGCGCCGCCACCGGGTACGGCGACCAGAACTCGCGCGGGTTGAACAGGTGCTCGAAGATCATGCGCCGGGCCTGCTCGGGCGTGGCGACCCCGGCCCACAGCGCGGCGAACGAGGCGGCTGACTTGACCCGGATCAGCCCATCCGCCGAAGTATTAAAGGAAGAAGCCCACCCGGCGTGGCGGCTCATCAGCGCCTCGCCCGCCCGCGCGTTGCGGTCGAAGAACCAGCCCTCTTCCTCGTCCCACATCAGCGCTCTCATGCGCTCCGCCAGCGCGTCGGCTTCCGCCTGGTAACTGCCGGCCAGATCGCCCCGCCCGCTCAGCGCCGCCAGGCGGGCGAAGGCGCGCATCTCGCGCACCAGGTAGCTGTTCAGGTCGACCCCTTCGCAGAAGCGGTCCAGCCAGTAGCCGGCCCGCTCGTGCTGGTTATCCATGCCGGTGTGCGGGGCGCTCATCCACTCGCACAGCCCGCTGCCGTTCGAGTCCATTTCCAGCCGCCAGAAATCGATCGCCTTGCGCAGGCGGGAGAAATACGGCTCCTGCGCGATCCAGTCCAGCTCGCCGTACGCGCGGTAGACCAGCAGCGCGATCTGCGCCAGGAAGGGCTTGACGTGCTCCGGGTCGTGCCACGGGTTGGAGGGCACCGAGCGCGAGATCATCCCGCTCTCCTGCTGGTGATCGAGGAAGATCGTCACCCCGTTCTTGATATAGTCGCCGGGCCAGCCCATGTAAATCTGCACGATCGCCTCGAAGTACTGGTCCCAGTCATAGAGGGTCTGGTAGCTGTAGCCGGTGAAGTATTCGCGCCCGGTGTCCGCGTCGCGGAAGATCCCACCGCGCATGAGGGCGGATTCGGGCTGTAAAGCGATGCGCAGTTGGGTAAGGGTTGGGTCGGAAAGCAGACGGTTCATGGGGGTCTCCGCTGGGGATGGGGATGGTTTGATTGTAGCAGAGAGTGGGGAGATGAAGGGGGTTGGAGGTTGATCAGCTTGACCTTCCGGGTCGTTCTGGCGCACCTTCCTTCGATCCCGGCATGTTTTCTTCCTTGACCATTCCGGTAATACTCAACCCATGCTGAACACCGCCAGGAGGGTTAGATGATTATCCGGCGGCACACACGCCGGGTTCGCCCCAGGCGCATGGATGAGGCCGTCGCGGCGCTGAAGGTCGAGATGGGGCGCGTCCGAGCAGGCCGGGCCATTCCTGGAAAAATGGTTCGAGCTGACCGAAGTGGGCCTGGCCAACGAAATCTGGGAGGTGCGCTAGATTTCAGAAAACGCCTGCTTCCCCTTCGCGTCAGCCGGGCGGCGCGCCACAACGCCCAGGCCATTATCCAGTTGAATGCCCAGGGCATACACCACGCGCTGTATGGCTCGTTTGTACCACCGCGAAGACGCGAGGTAAAACTTTTCACCGGCGATTAACCCGGATTTGGCGATGACTTTTCTCAGGGTCGCGGGCGTGAAGTAGTACAGGTGGACAAGGGGCGCAATCTGGTGCCAGCGCGGGCCGCGAAGCCTGGCGGGCAGCCCGCCAAAGTTGGGCGCGTGAATGAGGACCATGCCGCCGGGGCGTAATATCTTGTAGATCTGTTCGAGCAGTTCCACCGGGTCTTCGACGTGCTCGATCACGTTGATTAAGAAGACGACATCGAATGCCTCCGCGGGGAGGTGCGCAAGGCTGCCGTCATGGATGGCAGCTTCGCCAAAACGGCGCCTCAGTTTCTCAACCAGGGGCCGGCTCACCTCGAAACCTTCGCAATCCAGCCCCGCTTCCTGGCACACTTCCAGCAAAACGCCGTCGCCGCAGCCGACGTCGAGGATTTTTTGAACCGGCCTGTGCAGCCGGCCGGGCAGCTGGCCTGCCAGTTCTTGATAAGCCCGTTTTCGCTCGGCATAAGTGGCAGCAAAGTACTGGTCCTCGGCTTCCTCGTCATACGGCATCAGGCCCTCGGGGAAGACCCAGCGAGGGTTCACATAAACCAGCCCGCAGTCCTGGCATTTCACCAGCGTCGCGATTGCATTTTCATCGTCGACCCTGGCTCCCGGCTGTTTCGCCAGGAAATCGCTGGCCCGGATTTTATAATGAGGCTGAGCGTTGTCCTTTCCGCACAGGACGCACTTTACAACCGTCTGGTGAATTTGATACTGGCTTTTGCCTGGTGGTGAGATCGTTTCTGTCATCCGGCAGTTCCCGTCCAGCTTTTTTCATTTTTCTCCCCGCCCGGCGCGGCGGCCTGCTCCCACAGCGCCAGGCTGCCGGGGGCGGAACATGTTTCCTGGAGAAGTATACCTTACCACGCAGAGCATGGGCTAAGAAGAACCCCCGTTCGCGGAACGACCGCTCACCGCTCACCGCTCACTGTTCACCGTTCACTGCCTTTTCCCCTCTCCCCCTACGGCAGCGGGTAGCAGTTGCCGCTGTTGGCCTGGACCGAGTGGTCGGTGTTGGCCACCAGCGCGCACATCTTCCCGGCATGGGCCGGGCGGTCGGCGACGGCGTACTTGGTGAACGGGCGCGGCCCGCCGTACAGGATCCACGGCCCGCTGCCGGGCATGCCGGCCTGTTCGGGCGCGACCGTGTCGAAGAAGAAGTGGACGTGCATCCCGGGCAGCTGCTCGGTGTAGAGGAAGGTCTCGTACTCGACCACGTAGCGGTTGTTCTCAACCGTGATCTTGTTGATCCGCACGTAGTAGATTCCGGGCGGGACGGTCGGCGTGGCGGTTTGGGCCATGGTCGGCGCGGTGAGCGGAAGCTCGAGCGTGCGCGTGGCGGTCGCCGCGCGGGTGCGGGTGACGGTGGGACGGGGATTGTCCGCCGCCACCAGGCTATTCGGGGTGGCCGTCGCCAGGGAGACAGCCCCGGTCGGCGTGGCGGTTTCGAGCAGGTCCCCGCTCATCAGGTCGCGGAACAGCAGGACCCCCCCGATGATGACCAGCACGACCAGCCCGAGCAGCGCCACCCCGACCCCGGCCAGCACGCCCAGCCCGAAGGATTTGCGCCCGCCCGCCGGCGCGGGCTGGGCCGGTTGCCCGCTATTCTGCGAGCCAGGTGGCGATCCCTGCCGCGCCTTTCCGCGGCTGCCGCCGGGGGAAGATGGCTGACCGGCCTCTTGCGGGCCGGGCGGCTGCACAGGCCGTTGCTGGACGCGGTCGCCCTGGGCTTCGGGCTGCGCCTGGGCGCCGCGCGTACCGGCGGGCAGTTCCACATCCGCGGGCGCATCCGCCTGGGGCCGGGGGATTACAGGCCTGGGTGAGCGTTCTCGCGGCGCGGAGCCGTCCACTGGCGGTTGAGCGCTCCCGCCCGCCGGGAAGGCCGCAGCGCGCCGGTGGACCTCACCGGCTGGCGGGCCGTCATTGCGCGGCTCGGCCCGCGCCGGTTGGGCTTCCGCCCCCCCAGGGCCGGCAGCCTCTGTCCTCCCGGTTTCCGCCGGTTTCTCGGCGCCCGCCGGTTTCTCGGCGCCCGCCGGTTTCTCGGCGCCCGCTGTACCCCCAGCGACCGACGCCCGCAGCGCCGCCGCCAGCTCCGCCATCGACTGGAAGCGCTGCGCCCGCTTCTTCTGCAGCGCCTTCTCCACCACCTCCGCCAGCCCCGCCGGCAGGTCCGGCTGCAGCTCGCGGATGTCGGGGACCGGGTCGTTGACATGCATCATGATCAGCGTCATGGCCGAGTCGGCCTCGAACGGCGCCCGCCCGCTGAGCGCCTCGTACAGCGCGACCCCCAGCGAGTAGATATCCGAACGCTCGTCGACCCGCTCGCCGGTGATCTGCTCGGGCGACATGTACTTGGCCGTGCCCAGCACTGCCCCGGTGGCGGTGTGCGAGGTTCCGCCCACGATGCGGGTGATGCCAAAGTCCATCAGGATGGCCTTGCCGTGCACGTCGAGCATGATGTTGGCGGGCTTGATGTCGCGGTGGACCAGCCCGCGGTCGTGCGCGTATTGGGCCGCGTCGGCCAGTTGAGCGATCAGCTCGGCCGCCTCGGGCGCTGGCATGCGCCGGCTCTTCTCGTTCAGCCGCTTGAGCCGCGCCTGCAGCGTCTCGCCGGGGATGAACTCCAGCACCATGAAGTACACCCCGTCCTGGTGGTCGAAATCGTACACCTGCACGATGTTCGGGTGCCTGAGCTGCGCCACCATGGCGGCCTCTTCCTCAAAGCGCCGGACGAACTCGGCGTTATCCGACAGGTGGGCGTGGATCATCTTGATTGCCACCACCCGCTTCAGGTTAGGGTCGGCCGCCTTGTAGACCGCCGACATGCCGCCCTGCCCCACCAGCTCTTCGATCCGGTAGCGGCCCTTTAACGTCTGCCCGATCCAGCTCAATTGTGACATGGCCTGTCTCTGTCTTTCCCCTGTGGTAACCAGTTAATTTTATATACTTATTTTATATTCAATACCTTCGCCAAAAATGGCTTAAGCAGATAGGGCTTTTGTAGTAAAGTT
>CAZBDC010000238.1:0-7563 GCA_964490575.1 uncultured Anaerolineaceae bacterium | reverse complement strand
CAGTCCGTCCGCCGCCGGCAGTCCGTCCGCCGCCGGCAGTCCGTCCGCCGCCGGCAGTCCGTCCGCCGCCGGCTGTTCTACCGCCGCCCAGTAGTCTTCCTCCAGGATGGCGTAGACCAGCTCGTCGGCCCAGGCGCTGTTGATCCAGCGCGTCCGGCGCAGGTAGCCCTCGCGCTGCATCCCCAGGCGCTCCATCACCCGCGCCGAAGGGGCGTTCCCGGCATGGCAGAAAGCGATCACCCGGTGCGCGTCCAGCCCGGCGAAGGCGAAGCGCAGCAGCGCCCGGCCCGCCTCGGTCGCGTAGCCCCGGCCCCAGGCCGCCCGCGCCAGCGACCAGCCGATCTCCCATTCGCGGTAGTCCGGGGCGTTGTATTTCAGCGAGACCCACCCGACCAGCCCGGCAGCCGGAGGGACGGTGATGGCGAAGTGATAGCGCTTGCGCGGGTCCTCGCTTCGATCGGCCAGGCTGCGCTCGATCCGCGCGCGGACCGCTTCCGCGTCATAAACCGCGTCCAGCGACTGCTCGTACTGCCGGGCCTGGCGGTCCTGGTAAATCTCCACCAGCGCCGCCAGGTCGCCCTCCTCGATCTCGCGCAGAACCAATCGTTGAGTAATAAATTTCATCTGTTCCTCTCTCCTGGCGACTACGGTTTTCCTGGCGACTTTCCTGGCGACTACGGGGATTTCCTGGCGACTACGGTCCCCGTAGTCGCCTCTTCTCCCACGCTCCGCGTCCCGTCCCCTAAGACGCGGAGCGCCCGGGGAAAGGGCTGCGACGCGGAGCATCGCAGCCAGGTTCTCGTCACCTCCTGGCGACTACGGTCCCCGTAGTCGCCTCTTCTCCCACGCTCCGCGTCCCGTCCCCTAAGACGCGGAGCGCCCGGGGAAAGGGCTGCGACGCGGAGCATCGCAGCCAGGATGCTGGTTCACTTTTACCATATGGACCGCCTCGTGGGAATAATCCGCTCAATCTGCTCCCAAAATCCGCTGACAGCCTCTTTAATGATGCTCCGGGTGATCCTCCGCCACATTATGGTCGTGGTAGTACCCGGCCTGGTGCATCCGGTTGTGCAGCCGGCGGTGGGCCGACTCGAGCACCAGCCGCATGCGCTTATAGGCGCGCTCCTCGGCCCGCGTGCCGACCGTGTCGAGGTAAGCCAGCGCGCCCTCGATCTGCTCCAGGATGGTCACCGCATCGGCCGCCGCCAGCAGCTGCGTGCCGGCCACCTCGACCATCACCGGCGAGGAGTGCGCGGCGACGATCTCGGCCTGGTCGGGGTAATGCCCGCGCACCAGCAGCGCCAGCCAGGCGCTGCGCTCGAGCCTGACCGACCACGAGCCGCTGCCCCCGTCCGCTCCAACCGCCGCGCTCTGGCGGATCTCGCCGTTCACCACCAGCTCGACCCGTGAAACCGGCACCGTCACGCTGGCCACCTGCCAGGTCACGTCCAGCGTCCCGCCGCTGCTGCCCAGCGCGATGCGGCTGCCGGGCGGGCGGCCCGCCACGCCGAACTCGAGCAGCGGGCCGTAGGTGACGAAGGTCTCCGCCCGCCGCACGGCCTCCATCCAGGCCGCGTAGGTGAAGGGCTGCTGCGGGTCGGTGCGGGCGTAGGTGCGCACCGTGCCCACCGCCACCCCGGCCCACATCTTATCCGTGCCGCCCACCGCCGGGACCAGGTAGCCGCAGTTCAGGTAGCGGTACCAGTCCGACAGGCTGTAGGGGCTGATCCCGCTGTACAGGTCGCCCCACGAGGTCATCTCGACCGCGTCGATGTCGCCGCCGATCAGGCTGGCAGCGTGCTCGGCGCGCGGGTTGGGGAAATGCGGCAGCACCACCAGCCCGCCCTGCGCCCGGCACTGGCGGGCCCACTCGGTCAGCAGCACGTCCACCGGGTCGCCCAGGGCCGACTCGTCCGGGCCGCCGACCGTCATCGGCGCGATGATGCGCCCGTTGTAACCCAGCAGCGAGATATGCCCCAGCACGTGCTGGCGGTTTTCGGTCCCCACCCGCACCAGGTACTCGCCGTCGCCCTCCGGCCCGCCGCCGGTCTCCGCCGCGCCCCAGGTGTGGCGCCCATCGAAGTCGCCCACGTTGGTCATCAGCTCACCCCACTGGCTGGCCAGCAGGTTGACCACGTTGACGCCCTCCCCGGCCCCTTCCAGCAGCCCCGACATGGGCGAGAGGAAGTGGACGTGCGTGTCGGCCGTCACCCAGCCGCGCTCGCGCCAGGGCAGCGCCCGCTCGATCTCGACCACCACTTCCTCCGTCTCCGGCCCGATCTCGAGCACCCGCCGCAGCGGGCGGATCTCGAAGCCCTTCGACACCTCCAGGTAGACTTTGCCCAGGGGCAGGTCGACCACCGTCTCGCCGTTGATGTAGGTGCAGGGGTGCAGCTCGCGGTGCGAGAAATCGACGCTGTAATCCTCGAACCAGCCCGAGTTGATGATGCGGTGGCGGTCAACCGGGGCCAGGTACTCGCCCGCCGCGCCGTGCAGGTGCAGCTTGACCGCCAGCGGCCTGCGCGTGCCCTGCTCGACCACCTTCAGCTTCACCCGCTTCGCCGCCGGGGCCACCGGGGCCAGGGCGCTCGCCTCACCGGCCTCCTCGACCTGGCGAACCGGCACGACCCGCCCGTCCCACAGGTGGAAGCAGGCCTGCGGGTGAGCAGTGTACTCGACCAGGATCTCGTTCTCCAGCCGGGCCGGGAGCTGGTTGTTGTAGCTGCTCTCCCAACCCTCGGCGGGGTAGCCCGGGCGCGGCTGGGCCGAGATGACCTGGCCCAGGTCGAGCTGGACCTGCGCCAGCAGCCCGCGCTCGTCCAGGCCGGGCTGGAAGGACATTCCTTCCGGCAGGCGCAGCACCGCCTTGCGGCGCGCCCGCCAGCGCAGGGGCTGTTCAGAGGCTTCCCCGGCGCTGACCGCCGAGAGGACCAGCGTCCCGCACACCGGCTCCAGGCGCAGGGCGCGGATGGCCTTCTCGGGGTGCGGGTTCTGCCAGGCCCACAGCCAGTTCGTCCAGGGGGGCGAGTCATCGTTGACCACCCGCGTCTGAGTCCAGCCCCAGCCCTCCTTGAGCTGCTCGCCCGCCAGGCGGACCGGGGCCGGCTTGCAGTGCGCCACGCTCTGGAAGCAGTTCTCGCCCCACCCGCGCGCGTACATACCCACCTGGTGCCGCCGCCGCACCCCGGCGCGCGCCTCGCTGCCGTCATCATATTCGATCACGTAGTCCGCCGCGTGCTCGTTCAGCCGCCCCGCCCCGGGCATGGGCGAGTAGAAACCGTGCCCATTGGGCTCGAGCGGGCGCTCGTCCGAGGTGTGCATGAACACCAGCCAGCCGGCCCGCAGCGGGGCCACCGGGACGCGCACCGCCTCCGATTGGATCACTACCGCCGGGCCGATCTCAAAGGGGATGCCCCAGGCCACCGCCGCGCCGCGCGGGGCGTGGGCGAGCGCTTTCGCCATCCCATCCGAGACGCGCCCGGGCAGGTCTTCGAACGCCAGCCCGCCCGCCAGCGGGATCGGGCGGAACAAAGCCGAAGCCGGACCATCGTTGAGGATCATCAGACCACCGCCTTCCAGATGTGCCGGCGGTGGCGGATTTCTAACCCGTCCGGGCCGGCGTACTGGCGAAAAATCTGCTCCAGGAGCGGGGCGACCTCCGCGTAGGGCGGCACTTCCCCTTCCGCGAAGCCCCACGCCCGCCAGACGTACAGCTCGCGCGGGTCGTCGAACAACTCGGGCGCGTCGAAGCTCCACCAGGAGTGCAGGCGCAGCCCCGCCGCCCCCAGGCGCGCCTCGACCGCCGGGCGGGCCCAGTCCACCGGCGCCTCCCAGCGCAGCATCTCCGGCAGCAGCTCCGTCCAGGGCGCCAGCGGGGTCATATCCGGCACCAGCATCAGCAGCGCCGCACCCGGGCGGGCCACGCGGGGAGCGTCGTCCATCCAGTGGAACGGCCCCTTGCTGCACACGATCACGTCGGCGGACCCGTCCGCGGCGGGCAGGCGCGCCCTGCCGCCGTTCGCGTCGAGCGACGAATCGTACTGGACGAAAGTCGCGTTGCCGATCCCGCGCTCCAGCGCCGCCTGGCGGGCCAGCTCGATGTATCTGGCCGTCACGTCATAGGCCAGCACCGAACGGCAGCGCGGGGCCATCGCCAGGGCCAGGTCACCGTGCGCGCAGGCCACCTCCAGCACGTCCAGGCCCGGGCGCAGGTGCTCGAAGACCAGCGTGCGAAAGACATCCTCGCCGTGCCACGCGCCCAGGCGCGTCCGCCACGGGTAAAAATAGCCTTGCTGCGTGTTCGAGAGGCGCTCGTACCACTCGACCGAATGAGGTTTCAGGGCCATGGGTTCTCTTCCTCCTACTCCTCAAACCGCACCTCAACCGTCATGCCCCAGCGCAGGCGCTGGTCGCTTTCCAGCAGCCTGAGCCGCACGGTGTAGGTCACGTCGCCGCCCTTCTTGCCAGAATTTTGGGCGATCTCCTCCACCTCGGCCTCCAGGCGCAGGTCTTCCAGCGCGTCGGGGGTGATGGTGGCCCGGTCGCCTTCGCTGACCCGCACCACGTCCATCTCGGTCAGGTCGGTCGTCTCGACGAACAGCTCGCTCAGGTCAGCCAGCAGCAGGGCCTGCTGCCCCGCCAGCAACGTCTTGCCGGCCAGTGCGTCCAGCTCGACCACCGTGCCGGCAAAGGGCGCGCGCAGCTCGCTGCCCTGCAGGGCGGCCTCTGCCGCGGCGATCTGGGCCTCGGCGTTGGCCAGGCGCGCCTGGGCCAGGGCCAGGTCGTCCGGGTCGACCACGCCGCCCTTGCGCTGGTCGTAGTTGCGCTGGGCGTCGTCCTTGCGGGCCTGGGCGGCCTCGACCGCGGCTTTGCGCTGCTCCAGGTCGTTGATCAGCCGGTCGCGCTTGCGCACGGCATCATCGTACTTCTTCTGGGCATCCTCAAGCTTCGTCTCGGCGTTCTTGCGGTTGGTGTTATCCTCGTCCAGGTCCTTATACTTATCCCATTCCTCCTGGGCGTCCTCCAGCTCGTCCTCGGCTTTGTTCACGTCGGTTTTGGCATTGTCGAGGTCGGTCGTGTATTTATCATCGTCGAAGTCGTCCAGCGCCTGCTGGGCTTCGATCAGCGCCAGGGTGGAATCGTTCAGCTCGGTCAGCGCCTGGGCCGCCGCCAGCCCCGCCAGCTTGTCCAGGTCGTCCAGCGCCTGCCGGGCGTTGAGCCGCTCCAGCTCGGCCGCCGCCAGGTTCGCGCGCACCTGGGCCTCTTCGGGCGCTTCCAGCCCGCTCAGCCGCACCAGCACGTCGCCCTCCGCCACCACGTCGCCCTTGGCGACCAGCACTTCCACCACCTTGCCGCCCGTGCGGGTGTACACCCGCACCGAGTCGCGCGGGACGACCGCGCCCTCCACCACCACCGCGCCCCCCGAAGTCACAATCGGGATGACCGGCGTCGCGGTGGGGGCCGCCGGGGCCGGCAGCCGGTCGCAGCCAACCAGCCCGACCGCCAACACCATCATCACCAGGTAGATCAACCAGTTTTGTTTCATTCTCTCATTCCTTTCATTATTTTCGCTTATTTCTATGTTCTCGACAAGCGGCGGCCGGCCGCTCGTCGAGAACATAGAAATTTATTCGTAGGCCAGCGCCTCGCGGATGGTGATGCGGGCCGCGTTGCGGGCCGGCAGGAAGCTGGCCACCGCCGACAGAACCAGCACCAGCGCCAGCCAGGCCAGCGGCCCGGTGATGGTGTAGGTAAATTCTGAGCGCGCGTCAAAGATGGCCAGGTGGATCGTGTCCGAAAGCAGCTTGCTGATCGGCACCGCCAGCGCCACGCTCAGCGCCCACGAGATGGCCCCAATCAGCAGCCCTTCGACCAGCACCATGCGCATCACCGCCCGGTCCGAGGCGCCGATGGCCCGCAGCACGCCGATCTCGCGCGTGCGGTCCATCACGTTCATGCTCATCGTCCCCATCAGCCCGATGCTGCCGACCGCGGCGGTCAGGATGGCCATGATGAGCAGGAAGATGATCAGCACGTTCAGCGGCTGGGCGGTATCCTCCACCAGCGAGCGCCCGGCGGTCACCTCGGTCACCCCAAACCCGCGCGCCTGCAGGGTGGCCTCGATCTGCGCCCCCAGCGCGCGCTGCTCGGCGATGGTCATGTCCGGCCGCCCGGTGATGATGCGGAAGGTCACCGCGCGGTTCTCCTCCCCGATCAGGCGGGCCAGGTACTCCGCGCTGGTATAGGCCAGCAGGCCGGCGCTCTTGCCCACCAGTTGGAAGAAGCCCACCACCACCCATTCGCTCTCCTCGCCATTGACGCGCAGCCGTAGCGTATCGCCCGGCTTCAGCCCCGGCAGGCGCGACATGAAGCGCTCGCTCAACACAATCGCATTCTGGTCGCCGGGCAGCACCCAGCGCCCCTCCAGCAGGATCGGGTCGATCAGCTCGCTGTCGATCGGCGGGGCCATCAGGTTGACCGCGTCGCCGGCCTCATCGTCCTCCAGCAGCAGCTCGCTCCGCCCATAAGCCCAGCCCTCCACGTGTTCGACCCCCGGCACGCCCTTCAGCGCCTCGCGCACCTCGGCGATGCGGTACGAGCCGTCCATGGTCAGGTTGACGTCGGCCATGAAGTAGCGCCCAACCCGCGCGATGTAGTTCTCCAGCGAGGCGCGCACGTTGAAGGTGGCGATGAAAATGGCCCCGCCCAGGGTCAACGTCACCAGCGTCAGCGCCAGGCGGCCCTTGTGACGGAAGGTATTGCGCAGCGAGATTAACAGCGGGCGCGAGAAGCCGCGCAGGCCCGCCAGGCGGCGGTCGAACCAGCCGCGCTGCTCCGGGTCGACCTCCACCAGCTTGCCGGTCAGCACGTCCTGGATCTTGACCTGCGCCCCGCGCAGGACCGGCAGGATGCCCGCCACCTGCGGCACCACCAGCGCGATCACCACCTGCAAGATCACCGCCAGCGGCACGGTGCGGTAGCTGGTCACGCTGAAATTGATCTCCACCGCCAGGAAATCCAGCAGGCGGTAGGCCGCCTGGCGCGAGAGCGGCAGCGAGGCCGCCAGGGCCAGCAGCCCGAAGACGAAGATCAGCGCCATGTAAATGCCGGTCACCTGGTAACTGCGCGCCCCAACCGTCTTCATGATCGCGATCTGCTGGGCCTGCTGGTTGAGCAGGGCCGCCAGCGTGTTGGTGATCAGGAAGCCGCTCAGGAACACCACCAGTGCCCCCAGCACGAACAGCACCGCCGCCATGCCGTCGGTGTAGGCCGCGTTGGGATGCGCGTTCGACGCGCTCGTCTGGGCGTTGTAGACCAGCCCGCCGGCGTCCTCGATTGCCTCGCTGACCCGGTTGGCGACCTGGCGCAGGGTTTCGGCGTCCTGGCTGTCGCCTGTCACGGTCACCAGCAGCTTGTTATACGCGTCGGGCTGCTCCAGCCACTCGAGCATCTCAGCATCCAGGTATCCCTGGATCGGGGCCAGGAAGAACCCACCCGGGCCGCCCGCGCCGACGGTCTGGTCGTGGACGACCCCGGCCAGCGTCACCCGCCGGATCTTGCCCG
>CAZBDC010000237.1:0-7563 GCA_964490575.1 uncultured Anaerolineaceae bacterium | reverse complement strand
GGCCGACCTGTTCCGGTATGCCTGCGACCAGATGGAGGCAAATCATGGTTATGTGGCTGAGATGGGCCGCGACCCGCTGGTCGGTTTTGTTTCGACCAATGTCTCGGTCATGCGCCCATACGGCGTCTGGCTGGTGATCAGCCCGTTTAACTTCCCGGCTGCGCTCACCGGCGGCCCTACCGGCGCGGCCCTGGTGACCGGTAATACGGTTGTGATCAAACCGGCTACCGACACCCCCTGGACGGCCCGCTTGATTACAGAGTGCCTGTTAGAAGCCGGCGTCCCGGCCGGGGTAGTCAATTATGTAACCGGCCCGGGCAGTACGCTGGGCCAGGCCCTGATTGACAATCCTCACCTGGCGGGCGTCACTTTCACTGGCTCCTACGATGTTGGAAAGAAAATTTACATCGATTTTGGCCACGGCTCGTACATTCGTCCCGCCATTCTCGAGTTGGGCGGCAAGAACCCGGCTATCGTCTCGCGGAATGCTAACCTGGAAGATGCGGCACTGGGAATTGTCCGCTCGGCTTTCGGCCTGCAGGGCCAGAAGTGCTCGGCCTGCTCGCGCGTGCTGATTGAGGAACCGGTTTACGACCGGCTGGTCGATCGCCTGGTCGAGCTGACTAATAAACTTGCGATTGGCGACCCCACCCGGCGTGAGGTATACCTTGGCCCGGTGATCAACCGCGGTTCTTACCGCGATTACCAGACCTTCGCCGAAGAAATCAGCCAGCACGGGCACATCCTGACCGGCGGCAAGACTCTGACGGATGGCGATATGGCCAACGGCTACTTTGTCGCTCCAACCCTGGCTGACCAGCTGCCCCTGGATCACCCCCTCTGGCAAACCGAAATGTTTGTTCCGATCACTACGATCGCAAAAGTCAGCGATCTTGAAGAAGCCATGCGCATCGCAAACAACGTCAATTATGGCCTGACGGCGGGTTTCTACGGCTCTCCCCAGGAAGTTGAGTGGTTCTTCGACCGGATCGAAGCCGGGGTGACGTATGCCAACCGCCCGCAGGGCGCAACGACTGGCGCGTGGCCTGGCTTCCAGCCCTTTGGCGGCTGGAAAGGTTCTGGCGCCTCGGGCAAGAATGCCGGCGGCCTGCACTACCTGCCGCTGTATATGCACGAGCAAATTCGCACCCTTGTCCGGCGCAGCGAATGATCGCTGGATCTTGGTATGCTGGCCCATCGGATTGGCACCTTCTTGATGATGGTTGGGATTGTGCTGGTCGGGTTGTTCATCGCATCTGATGCAGCCGGCGCGCCAACCTGTAACTTTCTCGCGGCCGGTGTAGTTCTGCTGGTCCTGGGAATCTTTTTGTGGTTTCGCAACCCGCTTCCGTCTGGCCCGCCCAGTGGGCGCTTTCGTATTCTGAAGGGAGCAGGAAAAAAACAGGATAAAAAGTAAGCAACGAGCCCGCAATGAGCAAACTCCAATCACTAACTGAAGCAGTCTCTCAATACATCCACGATGGCGATTGTGTCTACCTGGCCGGGTTTACCCACCTGATTCCCTTTGGGGTTGGGCATGAAATCATCCGTCAGGGCCGGAAAAACCTGGTCCTGGCGCGGGCCACCCCTGACCTGATCTATGACCAGATGGTCGCGGCAGGTTGTGTGCGGAAGGTCATTTTTTCCTACATCGGCAACCCGGGCGTTGGCTCGCTGCGAGTGATCCGCGCGGCGCTTGAAGCGGGTTCCCTGGAATGGGAGGAATACTCGCATTTTGGCATGATCTCGCGCCTGCAGGCCGGCGCGACCGGGCTGCCCTTTATGCCGATGAATGATACGGCTGCGGTCGACCTCGAGCGGGCCAACCCTGCCATCCGGCGCCTCACGGACCCGTACAGCGGCAAAGAAGTGGTGGTTGTGCCGCCGCTTCACCCGGATGTCGCCGTGGTTCATGTCCAGCGCGCCGATGCGCGCGGAAACGCCCACCTGTGGGGAATTATCGGTGAGCAAAAAGAGGCAGCCTTTGCCGCCGAGCATGTTATTCTGACCGCGGAAGAAATCGTTTCTGAAGAGGTCATCCGCTCCGATCCAAACCGGACCCTGATCCCTGAATTTATCGTCGATGCGGTCTGCCACGTGCCCTACTGTGCTCACCCATCGTACACCCAGGGGTATTACGATCGCGACAACAGCTTTTACCTGGAGTGGGACAAAATCAGCGAGACGCCCGAGTCGATCCGCGCCTATCTGGATGAATGGGTCTATGGGCTGCCTGATCGTGCTGCTTATTGGGAAAAGCTGGGTTCGCAGGTGCATGACCGGCTGCGGGTTCTGGCCCGCCCGGCTGCCCCGGTTGACTATGGAGCGTATTGAAATGGATTACTCTGCTGCTGAATTGATGACAATCAACGCTGCCCGTTTGCTCCGCGACGGGGACGTGGTTTTTGTTGGGGTTGGCCTGCCCAACCTGGCCTGCAACCTGGCGCGCCGCACCCATGCGCCCAACCTGTATATGATTTATGAGGCAGGAGTGATCGGCGCGCGCCCTGCGCGCCTGCCGCTTTCGATTGGTGACCCCACCCTGGTATCCGGCGCCGCCGCGGTATGCAGCATGTACGATGTATTTACCTTCTATCTCCAGCGCGGCAATGTCGATGTCGGTTTCCTGGGCGGCGCTCAGATTGACCGCTTTGGCAACATCAATGCCACGGTCATCGGTGATTATAACCATCCGAAGGTACGCCTGCCCGGCTCGGGCGGCTCAATGGAGATTGCCGGCTGGGCCAACCGCTGTTACATTATCACGCCCCACCAGAAGCGCCGCTTCCCAGAGCGGGTTGATTTTCAGACTTCGGCGGGCTTTCAGCACGCCGGCCGGCCGCGCCCGGGCGTGCGGGGGAGTGGACCGCAGGCGGTGGTGACCAACCTGGCAATCCTCGAACCAGATGAAACCGGCGAGCTGGTTCTGACCGCGCTGCACCCGGGTGTGAGTGTAGAGCAGGTGCAGAGTAACACCGGCTGGCAGTTGAAGACGGCTGCTGAGTTGCGCTTTACCGAAGCGCCAACCGCAGAAGAATTGCGTATCTTGCGCGAAGAACTGGATCCAGATCAGATCTACCTGTCATAGGGGTGGGGATGGAAAACGATCAAAATCAAACGGTTGAAGTACTGGTAACGGTTCCGTTTTCAGAAAGCGAAATACAGGAACTGCACGAGCTATCCCCACACCTGCGGATCAATCTCCAGCCGGTGCGTGAAGCCCGCGAGATTTCCAACGAAACCTGGGGGCGCACCGAGGTTCTCTATACGGACCGGATCATGCCTCAGCCTGACCAGGTACCGCTCTTGCGCTGGCTGCAGCTTCACTTTGCCGGGGTTGATCTGGTGCTGGATAACCCCTTAATTCAACACCCCGGGCTAACCGTCACCACCCTCAGTGGGGCGGCTGCACCGCAGATGGCTGAGTTCGCCCTGACGATGATGCTGGCCCTGGCCCACCGTATGCCGGAGATCGCCATTCACCAGGCCCGCAGCGAGTGGCCGCGCGACCGCTGGGAGCGTTTTCATCCGGTGGAGCTGCGGACCAGCACAGTGGGCATTGTTGGGTATGGCAGTATTGGCCGGGAAATCGCCCGTCTCCTGCAAGCGCTGGGCGCGCGGGTGCTGGCGGCTAAACGTGATGCAATGACCCCGCAGGATGTGGGCTATGGGATCCCCGGCCTGGGCGATCCGGGCGGAGACATGTTCCACCGGCTTTATCCCTACCAGGCGGTTCGTTCAATGCTGAAAGAGTGTGATTTTGTCGTCGTTGCTTTGCCGCTCACACCGGAAACGCGCGGGATTATTGGCGCGCAAGAACTGGCAGCCATGAAGCCAACCGCTTACCTGGTCGGGCTGGCGCGCGGTGGGGTGATCGACCAGGCTGCCTTACTCGCCGCGCTCCAGGAGCGGCGCATCGCTGGGGCTGCGCTGGATGTGTTTGTTGAGGAACCGCTGCCCTCCAGCAGCCCTTTCTGGAAGATGCCGAATGTGATCGTTTCTCCGCATATCGCCGGGATGAGCACGCATTACAACCGGCGCGCGCTGGACCTGTTTATCGAGAATCTCAGGCGTTACCTGGCGGGGTCCCCCCTGCTGAACCGGTTCGATCCGCAAAAAGGGTATTAGTTTTCCGGCGATGACCTCCGATCTGGTTGGTTTTTTCCTTTCGGTTATCTGTGGATTTGCCCCGATGTTATTCCTGGCGGGGATAATCTATTGGCTCGATCGTTATGAAAAAGAGCCAAAAATCCTCCTGGGGGCTGTTTTCGGTTGGGGCGCGATTGTTGCCGTGGTTGGCGCGCTGATTTTACAAATGATGCTTGGCCAGGGCGTGCTGATCCTGACCGGCTCTGAAGCGCTGGAGGAAGTCGCTGGATCTTCGCTGTTTGCCCCGGTCACCGAAGAGATTCTCAAAGGCCTGGCAGTTCTGCTGGTTTTTCTGTTCTTTCGCAATGAGTTTGACTCAATCCTGGATGGGATCGTGTATGCTTCCGTTGCTGCGCTCGGTTTTGCCGCTACGGAGGATGCGCTCTATTATTTCTCTGCGTATGTAGAAGAAGGGTTGGGGGGCCTGGCTTTTCTGGTATTCCTGCGCTTCGTTATTTTCGGCTGGCAGCATGCTTTCTTCACATCCTTTACCGGCATTGGCCTGGCTGTGTCCCGCCTGAACCCCAGCCAGCCCGTAAAGGTCATTGCCCCGCTGGCCGGTTTAACGGTGGCGGTCTTTGTCCACTCGCTGCATAATTCACTGCTGACTTTTTTGAATAATATGGCTGGCCTGGTGGCAGCTGTGGTTGTGGCCTGGACCGGTTGGATCTTCATGTTTTTGTTCATCGTCTGGCTGATTTACCGCGAAAAGATCTGGCTGACGGAATACCTGCGCGATGAAGTGGCGCTGGCAACCATTACGTCCGAACAATACCGCCTGGCCTGTTCGCCGTTTGGCCAGAGCAAAGCCCGCCTGTCTGCCCTGACCCGCGGTCGCTACCGCAGCACCGTCCGCTTCTTCCAGTTATGCGCTGAACTATCCCATAAAAAACGCCAGATGGCGACCCTGGGAGATGAGGCCGGCAACCAGCGCATGGTTGAAGCCATCCGGGCCGAGTTGAGCAAAGCTTCGGCGGATTCGCTCCTGTAATGGTACAATTTTTGCTATGGACCTGTTTGATCACGCCATGCACGAGCAAATGCGCCACGAAGCGCCCCTGGCCGACCGCATGCGTCCGCGGACGCTTGATGAAATAGTCGGGCAGGACGATATCATTGGCCCAGGGCGGCTGCTCCGGCGTGCGATCGAAGCTGACCGGCTGTTCTCGTCCATCATTTTGTGGGGCCCGCCTGGCACGGGCAAGACGACCCTGGCACGCCTGATTGCCCAGCACACCCGCGCCCACTTTGAAAGCATTTCGGCTGTCCTGGCCGGGGTAGCCGAACTGCGGCGAGTCATTACGGACGCCGAGGAGCGGCGCAAGCTCCATCGCCAGCGCACGATTCTGTTTGTCGATGAAGTCCATCGCTGGAACAAGGCCCAACAGGATGCGCTCCTGCCGCACGTGGAGAACGGGATGGTTACCCTCATCGGCGCGACGACTGAGAATCCATACTTTGAAGTAATTCGCGCGTTAGTTTCGCGTTCGCGGATATTTCAGCTTCAGCCGCTGCAGGATGAGGCGCTGGGCGTGCTGCTCGACCGGGCGGTCAGCGATGCGGAACGAGGGTACGGGAAGCGGATGGTGCGGATCGACGCGGACGCTCGCCGCCACCTGATCGATGTTTCCAGCGGTGACGCCCGCAACCTGCTTAACGCGCTCGAACTGGCGGTCGAGTCGACCTTGCCGGATGACCGGGGCGAGATCTATGTGAACCTTGATATTGCCCAGGAGTCGATCCAGCGCCGCGCTCTGCAGTACGACAAAGACGGTGACGCCCATTACGATACCATCTCTGCCTTCATAAAATCTGTGCGCGGGTCGGACCCGGATGCAGCCATTTACTGGCTGGCCAAGATGCTGGCGGCCGGTGAAGATCCGCGCTTTGTCCTGCGCCGCCTGGTGATCCTGGCCAGCGAAGATATCGGCCTGGCGGACCCCCAGGGCCTGGTGGTCGCGACGGCGGCTGTCTCTGCCTTCGAGTTTATCGGGATGCCGGAGGGCGTTTTCCCAATTGCCGAGGCCACACTTTACCTGGCCACGGCGCCAAAATCGAACTCGGCCATGGCCTATTTCAAAGCGCTGGAAGAAATCCAGGCACACGGCGCCGGCCCGGTGCCGATTCACCTGATGGACTCCAGCCGTGACGCAAAGGGCCTGGGTCATGGCCAGGGTTACCAGTATCCACACAGCTTCCCCGGTCATCATATTCCACAGCAGTACCTGCCCTCCAGTCTGCTGGGTACGGAGTTTTATCAGCCTTCTGACCAGGGATACGAAGCGCGCATTGCGGAACGCCTGGCGCAGTGGCGGTCACGGCGGCTGGCACAGCAGCAGGGGGAGACAGGAGTTGTTGCTGCAAGCAGCGGTGACGCCGCGAGTGGCGCTGACGCTGCCAGGCAGCGCTGACGCTGGTAGCCGGCAAGCACACGAACGAATCGTGGGAGACGAATGACAACCATTTTATTGATCCGCCATGGTGAAAATGACGCGGTTGGCAAGCGCCTGATGGGCCGCCTGCCTGGCGTCCATCTCAATGAAAATGGCCGGAAGCAGGCCGAACATCTCGCCCAGGCGCTGGGCAGCGCGCCGATCAAATCGATTTACAGCAGCCCGCTCGAGCGCGCGATGGAAACGGCTGAGCCGCTGGCGCACGCACTCAACCTGGCGGTCCATGTGGCCCCTGGCATTGCAGAACTGGCCTGCGGCGACTGGCAGGGCAAAACGCTCAAACAATTGGGGCGCTTAAAGTTATGGAAAGTGGTGCAGGAAAAGCCTTCCACATTCCGCTTCCCGGGGGGAGAGAGCTTTTTCGAGGCCCAGGCGCGTGCAGTTGCTGAGGTGGACCGCATCCTGGCCGCGCACGAAGAACAGGATTTGGTGGCGCTTTTCAGCCACGGTGATATCATCCGCCTGCTGGTTGCCCATTTTCTCGGCGTGCCGCTTGACCTGTTCCAGCGTCTTTCGGCCAACCCGGCTTCAGTTTCGGTCGTTCATGTTGACCGTAAGGGCCGCCCACACGTTGCTCACGTAAACCAGGTCCTGGCTTTCACGCTTCGGCAGGACAGACCTGACCCGGCAGGCGGAAAAACCGACCTGCCCGGCCGGGAGGTTTCGCCGGCGACTGACCAGGGCACACTACCCTCCCAGTCGACGGCCGGCCCATCTTCGCCCGGCGCTGCTGGTGGAGAGCGTTGATGAGTTCTGCTTTCGAACCAGAGTTCGTTCTTCCTGAGGTAACACCCCGCGAGTTGGCGGAATGGCTCGCACAGCGTCCTGGCCTTATGCTGCTCGATGTGCGCGAGCCTTATGAACTGCCGCGCGCCAAACTCGCCGATGAGCGGGTGGTTTATGCGCCGCTGAGTGAGATCGGAAGAGCGTCGTGTAGGGAAAGAGTGTAGGATAGGGTGTA
>CAZBDC010000236.1:0-7593 GCA_964490575.1 uncultured Anaerolineaceae bacterium | reverse complement strand
CGACCAGCTCAAACGGAGAGCGGGCGCTTGAGTACAAGCGGCCGGCTTTCCCACCCTCCACCAGCAGCCCGGCCACGGCCGGCGCTCCCTCGCCCTCGAAGCTCTGCCAGCGGGCCTGGTGGTAGCCGGCGAAGCGGGCCAGGAAGGCGCGGTGGGTCTCGCCGGAGAAGGTCAGCAGCTCGGAGGGGTAGAGGTAGGGCCGCCCCGCGCCGGGCGTGTCGTCGAAGAAGTAGGTGATCTGCCCGCCGGTCAGCGGCAGGCGGCGGGCCAGCGCCTGGACCAGGACGGTCTTGCCCGCCCCAGACGGCCCCAGCACCGCCCAATGCTGGCCGCGCTCGATCCGCCAGGTGGTGTGGGCAAACGCAGGGCGCCCATCAAGCTGGAGGGTGACGTCGTCCAGGTGGACCAGCATACCCCTACAGCCCGTGCTCGACCCGTGAAATGTGCAGGCGCTGCTGTTCCTCGCTGAGGGTGACGAAATAGGCCGTCCAGCCGCCCATGCGCACGCGCAGCCCGCGGTAGTTCAGCGGCTCGCGCATGGCCCGGCGCAGCTCTTCCACGTCGGTCACGGTGACGGTCAGCATGTTGCCGCCCAGGGCGATGAAGACGCGGATGAGGGCCGCCAGGCGCTCGGTGCCGGGCTCGCCGCGCAGGTGGCTGGCCGAGAAGCGCAGGTCGAGCGGCGCGCCGCCGGCCAGGTCGGCCCCGGGCATCGCGCAGTAGGACTGGATCGCGGCGGTCGGGCCGTTCAGGTCCATGCCGAAGGCCGGGGCGAAGTTGGGCGCGATTGGCTCGCCGGCCCGCCGCCCGTCGGCCGAGGCCGACACTTCGCGCCCGATCGAGGTGTACCAGGAGAAGGTGCCCACCGAGCAGGGGAAGAGGATGGCGGGGTAGCGCCGGGCGTGGAAGCGGGTGCGCTCGACGAAATACGCCATCAGCTCGCGCCCGATCTCGTCCGCGGCGGGCTGGTGGTTGGCGTACTTCGGCGCGCGGGTGAGCACCTGCTGGCGCAGGCTCTCGTAGCCCTGCCAGTCCTGGGCCAGCGCGTCCAGCAGCGTCTCCAGCGTGACGGCGCGCTCCTCGTAGACCAGCTGGCGGATGGCCGCCAGCGCGTCGATACAGTTGGCGACCGCCTCGGCCATGCAGTGCCAGATCACGTAGCGCGCCCCGCCGCGGATCACGTCGGTCTCGCGCGCCAGGCAGTCGGCGGTCAGGGCCGAGAGGAGCGGGTTGTAGGCGTAGCGCCCGTGGTTGGAGTGCTGCAGGTTACAGCCCTGGTAGCCGCCGCCGATATAGTCGATCGACTTGCCCAGGTAGACGTCCAGCTGGCGCTTCCAGGCCTCCAGCAGGCCGGCGAAGGTGGCAAAGCCGCGCGGGTCGCCGGTGTCGATGCCCTCCTGTGCGCCGCGGCAGCGCGTCCACCCGCGGTTGAGCGCCCATTCGAGGATCAGCAGAAAGTTGAAGCCGCGGATCAGCTCCTGGTCCGACTTGCCGGCGATCATCGTCTCCCAGCAGTTGGAATTGGAATAGTCGCGGGCGTCTTCGGGCGGCACGCCCAGGCGCTGGTAGGCCTCGACCAGGGCGTCGTCGTTGTCGATGTAGGGCATCCCGCCGCCCGTTTTGAGCACCTCGGCCACCCGGCGGACCAGTTCCGGCGGCGAGCCGCGGTGCAGCCGGACGGTGGTGACCGGGCTGGTGAAGGCGAAGCGGGCCTGGCTGTTGAGCATCAGGTAAGTCAGGCGGTTGGTGCCGTCGCTGCCGTCCGGGCGGAGGCCGCTGAGCAGGATGTTCTGGCCCCAGTGATTGATGGCGTCCGAGGCGTCGGCGCCGGTCAGCGTCCGCCAGCGGTAGCCGGCCTGCCAGGGGTGGTCGTGGTAGCGCCCGGGCGTGGCCCAGTTCTCGCGCAGGATCTGCCCGCGGTCGTTGAACTTGATCCACAGGCAGTCGACCAGCTCCTGGGCGGCCTCGGGCGAAATACGGCCTTCCTCCAGGTCGCGCTCCAGGAACGGCCCCAGGTACTGGTCGATGCGCCCCAGCGAGAGCGAGGAGTTGGTCGAAAAGAAGGCGAAGTGGACCAGCCACAGGCTCTGCACCGCCTCGCGAAAGGTGCGGGCGGGGTGTTCGGGCACGCGCCGGCAGGCCTGGGCAATCTCGCGCAGCTCGGCGGCCCGGCCGGGTGCGGCGGACTGGGCCTGCATCTCGGCCAGGTCGGCGAAGCGGCGGGCCAGGCGGATGACCGCCTCGCACTCGACGCGCATGGCCTGCATGAAGAGGATCTTCTCCTGGTTTTCAGCCGATTCAGGCCGGGTTGCGATATCGGCCTCTTTGGCCTCGATCTCGGCGATGATGGCGCGCAGGCCCTTATTCAGGACGGCCGGGTAGTCGGGCGTCTTGTGCGAGAGGCCGCCGGCGATGGTGAAGCCCTCCGCCGCGGCGCGCTCTTTTTCCTCCGCCAGGGCAAACTCGGGCAGGCTGGTGCGCACGATCACGCCATCCCGGGCGGTTTTGCCCACCAGCAGCTCGTCCGCGGAGATCTCGAGCGGCATCTCGTCCAGCACGCGGGCCACGGCCCGGGCGCGGCGCAGGAGCAGCGGCAGGCGGGCCATCTCAGGCTCCAGGGCCAGGCTGGCGGGCTTCCAGCTTTCCTGCCTGCGCAGCATGGCCTCCTGCAGGCGCGCGTGCAGGCGGGCCACACGCGGGGTGAAGCCATCCGCGGCGGGCAGGGTCTTATCCGCTGAAACGGCGGGTGGGTTGCAGGTAACAGTGGTCATTTCATCTCCAGGTGGGGGGGAAGAACCTCACCCCTTGGTCCCCTCTCCAAATTTTGGAAAAATTTGGAGAGGGGAAAAAATCAATCAGCCAATTTGCGCCGACAGCCCGGACGAGCGGCACAGCCCGGCCAGGGCTTCCATCTGGTCGGGGGCCTGGGTTTTCAGCCCGGGCAGCGGGTATTCGCGCCCCAGCCAGGCGTACTTGGCCCCGGCAGTCTCATTATACGGCAGAAGGTCGATCCGCTTGAGCCCCAGCCGGCTGACCAGCGCCGCGGCGGCGGAAATATCCTCCGGGGAGTCGTTCAGCCCCGGGATGCACGGCACGCGTGCGACGATCTCCGCGCCCAGCCCGGCCAGGCGGGCGAGGTTTTCCAGCGCCAGCCGGTTAGATGCGCCGGTCAGCGCGCGGTGGCGGTCGTCGTCCACCAGCTTCACGTCGTACAGAAAGAGGTCCACCAGCCCGGCCAGGTCCTGGTAGACCGCCCAGGGCGCGCAGCCGTTGGTCTCCAGCGCGGTGTGGATCCCGCGCGCCCGGCAGCCGGCCAGCACCGCCCGGCAGAACGCGGGCTGGGCAGTCGCCTCGCCGCCGGTCAGGGTCACCCCGCCGCCCGAAGCCTGGAAGAAGGGCCGGTCGCGCTCGATCTCGGCCAGCAGCTCATCCGCCGTCACCCACCGCCCGAGCAGCTTCAACGCGCCGGGGTAGCAGACCTTTGTACATTCGCCGCAGTGCGTGCAGCGCGCCCAGTCGACGGCGATCCGGGGCTCCGCCAGGGAAAGCGCCCCCTCCGGGCAGGCCGGCAGGCACAGCCCGCAGGCGGTGCAGCGGGCGGCATAAAAGACCAGCTCGGGCTGCGCGCGCTGCGTCTCGGGGCTGTGGCACCACGGACAGCGCAGCGGGCAGCCCTTCAGGTACACCGCCGTGCGGATGCCCGGCCCGTCGTGGACGGCGAAGCGGTCGATATCGGCCACCAGGCCGGTGGGGGAGGGGGAAGAAGATCGCATGAGAGAAAGCTCACTCTTTATTATAAAGCCGGTTGCGGAGATAAATTCGTCCATTTTAACTCTTGCAAAAAAGATAAAATTTATCTATAAATAGGCTACCTTTTGGTCGAGCGACCAAAGGCGGAAACCCACTTTTCAGACAGTCAGGAGTTAATGGATGAAACCGAATACCCTCGTGATGAGACGCTTGCTTTTCCTGGTGATCGCGCTGGTGCTGGCCGTGTCCCCCAACACCGCCAGCGCCAGCCCCGAACAGCAGGGGGCAGGCAACTGGTGGGAGGTAACCCCCGAACCGGAAGTGCCTTCTCCCTCCTACGACTCGATCCTTTATTCAGAAATCGCCCCGAAGCTGCGCGAGATTGAGCTGAACAGCAACCGCGTGCAGGTGGAGGTGATCGGGCAGTCGGCCGGCGGGCGCAACCTGTTCCTGGCCACCATCTCGGCCCCCGAGGCGCAGGGCCGCCTGGGCGAGTACCAGGCCATCCGGCAGCAGATGCTCAAAGATCCCGAAAAAGCCCAGGAGATGATCGAGAAGCTGGGCGATTTCAAGGTGCCGGTCTTCATCAATGCCAGCATCCACGGCAATGAATACCCGGGCGTCGACGCGGCCATCCGCCTGATCGAGACCCTGGCCTACGAAGACACGCCCGAGGTGCAGGCCATCCTGAACAATATGATCGTGCTGGTCAACGTGGTGCAGAACCCGGACGGGCGCGTGCTGGGCACCCGCGCGAACGCCAACCGCTTCGACATCAACCGCGATATGATCACCCAATCGCAGCCCGAAACCCAGGCCACGGTGCGCATTCTGAAAGAATGGAACCCGATGGTGACCCTCGATTTGCACGGCTTCGTCAACCCGATGCTGATCGAGCCCTGCACGCCGCCGCACAACCCCAACTACGAGTACGACCTGTACATCAACTGGGCTTTCCGGCAGGCTGAGGCGATGGAAGCCGAACTGCTGGCCCGGACCGGGTTCGCGGCGCAGATCCCCTTCCGCGATTTCGACCTGGGCTGGGACGATTGGGCGCCCTCTTACGTGCCCATGTACTCGATGTTCCACGGCTCGTACGGCCACACCCTTGAAACCCCTTACCGCGACTACCGCGGCGTGGACGCCCACTATTGGGCCGTGTGGGGCGCGCTGAATTTTGTGGTCGCCAACCGCCAGGCGATGCTGAACGACCAGGTCGAAATCTTCCGGCGCGGGTTCCTCGACCTGCCGCAGCTGCGCGTCCCGGATGACTACCTGGCCTGGACCTCGTATGACCAGTACACCTGGCTCGACCTGGTTGACTTCCCGGCCGCTTACCTGATCCCGCAGGACGCGCCCTTCCAGGTCAGCGACCACGCCCCGGCCCGCCTGGTCGAGTTCCTGCTGGCCAACAATATCCAGGTGGAACAGGCCAGCCAGAAGTTCGCCGCCAACGGGGTAGAATACCCGGCCGGGACGTACGTGGTGCGGATGGACCAGCCCAAACGCGGGCTGGCCAACACCATCCTGGAGAGCGGCCCCGACCTTTCCGACAACACCGAGCTGCAGTTCTACTCGCCGCCCGTCGCCTGGAGCCACCCGCTCCTGTGGGGCGTCAGCCGCGTGGCCGTCCAGGACCCAATCAATATCAAAACCGCCCCGGTGAACAAAGCCGATGCGCCGAAGGGCTCGGTCGAGGGCGGGAGAGCCGGCGCGTATGCCTTCGCGCCCAACACCCTGGCCGCCTTCCAGGTCGCCAACCGGCTCCTGGCCGAGGGGCAGACCGTCCTGCGGGCGAAGTCGGCCTTCAGCGACGGCGGGCGGAGCTTCCCAGCCGGCACGTTGCTGGTGGCGGGGGACCCGGCCCTGGCCAACCGGCTCGCCAACGGCGCGGGGTTGGATGTTTCCGCGCTCAAGGCCATGCCGGCGGATGCGGCCGCGCTGCGCCCGCTGAAAATTGCCCTGCTGGCCGACGAGGGCACGGCCTGGGCCCTGCGCACGCTTGGCTTTGACTACACCCTGATCAGCGCGGCCGCCTTTACCACCGGCGAGCTGGCCAATTACGACGTGCTGGTCAACTTCAGCCAGAGCTGGAACGGCCTGAATGCGGCCCGCCGCGCCGGGCTGCAGGCCTTCTTTAGCGCCGGCGGCGACTACGTTGGGCTGCGCAATAACGGCGTCAGCGTCGGGCTGGGGTCCGGGATCGTCAGCGGTTCCAGCGCCACCCTGGCGGGCAACGGCATCGTGCAGGTCGATTACAGCGCCGGCGACTCGGTGGCGGCCGGTTACCCTGGCGATGACTATGCCTTCGCCAACACGCTGGTGTACTTCACCGCGCTCGGGCCAGGCGTGAACGTGGCCGCCAGCATCGACCCGGGCGACTTCGTCGTGTCCGGCTTCTTCCCCGGCTGGCAGACCAGCCCGGCTAAGGGCGCGCCGGCCGTCGTCCACGCGGCCAGCGGCGGCACGCACGCCACCCTGATTGGCCTCGACACGACCTTCCGCGGCCACCCCGAGGTGACCTTCCGCCTGATCGGGAACGCCCTGTTCGAGACGATCGAATAGAAGAAAAGTTTTGATTTTTCCACCCCCCCAAGTGGGGGTGGAAAACTCAACCGAAATACTTTTTGGACGGCTCCTCCTGCTAAATAGAAGACAGGCTTTCGCGGATCCTGCGCAGCAGCGGGCCGGTCACCGGGTTCTCGCGGATATCGTCCCCCCAGCCTGACTCGTCGGCCAGGTCGACAGAGCAGACCGCCGAGATTTCGTACACGCTGGCCGAATCGCGCTCCGGCTCGGACCCCGCCCGCGCCTCGCCGGAAAGCGGGGTGCACAGGTAGGTCTGGTAGCGGTTGTAACGCCCGCCCCCGGAGGACGCCTCGTCGAGCAGCAGCCGCTCGACCCGCACCACCAGGTTGGTCTCTTCCAGCACTTCCCGGGCGACGGTCTGCTCGTCCGTCTCGCCGGGTTCCTGCCGCCCGCCGGGCAGGCCCCAATAGCGCTCGCCGTTGGCGAAGAAGTGGTGCTCGACTAACAGGATCCTGCCATCCTGGATGACGGCTGCCGAAAAACGCGTCTGCTGGCTCATCAAGAACTCCATACCTGACCAAAATCATCCGGCAGGCCGGTCTCCGAAAAGCAGACCATCCCCCACGGGTTCTGGGCGTCCCGGTAGCGCGCGGTGGTCCACAGGCTGCACTATCGCCCACTGCTTTTTATTATCCATCATTTCGGGTGAGATTTAAAGCCTTGGAAATGGCAAATCTTCGATTAATCCTACGCCGCACCATTTCACCGCTGCGTGGAGCCACCTGGAGTGTGCGGTCCACATTCGCTTATTCGTTCTCTTGTATTCGTGGATGGCCTGTTTCCGCGCCAGCCTGCCTGTCGCGGCGGGTCTTTTCCGGCCGGCGAAGACAGAACTCCTGTGCAGTTATCCTTCCTGGTGCACTTGCAAATGGCTTCTATTATGATAAACTTTTCTTTATTAACAATCGGTTTGATAGAGGTGAAGCATGTGGACTTTGACTGTCCCGATCAAGTCGCCCCGCCAGCCCCCAAAACTGGTCTTCCCTGAGCAGTGCCTGAAGTGTGGAAATCCGCCGGCGGGCACGCGCCAGGTTTCGTTCACCCTGAAGGAGTATTCCAGGAAAAAGCCGCTCACCCTGGATCTGGACCCGCCGCTCTGCCAGGACTGCCTGCGCCTGGAGAACCGCCTGGAGTGGTTTTCGCTGCTGCCGTTCACCATCAGCGGCCTGCTGCTGGCCGGGCTGGCTTTTATCGGGGTATTTTTCTTCCAGATCGGAAGAGCGTCGTGTAGGGAAAGAGTGTAGGATAGGGTGT
>CAZBDC010000235.1:0-7596 GCA_964490575.1 uncultured Anaerolineaceae bacterium | reverse complement strand
AGCAGCAGGGCAAGGCCAAGCAGAAAACGGTAAGAGGAACGAGCAGGAGGCATAGCAGTAATCCTTGAAGATATTGTCTCAGGTCCCATATAGAATCAAAAACGGGCGGTCCAGCTATTTTATTACAAAATGATAGAATAGGGCAATGACCCATTCGCGGGCGGCTGTATTACGACGGCGGCTTCGACACTTGAAGTGTCACCGATTCCCCCAATCTCCCTTTTTCCGCGTCTTCTGCCTCCTCCATCTCCCGCAGGATCCTCCCGGACTGCTCATCCAGCCAGTACAGCGCTTCCAGGTTAAATTGGACTCGTTCGGGATCCTCGTGACGCGCGAACCAGGCTGCAAAGCGCACCTGGACGGCCATCATAACGGCCGGCAGGATGGTAATTTCCGCACCGGAAAGCGCCAAACCGGACTGGTAGCCCTGTAAAAACGGCCGCAGCCCGGCAAACCAACCCGAGATATCCCCCGGCCGGCAGAAGCGGTTCTTGGCGGTGTCGGCCAGGAAGTAGCCCAGGTCGTAGACGCGCGGGCCCCAGGGCAGGTGATCGAGGTCGACAAAGCCAGACACATGCTCGCCCTCCCAAAGGATGTTGCCGCCGTGGCAGTCACCATGGATGTGCTGGGCCGGCAGCCCAGGCAGCCGCCCTGGCAGGCGTTGGGCCAGATAATTAACGGCGCGGTTGAAGGCCACCGCGCCTGTCTCCGCCAGGCGCTCACGCAGCAGCGGCGCGTCCACTTTCAACGTGTCGCGAACCAGGTCCATCCGCCAGGAGTGGATCGTCTCCGGGTAGGCGGCCAGGGCGCGGTGCAGGTGAGCAATCGCAGCGCCGGTGTTGGCATACCAGTCCGGGGTCTCCGCGGCGTAACCGGATGCCAGGTAGGGCGCGAGCCAATAGCGCTGCCCGCCCACCTCGACCAGGAATTCCCGCGGGGCACCATCGATTGGGACGGGCGCTGCCACTGGGACTCTCTGCGTGTGCAGGTAATTGAGCAGGTCCAGTCGCCCGGCGATATGCTCCGCGAAGGCCGTACCGTCTGCGGCTTTGAGAATGTACTGCTCGCCGCCGGGGGACTGGACAGCCAGGACGGTATGCTTTTCGCTGAGCCGGCGGATCTGCGGATCGGTGCCCAGGATCGAAGCCCAATGGCGCAGGATTGGGAAAAGGTCATCGGGAAGGGCAACCATTCCAGAATTTTTCACTCCCTCGCCTTTTCCACCACCAATACCCAATCAAGCAGTTCAGGCTGGTTGGGTATTGGCCAGCAGCCACCCTCGCCAGGGATAATCTCTGGAATGGGGAACTCCTCAGCGGTGCGCGGATCCCAAAAGAAGGCCCGGTAGCGCGCAGCCGGGTCGAGCTGGCGCAGGGTGAAAGGCTGCGCCCAGGGGAAATTCGGTCCGTAGAAGTAAACCACTCGCACAGCATCATTTCCGGCCGCGAAGGGATAGGCGACATGATCGGTCGGTCCGGCCGGATCGACCCACTCCGGATGAGGGGCGAACTCCTGCCAGGGGTAGCGTTCAAGCAGCCGGCGGGCCAGGCCCAGGTGAGCTGAACCGGGCAGCCGGGCGGCCTCCTGCCAGGGGCGATTTCCCCAGGTTGCGCCGTGCGGCGAAGGGCCATAGGGCCGTCCCGGCTGGTTAACCTGCCAGATGCCGTTGGCGCCGTAGGTAAACCCGGCGGCGCCTGACAGGACTGTCGCCCAAAAGGCGAAGCGCTGGACTTCTGCGCCGGTGTAATGCAGGAAACCCTCATAGCTGACCTCGCCAACCAGGGTTGGCATGGATGGAGTGCGCGCCACCTCGCGGGTGATCGCCGCCACAGTGTTTTTCAGGCTGCCTTCGCCGCCATGACCGGTCTGGAGCATGTTGATATCCAACAGGCTGTCGTCGAGGACCTGGTCACGCCCGACCTGGGTGGGGTGAATCGTGATCGGGTGGTGATAAGGGTCAACCTGGCGCAGATAGCGGGCCAGTTCAGTCCAGCCGGCCACCTGCACGTCGCGGTCATGAGCCTTACCGGTGGACAGATAATAGGGCATGGCAGCCTCGCCGGCCAGGCACCAGATTACTGGATAAGCTCCCCAGCGTGCCACCAGGTAGCGCCAGTGTTGCTTCATCCTGTCCACCCCCAGGAGGGGCAGGTAATAGCCCCAACAACCCACGATGCAGGGCGCCAGCCCCGATTCGATCAGGCACTCGATGCGTCGGTCGGCCCGGTCGAAGTAGGCCGGGTTGATGCGGGTAAAGCCCTCCTCCCAGGGAAAACCGGCCCCGTTGGCGCCGCGCGGGTCAAAAGCAGGCATGTCAGGATACAACCCGGCCACAATCTGAATGACCGAAAACCCCTTAGAAGCCCGGTCCGCGGCCAGGGCGTGGAAATCCTCGGGCCACTGCAGGCGCTGGCACAGCCCCATCCACCAGGTATCGCCCAGCCAGAAGAAAGGCGTCCCATCAACATGCTCAAGCGTTCGCCGGCTGGCGGCCACCCGCAAAGGGCCGTGGGCCAGGAGCGGGTTGAGGCCACGATAAGGTTCAACTTCCAGATGATCCCCCTGCTCGTGCAGGCCAGGGTTCTGCGAATCGCTGCAAACAGTGCGCAGGGTGTAAGAACCCGGCTCGGGTGGGGCAAAGCGAACTCGCCACGTATCACCGCCGGCCCAAAAGCCCGGCACGCGCCAGGTCTGTCCAGACGGGCCGTGAATCTCGAGGTCAAGCACCACCTGGTTAAAAGGATCGGCATATACGCGTTGGGAACGGTAAGTCCATTCCACCATTCCATTCTGCACAGCACGGACAATCTGGGTCATGGGTTCAACTCCGGGTTTGGGATTGGCGATGGATGATGGCAATTGCATGAGAACAGTGGCAGACGCTTGAGATTATTATAAGGCTGTTTTGTCAATGACCGCTCCTGCCAGGAACCGGTTACCAGCCAACCAGCCGGCCTTGTTGTTTTCGAGCTTCAAACTGCTTGTCTTCCAGCGCGTCTTGAAGGACAATTAACGCATGAACTCACGCGAACTGGTCATCCGCACGCTCCGATTCGAGAGCCCCAACCGGCTGCCTTACGACCTGCCACCCCGCTACGGCACAGACTTTTTCTGGACCGGCATGTCGCCCTCACCCGACGACCGTCCCCGCTCGGGTGTCGACGAGTGGGGCGCGGTGTGGAAGAATCTCGGCAAAACCAACCTGGGCGAGGTCAAAGACTTCCCGCTGAAAAGCTGGGACGACTTTGGCCACCTGCCTATCCCCGACATTAACGCTCCGCACCGCTGGAAGGTCCTGGATGGGCTGCGCGAGCAGGCCGGGGATAAGTTCATCCTGGCCAGCGGCATCTCGATCTATGAACGGGTCCATTTCATCCGCGGGCTGGAAAACACCTGGATGGATATCTACGATCACCCCTCCGAGCTGTGTGGGCTGATCGACCTGCTGGTCGAGATGAACCTGGTTGCCATCCGCCGCTACGCCGAAGCCGGCGCGGATGGCTTGATTTTCTGCGACGACTGGGGCCTGCAGAACAGCCTGATGATCTCTCCGCGCGCCTGGCGCCAGATCTGGAAGCCGCGCTATGCGCGCATTTTCCGGGCCGCCCACGAGGCCGGGCTGAATACCTTCCTGCACTCATGCGGCTACATCGTCGATATCCTGGACGAACTGATCGAGATTGGGCTGGACGCCGTCCACATGGACCAGCAGGAAAATATGGGCCTGGAACTGTTAGGGGCCAGGTTCGGCGGGCGGCTGACCTTCTTCGCCCCGGTCGACATCCAGAACACGATGGTATACGGCACGCCAGACGAAATCCGCGCCTACTGCCGCAAGATGACAGCCCTGCTCGGTCGGCCCGCAGGCGGCTTTATCCCGCGCTGGTATTCCGACCCGGTCGGCGCCGGGCACACCCAGGAGGCCATCGACGCGATGTGCCAGGAATTCATCCATATCGCCTATACGCAGGTAAACCCATGAATCTTACCCGATTGCAAACCCCTGCCGGCCCGCGCTGGGCCGTCAACGACCGCTTTTTGCCGGTCTCCTTCACCCTCAATTTGTTGCTTGAAATGCCGGCTGCCATGCAGGCCGACCTGCTCAACGCAGTGGCGGCTGGTGGCCCTGTCGCCGGACAGCCGCTTGCGCCGATAGAAGATTACCAGGAAGTATGGGCCAGCGGAGTCACCTTTCTGCGCAGCCGCGAAGCGCGCGAGGCCGAGTCGACCAGCGGTGACATTTACCAGCGGGTCTATGCGGCCGAACGCCCCGAACTGTTTTTTAAGTCGAGCGGCTGGCGGGTGGTCCCACCGGGCAGCCCGATCCGCGTGCGGCGCGACAGTCACTGGAACGTGCCCGAGCCCGAACTGGTTCTGCTGCTCAACCGCGACGGTCAGGTGTGCGGCTACACGGCCGGCAACGACGTCTCCTCGCGCGACATCGAGGGCGAGAACCCGCTCTACCTGCCGCAGGCCAAGGTCTATAACGGCTCATGCGCGCTGGGGCCGAAAATCGTCCTGGTTGGCCAACCCGAAGAACTAAGCGATCTGCCAATCGGGCTGGAGATCGAACGCGATGGGCAGCCGGTCTTTTCCGGCACCACCACCACAGCCCAAATGAAGCGCACCTTCACGGATCTGGCTGCTTACCTGTTCCGAGAGTTAGACTTCCCCGGCGGAGCTTTTCTGATGACAGGCACCGGCATTGTCCCGCCGGAATCATTTTCCCTGGCGCCAGGCGACCGGGTGCGAGTACGGGTCGGTGCGTTGCTGCTGGAGAACCCGGTCGGTGAGTAGAAATCGCTGCCGAAGTTGGTGACCAGCGGCTCGATACCCAATCCTTAAACGGTCGTCATTCCTCCAGCGCCGCCAGGATGGTTTCCGCCTCGGCTTCAAAGCTCTGCCCTTCCGGATAGGGCTTGCCAGCGTTGCGGTACCAGTACTTCGCGTTCCAAATGTCTGGCTCCTTGCGGTGCAGGTACGCGTGAATCCACATGGCGTTGACGTCCTGCATTACCTGGACAATGCGGTGGGCGGTGTCCCAATCGCCGTGCAGGTCGTACCACAACGCGCGCAGGTGGTCTGAGGCCAACCCGGCCGGGTCGGTGGTTTGTTTCAGGGTAGATACGCTCATTCTCACGGCCCTTTCTGGCGGATATATTCGCTCACATCCACATTATAAACCACGTCCTGCAAGGTAAAGATGGCCCACGGCTTGCCCTGGTCGAGCCAGGTCGCCGCACCTACGGCGCCGAGCCGAGTCCCCTCGATCTTTGGTCCGGGCAGGTCGCTGGTAATCCACAGGATCTTTTTTGCCTGGTCGCCCGTTTCACGGTAGCGCATTGCTTCCATCATGTCGAGCAAACCGGTTTCAGGGTTGAAGCGCTGGACAAAGTTTTCTTCCTTGTCTTCAAACGGCACGTATAGGATGGCCGTGTATTCGTCCACCGGCTGCCAATGCACGCGCGGGTCGGTGACCCAAATGGACGGGAACCAGGCTGCTTCAGCCCACACCGCCAGGTTAGCGCCCTGGTTAGTGCTGGCGTCGTTATCCAGCGTCCCAACCACCGGGATTTCAAACAGGCTGCGCCCGTCCACGTAGCGCTCGTTGACTTTCATGATCGGGAGGCCAAACCAGGTCGCCTCGATGTAATGGCGATAACCTTTGCCAGCCTCATGGACAAAGAGGAAGCGGGCGGGCATCCTCACCCCAAAGGGAGCGATCCGGCCAACACCTTTGAGTACCGCCGTTTCGATCACCGGGACCTCGTCGCCGTACACAGTCCGGTAAAAACGCTCGACCGGAGCTGGCAGGCCTTCTGGCAGCGGAACGGTGCGCAGCGCAGGCGTGCGCTGCGGGTGATTCGGAAAGGACCTGGGGGCAACTTGCAGCCCCAACCAGATGATCAGGACGATTGCGATGAAGACTGCAGCGATGATAAGTGGGTTCATATTTTTCACTTCGTTTTTATTTAAGCTTCCCGGCAACCCAGGCGCGTTCGATTATAACCGAATGGAGATCAGAGAAATAAGCCTTTTCCACGGCCGGTATAATCCCCGGCGAATCTGGTATAGAAAAATCTCTTGAGGCAGTTCACCAGCGTGGCCCATCCAATTTTTTCGGCCAGATCCGAGACATCCAATTGCCAGGAATTGTGCTATGATTGTTTATGCGAACGCTCAAGCGCATTTTCACAGCCCAGGCGGGTCGACTCCTTTCAGCACCATCTGACCTGTCTAAGCGGGTATAGCGACTCTCCCCATCTTTCCGCAGGTACGCTCTCCCTTGAACGAATTCCATTTTATAGTTAAGCCACCATCACCATAACTTATTTTGAAAGTATCTCTCATCCTTCCTTTCCTACCAGTAATTATAGGATAGTTGGGCAGATTTCATAACCTGAACACTGGCGCGGACACTGCAAGCCGGCAGTTATACGCCAGTAATCATAGAAAAGCCCAAACGGATGTGTTATGGATGTCTTAAGGAACGAGATGGTGCTCCTGGGAGCAAACCCAGAAAAGAAAGAAGATGCCATCCGGCAAGCTGGCGAGATGCTGGTGACGGCAGGATGTGTTGCGCCTGCATACGTTGACGGAATGCTGGCGCGCGAGCGCTTCCAGACCACCTATCTCGGCCACGGCGTTGTAATATCCCACGGCCAACGGGTTGATCTGCAGTTCGTTTATCGGACCGGCATCTCGGTCATGCAGATTCCATCTGGCATCGAATGGATGCCTGGCGAGTACGCTCACCTCGTCCTCGGTCTGGCCAGCAAAGATGACCAGCACATCGACGTACTGGCCAACCTGGTCGCGCTGCTCCAATCGCCGGGTGAGATTGAACTGTTAATCCATACGGATGATCCAAGCGTCATTGTTGAGACTCTTACACGCGGAAGGAGCAAAAGATTATGGAATTAGAACAAAGCAACGTCCAACTTCATGCCAGGGTAACGAACAAAGCAGAGGCTATTCGAGCGGCCGGGAGCCTGCTGGTCAACAGCCAGTATATGAAACCGGGTTATGTTGACAGCATGTTAGCCCGGGAAAAGGTCGCAAATACCTTTCTTGGGAATGGAATTGCGATCCCACATGGGTTGCCAAAGGATCGCGAATTGATCATTCGAACGGGGATCTCCGTCGTTCAGGTGCCCGAGGGGATTGAGTGGAACCGGGGCGAAACCGTCTACCTGGTTGTCGCTATCGCCGCACGCTCAGACGAACACATCGGCATCCTTGCCAACCTGACCAATGTACTGACCGACGAAGTCACCGTGAACCGTCTGGCAAAAACAAATGACCCGGATGATATTATCCGCGCCTTAAGCGGCGAGCGAGCAAGCTCCCCGGCGCCTGTCGAGGCAATGGATGACTTCCCGGACTATGTCGACCTGATCATCCAGAATCCAACCGGGCTGCATGCCAGGCCAGCAACTGTATTTGCCAGCCTGGCCAAGACATTTTCAGCAGAAGTGCATGTCCGCTATGGAGACAGGATCATTAATGGAAAAAGCCTGGCCAACCTGCTAAAGCTGGGCGTCGAGAGCGAGATCGGAAGAGCACACGTCTGAACTCCAGTCACCGCTCATTATC